>DAOTUK010000238.1:0-16815 GCA_034437375.1 Chloroflexaceae bacterium | reverse complement strand
CCCCCCCCCCCCCCGCCCCCGCCGATACGCTGCGCACCCTCCTGGCCCATCCCAACATCCGCAGCAAAGAACCCATCATCCGCCGCTACGACCACGAAGTCCAGGGCGGTACAATGGTCAAGCCGCTGGTGGGTATCGCCAACCACGGCCACGGCGACGCCACCATCCTGGTTCCCTTTGACAGCGCGGCCTACCCCTCTACCACCGCCCCCACCGCCCCCGATACCCTCGACGCTCCCACCCATTGCGCCCTCTCCCCCACCCCCTACCAGGGTGTGGCCCTCTCGGTTGGATTGTGCCCCACCTACGGCACGCTTGACCCCTACGCCATGGCCTGGGCCGCCATAGACGAAGCGATGCGCAATATTGTCTGTGTGGGCGCCAACCCGGAACAGGTCGCCATTCTAGATAACTTCTGTTGGGGTAATCCTACCCTCCCCGACCGCCTGGGTAGTCTGGTACGCTGTGTGCAGGGCTGCCACGACGCCGCTATCGCCTATAACACGCCCTTCATCTCTGGCAAGGATAGCCTCAACAACGAGTACACCGGCCCCGACGGAGCGAAACACGCCATCCCCGGTACGCTGCTCATTTCAGCCGTCGGTATTGTCCCCGATACCCACCGCACCACGACGATGGATTTGAAACAGGATGGCAACCTGCTCTACCTGATCGGGGAGACGTGCGCCGAACTTGGCGGCAGTCACTATCACGCCGTCGCCCCCGCCGCCGCTACCGCCAGCATCCCCCCCCAACCCATCGCCAACCCGCTCCAACGCCTCCAGACGATACACCGCGCTATTACCAGCGGCCTGGTGCAGGCATGCCACGATTGCTCCGAAGGTGGGGTAGCGGTAGCTATAGCTGAAATGACTATCGCCGGCCACATTGGGGCGGAGGTCTACCTGGCCCATCTGCCCGGTGCCACCGACATTCCCGACAACGATGTGCTGCTCTTCTCCGAAAGTGCCGGGCGCTTCATTATGGAAATACAACCGCAGGACGTGGAGAACATAGCAGCGCTCTTTGCCGACATCCCCCACGCGCAGATAGGGCGCGTCGGATCGAGCACCGATACCCCCGACAACCCCACCCTGCACATCTATAACCAGGATGGATCTACCGCGCTACATCTGCCCATCACCGAGCTTGAACGCGCATGGACAACCACGCAACCACAGGCCATAGAAACCATCTGTCCTATGATACCGGAGCGCCAATGGTTCCCCACCACCCACTTTCCCGCGACCGTCACCACGGCCCCCCGCGTCCTCATCCTGCACGCCACCGGTACCAACCGCGACCGCGACGCGGCCCAGGCCTGTACCCTGGTTGGGGCCGACCCCGACATCGTGCATATCAATCAATTGCTTGCTGGCGAACGCCACCTGAGCGACTACCAGATGCTGATTATCCCCGGCGGCTTTTCCTATGGCGACGACCTGGGCGCCGGTACGCTCTGGGCCCTCGACCTGTACCACCATCTGCATGAAATGCTGGAAAACTTCATCACCAGCGGCCATCCCGTTCTGGGCATCTGCAACGGCTTTCAAGCCCTCGTCAAGGCTGGTATTTTACCCGGCCCCATCCCCACTACCACCCGCGCTGTCACGCTGGCTCCCAACGAGAGCGGCCACTTTGAATGCCGGTGGGTCTATCTGCAACCGCAACCCACAAGCCCCTGCCTCTTCACCCGCGACCTGCCCGACCTGATCTACTGCCCCGTGGCCCACGGCGAAGGCCGCCTGATGACCAGCGACGCCGCCACCCTGGAAACCCTGCAACGCAATAGCCAGATCCCGCTTATGTACGTAGACGCGCAGGGACAACCCGCACACTACCCCGCCAACCCCAACGGCTCTACCGCCAACATTGCCGCCCTGTGTAACCCGGCTGGTAACGTGCTTGGGATGATGCCCCACCCCGAAAACCACATCCTCCCCTGGCAACACCCGCGCTGGCGGCGCGGCGAAGCCGGCATGATAGGACTGACGCTCTTTGAAAATGGAGTAAAAGCATGCTAACGCAAGAGGAACTGATAGACGCGATACCCCACGCGCTGCGTGATGCCGACATACCGGAACTGGGGGCGAAACACGCCGGTAAGGTACGCGACAGTTACCAGAAAGATGGTCAGCGCATCCTTATCACTACCGACCGTATTTCGGCCTTCGACCAGGTGCTTGGCGTTATCCCCTACAAGGGGCAAATCTTGAACCAACTGAGCGCATGGTGGTTTCAGCAAACCTGCGACATTATCCCCAACCATATCGCTGCTATCCCCGACCCCAACGTCAGTATTGTTCACGAAGCCACCCCCTTGCCCGTCGAAGTGATTGTCCGCGGCTATATTACCGGCAGCACCAGTACGTCGCTCTGGTATCTCTACCAACAGGGTGAGCGTCACCCCTACGGTATCTCCCTCCCCGACGGCCTCTCGAAAAACGACCCGCTCCCCCATCCCATCATTACCCCCACCACCAAAGCGGCCGCCGGCCAGCACGACCAGCAGTTGACCCGCGACGACATCATCACCCAGGGTATCTTGCCCGAAGAACGCTGGCAACTGATCGAAACAGTGGCCCTGGCCCTCTTCAATCGCGGCCAGAAAATTGCCCACGCTGCCGGCCTTATCCTGGTAGATACGAAATATGAATTTGGCGTTGTAGACGGCAACCGCCTGATGCTCATAGACGAAATCCACACGCCCGACTCTAGCCGCTACTGGAGCGTGGAAAGCCACCAGCAGACGCCCCACGCGCCCGAACACTACGACAAAGAGTACCTACGGCTCTGGTATGCTAAACAGGGCTACCGCGGCCAGGGTACCCCTCCCCCCCTCCCCGATACCATCGCCGCCCAGACGGCCCAACGCTACATCACTACCTACGAGCGCATCACCGGCACATCTTTTGCCCCCGCCGAACAACCGGCCCTCGAACGCATACGCCGCAATCTAGACGGGTGAGGTGGGGAGGCGAAGAAGGGAAGAGGCGGCGAGGCGAGGAAGGGAAGAGGCGGCGAGGCTGCGCCGCACGCTTCCCGCCGCACGGGGATAACAAAATAAGCCGCCCTTCCCCACCGGGAAGCGCGGCCCCAGACACAGCACACCCTATCGCTCCAAAATGAACAACCCGCCTGTAAGCCCCACCAAATCCTTACACGTCTTCACAAACGCGCAAAAAGACCCTTCCCACCCATGCCAGCGCACATGCGGGTTGGTCAATCAGCGAGAGGCCTTATGGATCACCTCGATAAGCTCCGACACAATCTCATCACGAGTCTGCGACGAATCGTCCAGACAGTTGCGCGTATAACATTCCAGCACTCTGGAACTAATACTTGACAGTGCCGCCTTCACCGCCGCAATCTGATATACAATCTCGCGGCAATCGCGGCCCTCTTCCACCATCCGTTGCACACCACGTACCTGTCCTTCTACGCGCCGTAGCCGTAGTAGCACATCATCGTGGGCGGCCGGAGATATAGGGCGAACTGTGTCTGTCATAATTTCCTACAGCGCCATAGGGATAAAGGCTCTGTCCCTTACCCTAACAGCTTATCAAACGCTCCTTTGTAGGCGCTCTCCGGGCGCGAACCAACCATCCGATCAACTTCCTTGCCTTCCTTAAACATAATCACGGTTGGGATACCCTGAATACCAAACTTGGTCGCCCAGTTGACCTGCTCATCAGTATTTACCTTGGCCACCACCAGTTTGCCTTCATACTCGCCGGCCAGCTTATCCAGGATGGGGCCGACCACGCGACAGGGCGCACACCAGGGGGCCCAGAAATCTACCACTACCGGGGTGGAAGCATGCAATACCTGCTGCTCAAAATCTGCATCAGTAACCACAAGAACCTTTGACATCAGAAACTCCCTCTCTTATATACAATATACGTTCAACCGTACCAAACAGCCATAGGAATACCCTGTATGGGTATATATTGTACCGAGATACCAGGCGACTGTCAAGGGGGCCAGATACACTCTCACTCTGCCAGATCGGCCGCCCCCGTACGCGCATCACGCGCGACCCACGCCGTAATACGCGCCACGGCCATGGCCGTCACACTACTTAACCCCATCGTCACCAGCACGGCCCGCGGCCATGATACCTCGCCCCCATCCACAAACGCCGCCTCGCCGGTTACCCCTTCGGCTACCCGTATACATCCGGTCGCTATGCCAAACGGCACCACAGAACCCGTGGCCCCGCTCACGGCCAGACGCCCTACCGATTGCTCTAATACGCCCCCGCCAATCCGCTCCTGCGCCGTTTGCGTTGTACTCTTCCCGGTCACCAACATCTGCACAATACTAAACAGGGATACCAGACCAACAAACCCCGATACATGGATCAGCATGCCAACCAGCACGGTGGGCATATGCACCCCCACCGGCTGCCGCCGATGCCCCGCCAGCAACCCGATCAGCGATAACAAATAAAATACAAACCCCCAGAACCCCCCAAACGTGAACCAGCGTGCCACATCGCCCGAACCGACCATCCAACGTTCCTTCACAGTATCCACAGCCAAACCTCCTCACCACACAACCATACAAGAACAAACCGGCGGCCAGTGTACCACGCGCCCCCTACCCACGCAACTGTGGAGCTATCCAAAAGGGTGTGCCAGAACGTTTTCCGCTCCCAGGGATTCTTCCCCAACGGTGAATACGTACACCCAAAAAATCAATTGACGCCCCCCGCCAATCTGTGGTATCATACCGACTGCACAAAACAAACCAAACCTATCTAATGGAGAAAAAGAACGTGGGGAAAATGAAAGTACTGCTGGTGCAGGACATAGAAAAGCTCGGCCAGGCCGGCGAAATCAAAGAAGTTGCAGGCGGCTTTGGCCGCAACTATCTCATACCCAAAGGGTACGCTGTCCTTGCAACCCGCGGCCAGATACGCCAGGCCGAAGAACGTATCCAGGGTATGCGCCGCCGCGAACAAGTCGTCCGCCAGGCCGCCCAGGAACTTGCCGACCAGCTCAACGGCAAAACGCTGCGCTTCCTTGTCCGCGTTGGCGTACTCGACCGCCTCTATGGTTCTGTCACCAGCACAGATATAGCCAACAAGATTTTGGAAGAAACGGGTATTGACGTAGACCGCCGCAAACTCAACCTTGGCGACCCCATCAAACGCATAGGCATCTATCCCATTACCATTGGCTTTGGCCACAACATCAACGCCGTCATCAATGTTGTTGTGGAAGCAGAAGAAGGAACGATCACCATACCAACCGAAGAAGCCCAACCCGAAGAAGTACAACCCGAATTAGAACCCGCAACGTAACCCGACAACCCGCCCAGAAAGCCGGTCACATCTACCAGCACGCTCTCTCTAACTATCGCCCCATACCAAAAAATCAATCTGGTGGCCCACCCCACCACACCCGGAGCAAGCCAGCATGACCGAAAGACCCCCCCCCCACGATCTGACCGCCGAACGCGCCGTCCTCGGCGCTATCCTCATCGAACGCGACGCCATTATCACCATCGCCCCTTGGATGACCCCCGACTACTTCTCACTCCAAAAACATATCTGGATATACGAGGCCATGCTTGCTTGCTACAACCACCGCCCAAGTATCCCCCCCGATATTAGCACCGTCGCGGACGAACTCCGCCGCCGCGAACAACTTGACCTCGTGGGCGGTATCGCATACCTGGGCGAGCTCAGCGCCGAAGTCCCCACCGCTTTGCATATTGAATACTATGCTCGCATTGTCGAACGTACCGCGCTGCTCCGCCGCCTTATCCAGGCCGGCAGCAAAATAACCGCCCTTGGCTACAACGAACGCGACGACCTGGAAGTGACCATAGACAAAGCCGAAGCGGAACTCTTCACCGTTTCGCAACAACGCACCACCCAGGACTTCATCCACATCGCCACCGCCATAGATACCTACTTTCAACAAATTAACGATATTAGCGAGCAACGCGGCCAGATTATCGGTATCCCATCCCAATACATAGATCTTGACAAAATTACCGGTGGTTTCCAACCCTCCGACCTCATCATCCTGGCCGCCCGCCCAAGCGTGGGCAAAACCTCGCTGGCCCTTTCCGTCGCCTACAACATCGCCCACCACACCGCCAATACCATCGGCATCTTTAGCCTGGAAATGAGCCGCGAACAACTCATCCAACGCTTGCTGGCCATTCATACCAACATAGATATGCAACGCCTGCGCACCGGCACCATCCGCGACCACGAACGTCAGAACATCATCGAAGCTATGGGCCACCTCTCCGCGCTCCCCATCTACATCGAAGACACGCCCGGCCTGAGCATTACTGAAGTGCGCAGCAAAGCCCGCCGCCTCCAGGCCCAACACGGCGTAGACATGATTATGGTGGACTATCTGCAACTTATGCAGTCGCGCCGCAGCGACAATCGCGCCCAGGAAGTGAGCGAAATTAGCCGGGGTTTGAAGGCACTGGCCCGCGAACTGAATATCCCCCTGATCGCTATTAGCCAACTCTCCCGCGCGGTCGAAGGCCGCACCAACCACGTCCCCATGCTCTCCGACCTGCGCGAAAGCGGCAGCATTGAACAAGATGCCGACCTGGTGATGTTTATCTACCGCGAAGAACTCTACGACAGAGACACCGATAAAAAGGGCATTGCAGAAATCCACATTGCCAAACACCGCAACGGCCCCCTGGGCATCATCCCCCTGCGCTTTGAGCCCAACACCACCCGCTTTCAAAACCTCGAACGCCACCGCACCGTTGAAGGCTACTAACCGCGGCCCGTATATACCGCAACCTGATTGACCAGAATATCGCGTGTCATGCGCATCTGCGCCCCCCAGGGAGCCCGCACCAGACGCTTGTACATATAGCTATCAAACGTCAACCGCTGCACATCCTCGTTTCGACACATTCGCGCAAACACTTCCATCTGCCGCTCACCGCCGTAGCCCCACCACTCCAACCCGCGCAAGAAGGCATACATACCCCCAAACTCGCCCCACCAGCGCTGCTCGTAGCGGCGCAACCGCGCCCGCGAGGGAACGTCGGCACATTCCGCCAGCACTTCCGCGGCCATGGCCCCACTCCGCATCGCCCAGTAAATGCCCTCTCCGGACGTTCGCGCGACCAGGCCCGCTGCATCACCCACCAGCATGGCCCGATCAAACGCCAACTGGCGGCACGGTTGCATGGGCAACCCATGCGATTCAAACGCTACCACGCGCCCCCCCTCCAACGCGCTCCCCAGACGCACCTTCAAATTGGCAAGAAACTGCCGTGCCTTGCGCCCATGCGCCCGACCAACCCCCACCCCCACCGTTACATGGTCACCCTTGGGAAACACCCACCCATAAAAATCCGGGCTTACCTCCGGCCCCAGAATCATATCCGCCGTTTCGGCCCACCGCTCCAGACGCGCCGGCGGTAACGCAATCCGCTCCTGTACCCCCACCGAACTTACCGTCTGCCGCACCCCCAGAAACTTCCCTACCGTGGAATAGGCCCCATCCGCCCCGATAACCGCGTCGGCCCCTACCATCCGCTCACGCCCCGCGCTATCACGATAGACCGCCTCAACCCTATCATCCAGCACATATAGCCGCACCAACCCGCCATGCATCAGCGTCGCCCCGGCCTCCTGCGCTCGCTCGCGCAGAAACCCATCAAACACCTCGCGCCGCACCATCGCAACAAAATCGTCGCTTCCCGGCACCGACCCGACCACGGGAAACTGCACCACCGCCCCCCGCGGCGACAGCACCACACACTGCCGCACCTTCCGATCAATTACCCGTTCTGGTATGTCAAACTCTGTAAATGCGGCCGGCGGCACAGCTCCCCCACACGGCTTCGGCCGCCCCAACTCGCGCTCTAGCAACAGCGTTTCGACCCCCGCCCGCGCCAATACCTCCGCCGCTGTAGCCCCCGCCACCGAGGCCCCAACCACCAGCACTCGACCACCCATACCTGAACCTCATTCCCATACAAAACAAAAAGCGCCAGGAACAACCCCCCGCGCTTCCCAACACCAACACCTATGCTGATACCCCTGGCTTGTCTTGATAACGGGGCTAATAGGCAACCCCCAGGGCCGCAACCAGCATGCCCCACACTGAGAGCATAATGCCCGTCGTGTTAAAAAACACCTCATTATGTTCTGGATCGCGCACGAAGCGCCGGAAGGGTACCACCTGCACCAGCAGCAAGATACCCACCCCGACCGCGGCCACAGGATTACCCCACCACGCCAGCAACCCGATAACCAGCACCTGGGCCACGGTCATCTTTCCCACCACGAGCCACGCGGCGACTTTCTTGCCATACATCACGGGAATGCTCTTGAGCCCCAGTTGTGCATCGCCGGCCATACTCTTGAAATCATTGACGGTCATAATCCCATGCGCACTGAGCGAATAGAGCCCCGCCAGCAAGATATTTTGCCACAGCAGCGTATGGCCCCACGTGTCCGGCGTGGTCATCGCGGCAAACCCGGCCACCCAGGCCAGACCTTCGTACGAGATAGCCACCAGCGCATTGCCAAACCAGCCATTCCGCTTGGCCCGAATAGGCTTCAGGCTATACGATAAGGCAAAAAGCAACCCCACCCCAACCAGCAACGCAACCTCTGGCCCCAACCAGAGGGCAAACCCCGACCCCACGACGGTCAGGATAAAGGAGACAATCTGAATATGGCGTAAGGAGACGAGGCCGGAAGGCACTGGCCGCTCTGGTTGATTGATTGCATCTACTTCGCGGTCACAGTAATCATTGATAACCTGGGACAACCCGCACAACACGGGCCCGGCCATCAAAATACCAATGACCATACGCGCAATTGAGCCCAACGACCACTCTAGCGCACCGCTTCCAACCACGCCACATAAAAAGGCCCACGCCGGCGCAAACCAGGTCAACGGATTCATCAATACCAGAGTCCGTTGCACAAGCGCATGAAAACCAACGTCAGACACCGATTGTGCGGTCTGAGGGCTACACTCGTACGCCTCAGACCGCACAACCCGCCCTTCTTGGGGCTGTTTATTCACCTGCAAACCTTTCCCTTACAAGCCACTCCAACTACTGCTGTTGCACGCCACGCAAGTCAACCGGCAAGTTTGTATCGGTCAGGTCATCGCTATGGATAACGGCCTTCGGAATGTTATTTCGCGCATGGCAGGTATAACAACCCGGTACATTATACATCTGTCCATTCACTTCCCGATAGTGCAATCGCCCAACCAGGAAATCAGCGGGAGTCTCTTCCTGGGCAATCGCCCCATATTGATCCCATCGTTCGACAATGTACGTGGTCAAGAGCAACATGCGCTCTGCTTTCAAGCGTGGAACAATATGCTGGCCATCATAGCGCGACTCGCCCCAATCCATCACTTCCGACTCGGTCGTAATCTCATAGTGGTAGAAGTTGCGGGCGTTATGACAATAGGTACAGCCAACCCCAATTGACCACGACATCAGGTTCATGGTACCCTGGGTAATATTGACCTGATCTTGTGTGCGTGATCCTTCGAAGACGAGCGCCAGCGTACCGCGGCCGCTCTTCGGATCTTCGGGGTCATAATGCTTCCAGACCTTGTAGTTGTACAAGTTCCACAGCGTCGCTTCTTTTAACAACACAGGTTGTTGCAATTCGGGCGGCTTCAATTGCGGGTCACGTATAGGGTGTCCCTCTTCATCCAACGGATTATAAATCACGTTGATGGGCGGTGTCCCATCATTAAACTGATCACTCACCGCCTCCAGTTCCACAGGCGTACCTTTCCCATTCCCAAGCCCACTATGACACGTTGCGCACATGACGTAATTTCCACGCCAATAGGGGAGATTGACAATAAACTTTGCATTGATGTCATTGACCAGAGTCATCATATTGCGAGCCGCAATTTTCTGGGGGAAGGTATCTTCGTCAAACTTATAATTTCCATCTGGCCCTGGTGTCACATCATGGCAATATTGACACCCAACCGACAACGCCCCCGAAACCTGCTGTTGCATGTATGCCCAGATCTGCGAGGTATTCATACTGGTCAATACTTGCACATTTTGCGGTTCTGGAAACTGTGTCACATACTCTTGCCCGGCCTGTACACCAGCCGTCCAATCAGCCTGACCTAGCCACGAGGTACGACCATCAGTGGGAGTATTTGGCTCTGCCTCAGTAATACGGGTCAAGTTTTTCGCATTACTATAGGGGGCTTCTGCAGCAATGGCCATACCGCGACGTTCCGCCCCGCTCGACAGTTCATAAATCAGCCAGATACCAACAATCGCTGCCCCCACCGTCGTCATTGCAGCCCCAATAGAGACAATCACCGCAACTTTGCGGAAATTACGCTGACTCAGCCACATAGATGGGCCTCCTATCCTTCAACACCAAACGCCTGCCCTGAATTATACCGCTCAGACCATTTCAGGTCAAATTCTTGCACAGAATACAAATGTCTCAGGCGTTATAAAAAGGGATAACCGCCAGCAGGAATTGCTGACGGTTATGCAAAGTTCCTGCACCCCGGCTGATCGTTACATCCTAGATCAGCGAAGCCACGTACATGCAACTCACCGTAACATGCTGTACCAGATCGCTGAACGACCCTGCCGGTACCGTCACCGTAAGCGGATTGATCCAATTGTAACGCGGCGAACTCAACACAATAAAATGGACGAGTAACCCCACAACCAGACCAATAACAGCGAAGACTACCGAATTGGTCCGAAAAGGACTTCGTGGAGGCATCATAACTTTACATCCTCCTTATACAGGTACTACCAGCACCGGTGGAAGACCCCACCAGGGCCGCCAGGCGAAACACAGAATGTGTGCGAGAATGGCGATAATCATGAAACCATACATTGACTTGATATAAATGTCATGCATGATCCAGTCCTGGTTGTTAAAACAATGTCGCCATTTGGGTGGTACCAAATCATCGGCGTCCATCATAAGCGAACCTCCTCGTCTACTAGAGTACTTCCCAACGAGCTTTACTGATAACCACACTCAAAGCAACCGGAAATTGCCCTGGGAGAAACTATAAAATGTAGCTATTCCCCCCTTTCCGTTACTCAAGTGTAGCGGCAGGCCATACAAACACCGCTACCTTCAAGCTGTTGCTTATTATAAAGGAAGCAATACAATTTGTCAATCAATCCCCCACCTCACCCACCTCCCTTGCCTATGGAGCAACCGGGCCGTCTGGCGTGTGCTATGGCGGTGACCCAGGGGGAGGCTTGTCTGCCCCCTTCCCTGGCGGCCCAACCCCGCCCTATTGCAGCGCCTATTGCGCACCATGACTGGTTTCTACGCTCCTGTGTTGTAACTACCATGTACCTGCTGCTGGTACCGTAAGAACAAGATACAGGAGCGCCGATAGCGCCAACGGCGTTTTTCACCAGACGGCTATTTCCATGTATAATAGTGCGTCGGGTACATCACTAAGTTACTGTAAATGTGAGGAGGTTGTTGATGGACTGGAACAAGCAAGCAGAGGATATGCTCAAGAGTTGGACAAGCTCGCAGCAGAAGATGTGGGATAGCTGGATGCAGGCTATTCAGGGGTTTGGCAAAGCCCAGACCACTGATACATGGGAAAAGTCTATTGAGACATGGCGCGATTCGGTGAAGAAGGCGTTGGAAGCGCAGACCACCTGGACGCAGTTTTGGGCTGATACGATGACCACCGGCCCCGGCGCAACCAAGCAAGCCAGCGAATGGTCAAAGCAAATGCTGGATATGACCAAGCGATGGACAGACACCCAGACTCAGCTTTGGGATAACTGGTTTGAAACGATGAAGAAGTCTGACCCGGCCACGATGACCCAGAACTGGAATACCGAAGAAATTCAGAAGGTTGTCCAAAGCTGGCAAGATGCCGCCCAGAAGGCGATGGAAGCGCAAATGGAATGGACGCGCATGTGGGCTTCTATGCAACAAGCAAAGGGTGAGAAGTAGTCCCGTCTGTCTCGATGGAATACCGGGAGCGCGAGTGGAGCCTAGCTCCGCTCAACCTCCCCCCTTTTAGCCCCCCATCCCCATCCCACCCCCGCTGTTCCTCTTGCTGCTCCTGAAGGTGTCTGGCTTGTACCTTGCGCCGGGCGACCCATACCCAGTCGGGCAACCCTTCAGAGAGCGATACGCGCCAGGCAATAACCAGTAGGGTGAACAGTACGTTAGTCCGGAAAGGAGGTTGGCAGGCATACCCTGCCAGAAACGAAATTATGGATGAGCAAAAACAACAACAATTGCGTGAACTGGCGGAATATATGGTCAGCGCGTCTGACCCCAACCAGCACACGCTGGCCGCCGGTACGCTGGAACTTTTGCATTATGTTGATGAACTGGTTCATGCCCTTGAAGACACAACAGAAAGCTGTTTTGAGGTCATGAGTGTCTTGTATGATCACGCTGAGATTGTGGCGTAGGCGCGTTGTTCTGCGTTCTTGCCTGCGCAAGAACTGTGGCTATTGCGTTGCTCACCAGGGCCAGTGCTGGTGGGCAACGTTTTTTGTATCTGTTCACCAATAACAGGATAGTTCCTGGGAACGCGGGCCTCCGGCCCGCCCCGGAGCGTGCGAGACGCTCACGCTCCCAGGAGTATCCCCCCAGGTGGGAATCCTTACCGGTTTTTTTCTAGTTGCTCTCCGGCTCAATGTGAATTACAATACCAGATGATTATGAAAGTGTCCGCGCGACTTCCAAAGAGAAGTACGCAAGAAGTGTGGAGGAATACCCGATGCCAGATGCATCTCTCTCCTATTTACTCGAAAAAGCCGCCGCCGGTGAGCGACTCTATTTTGAAGAATGTGTCCGTATCTACCGCGAGGCCAGCTTGCTAGAGCTTGGGATGGCCGCCAACGCAACCCGGCAAATCCGCGTGCCTGGCTCTATTGTCACCTACCTGGTTGACCGCAACATCAACTATACCAATGTCTGCACCACTAATTGCCAGTTTTGTGGCTTTCACCTGCCACCCGACCACCCCGATGCGTATGTCAGCTCAAAAGCCGAACTGTCGCAGAAAATCGGTGAACTTGTCCAATGGGGCGGAACGCGCATCCTGCTGCAAGGTGGGCATAACCCGGCGCTCTCAATAGACTGGTATATCCATATATTACAGTGGCTCCGCCAGACCTTTCCAACCATTGAGCTAGATTGCTTTAGCCCTTCGGAAATAGCCCATATCGCCAGCATAAGCAAGAAATCTACCCACGACGTACTCGCCGAATTGCAAGCGGCCGGTCTGCAAGGCTTGCCCGGCAGCGGTGCCGAAATTCTGGACGACGAAATACGCAACCGCGTCTCTCCCAAAAAGGTTAAAACCGACAACTGGTTGCATATTATGCGCGAGGCCCAGGAGCTTGGGTTAAACACTACGGCGACTATGGTTATTGGGCTGAACGAGGCCATAGACCACCGTGTACGCCATTTGCAACGGGTGCGCGATTTGCAAGACTATAGCCTGCGCGAACATGGCAACGGATTCATTGCCTTTATTTCCTGGACAATGCAGTATAATGAAAAGACTAGCCTGGGACGGAGCCAGACCAACGGGGGGCTACCCACCACATCCCAAGAATACCTGCGGCATGCGGCGGTGGCTCGTCTCTTCCTGGACAATATTTTGCACCACCAGGCCAGTTGGGTAACCCAGGGCCCCAAAGTAGGGCAGATTGCGCTAGCGTTTGGTCTGGATGATTTTGGGAGCACGATGCTTGAAGAAAATGTTGTCTCGTCGGCCACCGATGGCCTGCCACCTTCGATGACCGAGGGTGAGATACACGCCATCGTCCGCGACGCCGGCTATACCCCGGCCAAGCGCGATACCAGCTACAACCTCCTGCGGGTGTTTGACAATCCGGCCGATTCGCCCCACCCCTTTGCCGCCGAAGATCTGGTACATCCCAATGCGCCCCGGCCCGGCACTGTGCCAAGCCTTGCGTTGCCTTCCTACTAATGCATGCGAGAGAAGAGTTACTGTATGGGAAAACCACAAACATGGTATGGCAAGGGCCCGCTCCGCCTCGTCGGTATCGGGGTATGTCTGCTGCTCCTGTCCGCGTGTAGCATCTCGTTGTCGCCCACCGAAGCGCCCCCTTCTGCCGAAGAATCCGCCTCAACGGAAGAGGGGGCCCTGGAAACAATACCGCCCCTCTCGCTGAGCAGTACCACGCTTACCGGTACGAACACCCTCACAGAAAGCGAGACGTTGACCACCACCGAGACGTTGACCACCACCGAGACGTTGACCACCACCGGAGCGCCAGAAACAGCCCCCATGACATCCACCGGGGCTATGACCACACCCACGCCCGGCGCCACCACTACCCCCACCAGCGGCCTGGGGCTTACCACCATGCAACCCCTCACCACCCCCACCCCATCTGCTCCGGCTACCACCACCCAGACCAGCACCACGCCCACGACCCCTACCAATCCCCTGAGCACGGCCCCCGCCTCGCCTACCCTCAAAATCGCTTTTGTGTCGCTACACGACAACCACGAGGACATTTACGTGATGGAGCTTGACGGCCAGGATCAGATACGCCTCACAGAAGGGCCGCACGACGATACCTTCCCCGCGTGGTCGCCGGATGGTAAACGGATAGCCTTTGTCTCAGACCGCGACGATAACAAAGAAATCTACGTGATGAACGCCGACAGCAGCGAGCAGACGCGCCTGACATCCAACGAATACACGGATACGACCCCCGCCTGGGGCCCCGACGGCGAACGCCTGGCCTTCGCCTCCAACCGCGACGGCAATTTCAATATTTACCTGATGAACGCCGACGGCAGCGAACAAACCGGCCTGACCAGCAGTCCCGCGGCTGATTCGTCGCCGGCCTGGTCGCCCGACGGCGACTATATCGCCTTTGTCTCAGACCGCGATGGCAACAAAGAAATCTACATCGTGAAACCCGACGGCACCGCCCTGCAACGTCTCACGGCCAACCAGGCCAGCGACACCGACCCGGCCTGGTCGCCCGACGGCACCCAGATTGCCTTTACCTCGAGCCGCGAAGGGGGCAACGCGCTCTACCATATGCGCCGCGACGGTCTGGAACAAACCCGCATCACCTCTGAACAATCGCGGGGGCTCTACCCGCGCTGGTCGCCCGACGGTACCCATATCACCTTCTACGCTTATCAGGATGGCAACGCCGAAATCTATACCATATCGGTGGATGGTTCTGGTGCGGCCCGCCTGACCGAAAACCAGAACGATGACACCTTCCCCGATTGGCAGCCGGTGGCCGTGGCCCCGCCCCAACCCGATATGGCCGTCGTCACCCACGGCGGAAACTTGCGTTCAGAAGCGCGTATCGTCCCCGAAACCATCATCGGGCAGGTATGCCCCGGCGATCAAGTCGCCTTGCTCGAACAGGGGGTTGGTGATACGGCTAACTGGTGGCGTATCCGTGTGCAGGCCGGCGCCAACGATTGCGTTGACACGCATGCTGCGGTTGGTACCGAAGGCTGGATAAGCAGTACCTTGCTCACGCTAGAAACGCAACCGTGAGGGAGATGGGGGGGAAGTGGCGGGTACAAAAAAGCCGCTTGACTCCCCCCCCGGTCAGAAGTATAATGACAATAATAATGAACCCTGAAACCATATACAGCGTAAGGAAGTTTGGTTTGGTGGAACTTTTGATGACACAGGTCCATGGCGATCCGTGGGGGCGGTGATGTAGATGACACCCATCTACTTGCCGCCCTTGTTGCTTTATCAGGTGAGAAATAGCGGCGTGTTCCTCATTGGTGAGGAAAGAACGTTGGTACGTCGCCCTGCATATGTTAGATAGAGGAGGTAATCCCGATGCACTCAGATTTGATCGGAAAGATCGAAAAAGCCAAGCACTATGCCGAAGAACCAGAACGAGTCCAGATAAACCAACTGGAATCATTCTTCCACGGTGGGAACAGCGAGCATAAAGTAACGTTGCAAGAGGGGCACTGGACGTGTACATGCTCGTTTTACCGTTCATGGGGCACCTGTGCTCACGTTATGGCTATGCAAAAGATGCTTGATCCTATGCTTCCGAACGAAGCACGCGAACCAGAACTTTCTATTGATTTTCAAACCGAACGAGTTGATAGCGTAGCAGTCTAATACCCACGCGCAAGCGATGCATTGACAGGGAGTTTGTCCGAGCTATGGCTCATACAAACTCCCTCTTTTTGACCATTGGATACGCCTATGCCGCTTCTGATTGCCCACCGGGGCGCGTCGGCCAGCGCCCCCGAAAATACGATGGCCGCGTTTGCCCTGGCCCACGCGCAGGGGGCCGATATGCTCGAACTGGATGTCCAGCAGAGCGCCGATGGGGTCATGGTGGTCTTTCACGATACGACCACCGAGCGGTGGGATGGCCGCAAGCGTCCCACGCAATCCTGTAGCCTGGCCGAGTTGCAGCGCCTTGCTATTGGCGGCGAGCGGGTGCCCACGCTGGCGGAGGTATGCGCTTTTGCCCGCGATACGGGTATCGCCCTGAATGTAGAGCTGAAACAAACGGGTCTGGCCCGCCCCGTCGCCACGCTCCTACACCAGCACGGCCTGGCTGAAAGCACTATCGTTTCCTCGTTCAACGGCGCGGCGCTGGTGGAGATGCAGCAGCAGTCCCCCCATATCTGGCGCGGCTATATTATGGGCAAACGAACGTTATGGCCACATGTGCGTCTCCGCGAGTTGTGGCCTTTCTTCCACCTGCAACGGGTGCGGGCCCGCTCGTGGCACCCCAACGAGCGCTTGCCGCTGTTGCGCGGCGTGTTGCCGCTGGTGCGGCGGGCCGGCTACGCGGTCTACGTCT
>DAOTUK010000237.1:0-1678 GCA_034437375.1 Chloroflexaceae bacterium | reverse complement strand
GTTGGGCTATTGTCTGCCGACCCCCGCGAAGAGCGCCAGCGGATGTCGCGCCGCCGCCAGACAATAGCCCAACGCCTGCGAGAAGCGCAACACACCGCCGCCATGCTCACCACCTTTAACGAAATAGATATGAGCGCCGTTATCCGTCTGCGCCGCCAGCGCAAAGCCGCCTTCCAAGAGCGCCACAATATTGGTCTGGGGTTTATGTCGTTCTTTGTCAAAGCCGTGGTTGGGGCCCTGAAAGCCTACCCCCTGCTCAACGCCGAAATACAGGGCGACGAGATCGTTATCAAACACTACTACGACATCGGTATCGCTGTGGGCATAGACCAGGGCCTGGTCGTTCCCGTGGTGCGCGACGCCGACCGCAAAACCTTTGCCCAGATAGAACAGATCATCGCCGAACTGGCCCACCGTGCGCGAGAAAATACCCTGGCCCTCTCCGAACTCCAGGGCGGAACCTTTAGCATTACCAACGGCGGTATTTACGGTTCGCTGCTCTCGACCCCTATCCTCAACATGCCGCAAGTCGGCATCCTTGGTATGCATAAAATAGAAGAACGCCCCGTCGCTATTGCTGGCTCCGTAACCGTTCGCCCTATGATGTACGTAGCCCTTTCGTACGACCACCGTATCGTAGATGGGAGCGACGCGGTACGCTTTCTCGTACGCATTAAAGAATTGGTCGAAGACCCTGAAACGTTATTGTTGGAAGGCTAACACGCAACCAGCCGGGTCTCCCTGGTGTCTTCCCAGGGGGCCTGTGGTTGACCGGCGGCAATCGGTCCGGGTACAATCGTGCTTGATCAAGCCGTAGTGCGTTGATAAAAACTACCGTCAATAGTAAAGGTGTTAAAATGCCATCACCATTTCCCGGCATGAACCCCTACCTCGAAGGCGAGGTATGGTATGAATTTCACAATCAGCTTGCCCAACAACTGAGCAATCAGTTGATGCCCTTGCTGGCCCCCAAATACGTTGCCCTCTTAAACAAGCGCTACGTGATAGACCGGTCGGTTGAGCTTGCCGCCGACGAGATAACCACCCAGTCGGCTTTTTGCCATGTGCGCGTTGTGGGCGCACCAGAACCCACCCCGCCGTCCGAACCCAAACCCAATGACATCATCGCCCACCCGACGGTAGAATTGCCCAATCTGCTGCCAGATGAAATCGCCCAGTTGAACGTTGAAATACGAGATGTGGCCCAGCGCCGGCTGGTAACAATCATAGAAATTCTCTCGCCCGCAAACAAGGTTGGCACTGGCGCCAGCGACTACTATCAGCGGCGCGTCGAAACCTTGCATACGCAACCGCACTTGCTCGAAATAGATTTGCTGCGGCGCGGCTCCCGCATCAGTCTGGTAGGAGAGCCGCCCCCCGCCCCCTACTATGTCTACCTGAGTCGCTGGCAGCGCCGCCCCTTTACCCAGGTATGGCCCCTACCCCTGCGCCACCCCCTGCCGACCATTCCCGTCCCGCTGCTGCCCTCCGACCCCGACGTGCCCCTGGATCTGCAACTTGCGGTCAAAACATGCTTTGACAACGCCTGCTATGACGAGTTGCTAGACTACACCGCGCCGCTCCCCCCGCCGCCCTTCGTTGGTGACGATGCGGTATGGGTAGACCAGATAGTCCATACCGCATCGTCACCAACGAAGGGCGGCGGGGGGAGCGGCGC
>DAOTUK010000236.1:0-4340 GCA_034437375.1 Chloroflexaceae bacterium | reverse complement strand
TTTCCCTATGCCTTCTCTCAGGTTTTCCCTGATACGCTCTCAGGTTTTCCCTTATTGTGTTCTGAAATCGTTTCATGTACCCTGGTATGAAGACTGAAGAGATCTGGAAAGTATCATTTGCAATGGGGCAAGGAATAACTCTCTGGTTTATCGTTCGCAACGACGCATACGAGCATGCCCAATTGATTGATAGATAATGGCGTCTGTTGAATTTTGAAGGGCTACAAAACCCGTGAGTAAAGAAAAAGCATGATCTGCAAAAAGCCAGGGCCTATGGGGAAAGTGCGGGTTACCTTTGCGCTCCCCGCCTCCATCTGGGCCGATACCATACATCTCGTGGGCGACTTCAACAATTGGAGCACCACGACTACCCCGTTACAATTAGAAGATCGCACATGGAACGTGACGCTGGATCTAGAGCCGGGCCGCTCATTCCACTACCGCTATCTTATTAACCAGACCGAATGGGTCAACGACTGGCAAACCGACGCCCTGGCCACCAGCGAAGGCGGAACCGACAACTCCGTCGTGATCACCGTGTTGGATGATTCGGAAAGTCCCTTTCTTGAACTGGCCGCCGGCCGCGATGACCCCCGGACCCGGCCACGCCTGCGCATTATTCAGGGCGGCTTGTCCGATGAGAAGCAGGCCGCTTCCTAGCGCCAACCGGCCAACACACCATACCACCACCGCACCGATGAGCGCGACCGATAGCGTATCGTGCGGGTATTTCTGTTGATAGTCTGAAACCAACTGAAACGACGTGGGAGGGTTGACCTATGACACACCCGGTCGGGATTGCCGCCACCGGTATCTATTTACCCCAACACAGCCAGACTGCTGCCGAGCTGTCGGCACATACTGGTATCCCTGAATCGGTGCTGGTCGAAAAGATGGGCATTCGTCGCCTCTACCGGCCCGGCCCCGACGATATGCCCTCGTTGATGGCCGCCCAGGCGGCCCGCCAGGCGCTCGACCGCGCCGGCCTGGCCCCCGACGCGGTAGACCTTATCATCTACCACGGCAGCGAATACAAGGATTATGTTGTCTGGTCGGCCGCCGCCCACATTCAACACCTTATCGGGGCAACCCGCGCCTATGCTTACGAAATCTATGCCCTGTGCGCCGGTACGCCGGTGGCCCTGAAAACGGCCTGTGGCCAGATGAAGAGCGACCCCACCTTGCAGCATGTGCTGCTGGTTTCGGCGGCCCGCGAACATGACCTGGTAGACCCCAACAACCCCAATACCCGCTTTATGCTCAACTTTGCGGGTGGCGGCTCAGCTATGCTGCTGCGCCGCAACGAGACAACCAACCAGGTACTAGCCTCCTCCGTCATTGTAGATGGCTCCTTTAGCGAAAACGTGATTATGCCGGGCGGGGGCTGTCGCAACCCTACCAGTGCCCAGACTGTGGCCCAGGGACTCCATCAGCTTGACGTCTTCGACATGGAAACCATGCGCGAACGGCTTGGGGCCGTCTCGCTGCCCAACTTTATCCGCGTTATCCAGGAGGCCGCCACCCGCAGCGGGGCCCGCAGCGAGGATATAGCCTTGCTCATCATCACCCACATGAAACCCTCGTTTCACCGCGACATCCTCGACGCGCTTGGGCTCCGGCCCGAACAGGCCCTCTATCTGGATGAGTTTGGGCATATGCAATCGGTAGATCAGCCATTGGGTTTACATATTGCGGCTGAGCGGGGGCTGTTGCACGACGGCGACCTGGTGATCCTGGCCGGGGCCGGCACGGGCTATACCTGGGGCGCGACGGCGATACGGTGGGGACGGCTACCCCTGGCGTAGCGAAACCAGCAACACCAGCGGCAACGGCGTGAAGGCATCTACCTTCGCGTGGTGGGCCCCACCCCGCACACACAACCCCGTCGAAGAGCCGCCATCCATATTCACCGCCGCATCTATCGCAAGATCGCTGTTGACCAGCCAGTCCGCCAGTTCGTGCAGGGTGAGATCGCTGCCGGAAAAGGCCATCAGCAGCACATACCCGTCACGGTCGAGCGCCACCACGCTACGGCGGGCCCGTTCGCCCGGCTCGGCGCTGGTGTACGCCAGACGTCCGCCAGGGTGTACCAGCATGGGCCACCCCTGTACCGCCTCAACCAGCGCTTCATCGGGGGAATAGGGATGCTCGGCCAGCGACCGCAGCGATACCTGGCCCGCCGCATCTACCGCGAACATACCGCCGGCCCCCTGGTAGCTGGTACCGCTGGCGACCCCCTCGTGCATAACGAGGGCCGTACTCTGGTAGTCGCTCTGGAAAAAGCCCCCGTTGAGCACCGCGACAACCCCATCCTGCGCACACCACCCCGACAGCAGGGGCGGCGTGAGCGAGTTGTAGCCCACCGTGAATTGCACCCGCGACGGATCTATGCGCACGATGGTCACGCGCACCTGGGTGTCGGCGTAGGGCTCCTGGCGTTGTTGTAGCGCCAGACCATCGCCAGCGCTCTGCCAGCCAGGGGGAAGCGGCGTCGGGGTGGGGGACACCGCCACCGGGTTGGTCGGCGGGGACGTCACAGGCCCCGGCACAGTTACGCCACACCCCACCAGCACCACCCCCATCAGCAAGCCCCAGATGGCCAGGGCGGGCCCCAGCCGGCCCAGACGGCTCCTAGCGTACCAGGGGGCGCGTCCCCAGTTTGCGGTTGGCAATCTTATCATGAATTTCTTTACCAATACGCCATTCCTCGCGGGATTGCTCATCATCTACCAGCAGGCGCACATGCAGCGGCATGGTCTTGCCCTCTTCGGTAATACATACCATACTAAAATAGCCTGTGGTACACAGCCGCCGGTCGCCATTGAGCGCGTTTTCGCCATACACATGCACACGCACAACCAGCGAAGAACGGGCTGTATAGATAACTCGCGCTCGTGCTTCGATAATCTCGCTTTCATACACCGGCTCTCGAAAATCTATATGTTCTGTTGAGGCCGTCACGATAGGTTGGCGACAAAAGCGCAAGGCTGCAATCGCGGCGGTCTTATCCATCATCGCCATTGCATCGCCACCAAACATCGTCCGGTAGTAGTTGGTCTGATTGGGTAACACCAGATCCGTTGCGTACACTTCGGGCGAGGGCCGCGCCGGGCGGTCTTCAAAATCTGTTGGCTCCACGCTTGCTCCATTCTCTTTTCTGTTCGGCTTCTTCTACTGCTCTATTGTAGTCTGTTCACCACGCAGTTGCAATACGTGAAATGTGGTACAATAATTTTGACCCAACTAGTGTCCCACAGATGGAAACTGGCGCACGCGGCGTCACCTTGCAAGAGCAGTACTGGGGAGATTACTTGTGATTGGTAGCTTGTTGCGCTATGCCTGAACTCCGACAAAATATTTTGACCAAAGAGTGGGTTATTATTGCCACCGAACGGGCCAAACGCCCCAATGTCTTTGCTGAAAGCGCGTCCCAGACGCTGACCGAAGAACAACCAGAGTTTGATGCCAACTGCCCCTTCTGCCCCGGTAATGAAGAGCTTGACCTGGAGATTGAATGCTACCCCGCCACAGGCCCCTGGCTTACCAGGGTTGTGCATAACAAATACCCGGCGCTGGCCGAAGAGGGTATCCCCATCCGCTCCTTTGACGGCGTCCATCGGCAAATTGCAGGCGTTGGCCACCACGAGATTGTTGTCGAGCATACGCGCCACAATGCGTCCATGGCGCTTATGCGCCCGAACGAGATCCAGCTTGTGCTTGAAGCCTTTCAACGGCGGGGGCGCGAAATATCGCAAGATCCGCGCATTGAGCATATTACCTATTTTAAGAACCATGGCGAACGAGCGGGGGCTTCGCTGCGCCACCCCCACTGCCAGATTATCGCGCTGCCCGTGGTGCCCAACAGCGTCCGCCGCCGCGCCGATGAGTCGCGGCGCTTTTTCGATGATATGGGAAGCTGTATCGTCTGTACTATGTTGGAAGATGAACTGGCATGTCGGGATCGTCTGGTTGTCGAAAGCGAGTACTTTGCGGCGTTTATCCTCTATGCGGCGCTCTCGCCCTTTCACATGTGGATTGTGCCACGCCACCATTGCAGCGATTTTCTTGATACCCAACAGGTGGAACTGGCCGACCTGGCCACCATCCTGAAAAATGTGCTGTCGCGCATTTATACCGGCTTGCACGACCCGCCCTACAATATGATTGTTCGGACTGCGCCGGTGCGCGAGGCGCGTAGTCTCTACCTGCACTGGTATATTTCGCTGGTGCCACGGGTGAGCCGTATGGCCGGCTTCGAGATGGGCAGCGGTATGCACATCAATAGCTGTTTGCCCGAAACGTGCGCCGACTTTCTGCGCAACTGTACCCCGATAGATTGA
>DAOTUK010000235.1:0-6434 GCA_034437375.1 Chloroflexaceae bacterium | reverse complement strand
CCCCCCCGCCCCCCGCCCCTCGCGCCGCCCGCATCCCCGCCTCCCGGCCTCTCACTGGTATTCAAGAAAGAGCGGTGCGCCCATGCCCTCCAAACGCACCGTCAGTATACCATTCTGGGGCGGGGTTTGTGAAACCGGCTCACCCTTCCAATTCTGAGCTACCACGCCCTGACAGTCACAGGCAATCGGAATATCGGGGATATTCTCCTGCGTACGCCACAACACATCTACCCGCCGGCCCTGGCCCGCAAAGCGATACCAGTAAAAACCCGCTTCCCCTTCAGCAAGCGTTGCCTCCAACACAAGGCCGCCCAGGTGACGGGTCATTGTACGGTAGGCGAAGAAAGCCGGTTTGCGCAAACCGGGCGCGTTGGGGTCAAAGGGATAGGTGCGGCGCAGCAACCCCAGATTATAATTAACATCGTGGCGGTTATAGTCCGGGTTGTGGTAGCGGGCAATAGATGAAATATCGTCGCGGAAGTCATACCAGAAAATCTTTTCCACATTGGGGCGGGTCAGGGCAACAAGGTAGGCGCGTATCAGATAGAGCGCCTGGGTATCGGGGGCTACGCCGGGCCAGGAGTCGCTGGTCGCCCACCCCATTTCGGTTATCCAGACCGGTTTCTGTCCATAGCGCTCCATCAGCACATCGAGGTGTTCAAGCTCCTGGCGCAGATTTGCGTAGCGATGGTAACGCTGAATGGAGTTTTCGGGCGCTTCGGGTTGGTAAAAGTGAATAGCCAGTATGTCTACTTCATTCCAGGCCCCGGCCTCACCAATCAATTCCAGGTAGGTATCCCAACTGTAGTTATGCGGTTCGGGGCGTTGGAGAATGCCAGAGATGCCCCCCATCACGATGGTAGCGTCGGGGTCGGCCGCTTTCGCGGCCGCACGGCCAACCTGGAGTATCTGGGCAAAAGAGGCCGGCTCGTAGAGGCCGCTCTCATAGCCCGACTCGGAGACGTTGGGTTCGTTCCAGAGTTCCCAATGCTTGATCCAGCCGCGGTCGCGGCCATAGCGCGCCACCGTATTGTATACATAGTCGCCCCAATCGTTAATCCATGCGTCCAGGGGCGGGTTCTTGCTCTTGAACCAGGCCGGGTTATAGTCGAGCAAGCCTAGCACATTGATACCGGCGGCTACCTGCGCCTGAATAGCGCGGTCGTAGTTATAAAAGCCCTGGCCATTGCCGGTCCAGTTATAGGGGCCGCCGGGGGACTTCTGCACAATATCCCAGGAGATTTCTTCGCGCTGCCACTGGACGCCGGCTTCGCGCATCAGGGCGACGGCCGTATCTATCTCATCCTCACGGATGCGGTTGCCCACCGCCGCTTCTATCCCAAAGGGGGTCGCTTTATCGCGGGGGGGATGGGCGGCATCGTTGGCGGGCAAGCCGGCCCCGCTGGTGGGGGCCGTGCCAACAGCCATAAGCGCCGTCGAAAGCGGCATCAGGAGGAGCGCCAGCAACAGGGTGCGAACCAGACGGGTGAGCGAATACGGTATCACCATACCATGCCCCTTTCTTTCAATTGTGGATAGCATAGCTCATAGGTATCTGATGCGTTCTACGGCCCGCCGGTGGCTTATGGTATCCCCCCCCAATGCGTAATCATCTCGCGTACCAGCGAACCAAACTGTATTTCCTCTGGCTTACCCTTGTGCTTCGGGTGGTATTCAAGCCGGGCGCGTTCAAAGTATTGTACCAGATAGGTCTTCTTATTGACCGGGTGCTGCTCTTCGAAGGCTTCGGAGAGCGGGTAGCCAAGCATCCGCATACCGCCGTACGCTTCCCAGGTTTCGAGAAATGGTGGCTGGAGCGTATGGCCAGTTTCCGTAAAGTAGCGCGTACCGGTAATGACGTTGGTTGCTTTCGGGAGGGTTTGCCAATCTATCCCGCGGTATTGCAGATAGTCGTGGCCGGGGTTGCCGATGTGTACGGCGTCGGGTGTACCGGCGTATTCAGGGTAGTAGACCATGCGGGCCCGCTCGAAATACTGCACTGTGCGGGGGCGGCCGCTGCCCGGTTCGGGTTCAATCAACTCGTCGGTGAGCGGGTTACCAAAGCGGGCCATACCGCCCTGTTGCCCCCAATAATCCTTAAAGGCTCCACGCATAGTGTGGCCAGTGGCTTCAATGTGCAAGCCGTCGTTGGGGACGGGGGGGTCGTATTCAACGTACATGGGGGCGCCATGTTCGGGCAAGTGCAGATTGAGGTTACCATCGTTGGTATAGAGCACATACTTTAACCGGCCATTCCAGGAGCGCACCTGCGCCTCGCGGCAATCGCATGTCACGGGTATGTTGGGGTTCAGATCGGTTGTGCGCCAGAGCACATCCACGCGGCGGTTGTCGCTGCGGAAGCGGTACCAGTAGACTTCGGTTTTTTCGGGGTCTTCGCCCGACAGTGCGACCTCGTTTAGCGACACATTGCCAAGCATCTGGGTCATCGTACGGTAGGCCAGGAAGGAAGGCTTGCGCAGGTCGGGGCGGTTGGAATCGAGCGGATAGGTACGGTTCAGCAGACCGTAGTGCAACTGGTCAAA
The DNA here is from genome assembly GCA_034437375.1 of Chloroflexaceae bacterium. Classification (GTDB taxonomy): domain Bacteria; phylum Chloroflexota; class Chloroflexia; order Chloroflexales; family Chloroflexaceae; genus JAAUSY01. The sequence goes on along the minus strand of DAOTUK010000235.1, from coordinate 3,891 downwards.
ATCGGGATGGTAGACCGGCTGATGGTAGGGCGCTTCGGGGACGGTATCGTTACGAAGATCGTACCAGAAGATTTTTTGCACGCTTGGGTGGGCCAGCGCCAGAACGTACATACGCACCATAAAGAAGGCCTGGGTATCCGGGTCTACGCCGGGCCAGATAGCGTGGGTGGGCCAGCCGATTTCGGTTATCCAGATCGGTTTGGGGCCATACGTCCGCAGAAATTCGTCCAGGTGGTCAAGCTCGGTGCGCAAATCCATCGCAGAGCGACGGGTACCCTGTATATCGCCTTCGGGGGCATCGGGGCGGTAGAGGTGGATAGCGAGAATGTCTACCTGATCCCACCCGCCAGCCTCCGCGACCGCCAGCAGATAGTCGTAGTAGTCGTAGTTGTTGGCGGTAGTGGGTTGGCCCCAGATAGAGGCCAGGCCACCCATAACGATTTGCGCTTCGGGGTCGGCGGCTTTGGCCGCGGCGCGGCCCACTTCAAGAATACGCACAAAATCTTCAACCGTATACAGGCCGCTTTCATAACCAGAGGGGGCCAGGTTGGGCTCGTTCCAGAGTTCCCAATATGTAATCCAGCCGCGGTCGCGGCCATAGCGAGCCACGGCGTTGTAGACAAAGTTGCCCCAGTCGTCAATCCACTCGTCGGGGTGGGGATTTTTGCCTTTGAACCAGGCCGGGTTGTAGTCGAGCAAGCCAAGCACATTGATGCCGGCGTTGACTTGTGCTTCAATGGCGCGGTCATAGTTATAAAAGCCATTTCCGTTCCCCGTCCAGGTAAAGGGGCCGCCGGGTGTCTGTTGTACCCGATCCCAGAAGAGTTCTTCGCGTTGCCATTGGATGCCAGCTTCGCGCATGAGCATCACAGCCGTATCTATCTCATCTTCACGAACGCGGTTACCAAGGGTGGCTACCACGCCAAAAGGAGCGCTTTTGTCCTGCCAGGGCAGGCTTTCATCGGCCCGGGCCGGGCGCGATACCAGGGACAGCGTACTACCGGCCGAGACAGCGATGACCAGGGCCAGGAGCGCAATAGCTCTGAAGCGTACCAGGAATTTTTGCATGAGCAAACCTCAATCTCAGTGACAGGTGATGCGTGATGCATTCTACCAATGACGGGTGATGCGTGGAACAAAACGACGGGACACGAACGCCCCCACGCGACGGCATCGTTATAAGGCATCAACCGAACCTCGTATCATGTATCATAGCAGCGCACGCTGTCACAACCAAAGGCATAGGATTTGGTGATGCGCGGTGCGGCCTGTTGATAACAGGAACACGCACACCGGCATCATCCGACATGCCGCTACGTTCCCAATGGAGCGCTGGTGTATTGTAGCATGATTTCGCTACTGGCTCTGTGTGCGCGTGGCAGTCGTCGTTACTGGTACAAACGATACCATCAGGGTTCGTTAGGGATAGGGCCCCCGGTTCTGGTGTTACAGTCTCGTGACAGTGGCGCTATCGGCGCGGCGGGCCGCACGCCAGAGCCGCCGCAACGCCACGAGAATGAGCAGTACCACCGACAAGGAAATGAGCGGCGCGGCGGTGGGATGAAATCCCACATGGGGGGAGCCTAACCGCAAGCTCACGATGGGGATGGCGGCGGGGTCGAAGCGGCGCACGTGGGCCAGCAGGGGAGCGTAGGCCGGGTGGTAGAGCGCAAGCGCTTCGCCCTGGGGGTGGCCAGCGGAGAGGTCGCGCAGGTAGGCGTTAAAGTCTACCAGGATACCAGGCAGGTTGACGGCCAGCGCCAGGGGCAGCAGCAGGGCTATCAGCGCCGCGCCACGCCGGCGGGTGGTCAGCGTTCCAAGCGCCAGTACCCAGAAGGGCATCAGCGGTACGAGGAAGCGCGGGCCCCATCCCCACCCGCCCCACCACATCCACCAGGCAGCGCTTTCCAGCAGGATGATAGCGCTCAAGGCGGCAACCAGGTATGCTTCGGGGGGAAAGCGGCGGGCAAAGGGGAGCGCGGCCAGGGGCAATGCCAGCATCAGCGGGGCATAGAGGAAGATTGATTTGCCGGGGCTCAGGAGCAAGCCGTATAGTCCCTGGGCTATATGGCCGGTGAAACCTTCGCCGGGGTAGCCCTGTTCGCTGAGCGTGTGGAAGCGGAGCCAGGTATGCGCCAGGATGACCACGATAGCGGGAAGCACCGCGGCGACCATTTGCCCCAGGGATGCGATGGGGTGGGGGGTGTCGTTGCACCAGCGGAGCCAGGCGTAGAGCATGAGGGCGGGCAAGAGGGGTACCCCTCCTATGCGGGTAACGATAGCATAGCCGGCCGCCAGTCCGGCCCACACCGGGCGCTGGCGGTAGATGGCGTAGGCGCAGAAGGTGAGGCAGGCGGTATAGAGCGGTTCAGAAAAAAAAAGCGGCTATAGGGAAAGGCGAGGGTTGCTGTGCCGTACAGAAGGGCCAGCAGCATGCCGACGCGATGGGAGGCGTAGAGCGACGCGGCCCAGCGGCACAGGATGCCGCCCGTACCCGCCGTCGCCAGGGCCGGCAGCAGCAGGGCGATAAACTTGCCAAGCGCGAAGTCGTGGGGCGTGGGCAGCAAATACCACCCCACCACGTAGCGTCCCCACCAGTAGAGCAGCGCGGCCAGCAGGGGTTGGCCCAGACCATAGCGCGAGTAGTACCGCCCCCCCACCCCACGCACAGTCTGGGGGAAGGCGGCGGCACTATCGGGCAGGGCCAGGGTTTGCTGGTCTATCAGGCGCGTTGCGGAGAGCAGCATGATTTCGCCGTCGCTGATGAAGGGGCGACCGCCAGTAGTAACCAGGTAGATACCCAGAAGCAAGAGCGTTGTCCAGAGGGCCGCGCGGGGGGGGGCGCTCATGGGGAGGGGGCGGGTTTCTGGTAGGCAACGAGGGCGCCACCGGCCCAGGCGTCTGGCAGCAGCGGGTCGAAGAGTTCAAAGCAAAGCGTAATGAACAGGTTGGCGGCCAGGCTGAGCGTTTTGCGCTGTCCAATGGGGCGGAGTGCGGCGGACATTGCCCGGATAAGCGCGGAGTGTTCTTTAAACTCGTTGTCGAAGTATTGCAGAAAGCGCTCGACATAGATAAAGCCCTTGTAAACGGGCATTTCGGCGACGGGATGAAAGCCGGCCCGTCGGAAGCGTTGGAAGGTGTCGGCGGGCGATTCGGTGCCGATGTGGCCTTCGGGGTCAATGAAATAGCGCTGGTGCAGGTGGGGTTGGCTCCGCGAGAAGCGGCTGAGCGGGTCGGTGCTGCGCGTTTCAATGTAGTGTAGCGTGGTGCCGCCGGGCTTCAACACGCGGTGGATTTCGGCCAATAGCGCGTCTTTGTATTCAAAGGGAATGTGGCCTAGCACATCCAGGCTCGCTACAAAGTCAAAGGCGTTATCGGCAAAGGGCAGGCGTGTGACTGCGCCTTGTGTTGCCAGGGTATAGATCTGGCGGGCGTTTTGTAGCGAGGTAAAGGAGATGTCGAGCCCGACGATGGGTTGGAAGCGGCGAAAGAAACGCCACCCCCCGCCACACCCCAGGTCAAGCAGGGCCCCGCTCTGGCCGCGCAGGGCACGCAGAAAGAAGCGCTCTTTTTTAACGATGATGTTTTTGAGCGAGCGGGCGCTGGTATTGGTACGTATCCATTTGCCCTCGTAAAATTCGCGTGGGGTTTCATCGTGGGCCAGGGCGGGCCGGTTATTCTGGTGCATAGGTTCTCTTCCTGGTGGGCCAGCGCAACAAAGCGCTGTGACGGTCGGCAACGCGGCGGATTCCCGCCCCCATCGCTACCCGACCGTATCATCCGAATGCGGACAGTATGCCGGTTTTCGGTGGGGCTGTCAAGCGGCCGGAGGGGCCCGCCTCCCGCCGCCCGCCTCGCGCCGCCCGCCTCGCGCCGCCCGCCTCGCGCCTC
>DAOTUK010000234.1:0-14166 GCA_034437375.1 Chloroflexaceae bacterium | reverse complement strand
CCCCACGCCGTACGCTCGCCACGCCTCCCCCACCGCCGCCAGAAGAAGAGATCCCCGGCCCACCCCTGCTGCTGCGGCGCATCTTTCGCCGCCTGCCAACCGGCTGGAAACCATCCCCGCCGCCCCCGGAGGAGTTGCCCCGCCACCTCTTCTTCCCCTCGCGCTTCGAAAGCCGCACCCCATCGTCCACCCCACCGCGCCACCGCGCCCCACGCCTGGGCCCACTTGTAGATACCCTCCCCGGCGGAGCGGCCCTGGCCAACCTGCTCACCACCGACGGGCCCGTCTTGCTGGCCCTGGCCCTGGTTATCGGGGCCCTCTGGCCCATGAACACCTGGGATTTGCCAACCTACGCCGTCCTGGTTGGCGCTGCGCTGGTATGCCGCGAATATATGCGCCACCCCCGCCCAGAACTGGTCAACCTGTGGCATGTTGCCTGGCGCTGGCTCCTGGTTGTTGGCCTGGCCTACCTGCTCTTCCACCCCTTCCACCAGCACTACGCCAACGCCTACTCCGGCGCCGAGCTCTGGGAAGGATCACGGACGCCCCTTGCAACCTACCTGATTATGCACGGCTTGTTTCTCTTCATCATCACCAGCTACCTGATAACAGAACTGCTGTGGGGGGGCGGACACAACCCGGTAGTCCGGCTGTTGCGCCTGAGCCTGCGGCACTGGCGACGCTTCCCGCGGGCCAGCCATCTGCACCGTATCCTGGTACGTCCATCGCTGGCGTATGAGCTTGGGATATATGCCACCCTCGCAGCGCTCTTCCTGGCCCTTTTCCTGGCCCTCTTCGGGAGCGGCGTCTTTGCGCTCTGTACCTTGCTCATAGCGCTTGCGACCCTGCTCCTGCTCAGCCCCACCCCGGCCCCGCGCCGCCAACTCATCCTGTGCCTGATAGGTATGGGGTTGCTCCTCACCATGGCGGTTGAAATCGTTGTTCTAAAGGGCGACATTGGCCGTATGAATACCGTGTTCAAATTCTATATGCAGGTATGGGTACTGTGGGGCGTCGCCTCGGCGGCCATACTGGCCCCCATCGTGTCGGCGCTACACACCAACGCTAGAACGGTCGCCCGCCGCCTCCGCGCCGGGTTGTGGTGGGCCGTATTGAGCCTGCTCCTTATCGCCTGCCTGCTCTACCCCATATTCGCCATCCCCTACCGCATACAGGATCGCTTCGATACCGAGGTACCCCCCACGCTAAACGGGATGGACTACATGGCCCACGCCACCCGCAACGAGGAGGGGGTAGACTTCCCACTGCTCCCCGATCTCCAGGCTATACGATGGCTCCAGGACAATGTGCAGGGATCGCCGCCCATCCTGGAAGCCCAGACCCCCCTCTACCGGTGGGGCGGGCGCGTCTCCATCTATACCGGCCTGCCGCTGGTCATCGGATGGGACTGGCACCAGCGACAACAGCGGGCCATCCTGCCGCCGGCCCTGATAGACCGCCGCCTGCACGAAGTCCGCGTGATGTACCTTGACCCCGACCCCGCAGCCGTCGCCAGTCTGCTCCGACAACACCGCGTCGAATACATCTATGTCGGGCCGCTAGAGAAAATCTACTATGGGGACGATGTTGTCCAGCGCTTTGCCCAGGGCGACGGCACCTACTGGGATAGGGTATACGAGAACCCCCACGTCACCATCTACCGCGTACGCTTGCCGCGCATCCCCTAGCCTCCCCCCAGGGGGTGTGCCAGAAAATTTTCCGTTCCTGGGAGCGCGAGCGGCTCGCTCGCCCCGGAGCGGGCAAGATGCCCGCGCTCCCAGGGGTTGTCCCTCCTACACACAAACAGATACCCCAGGACACCATCCCCGGACTATGCCAACCTCGTGGTACAATCAGAGAAACCCGACAACACACCTGGGGAAACGCGGTATGGGAGCGCGGACAAACAATCCGGCCTGTCCAGGCCACCCGCGAGATACAGGCCAGCATATCGCCCCAGATGTGCAAGAGAGAGGAACACACGTACGATGGAAAAACCAGCCTACATTATCAGCGACCTGCACCTGAGCCAGGGCTACGACGCCACCACTGGCACCTGGCATGTTCTGGAAGATTTCAAAGCCGATAATGCTTTCTGCGCCTTTCTTGACCATATCAGCGCCGCCAACGAACCCATTGAACTGGTTATTGCCGGCGACTTCATCGAATACCTCCAGATACTCCCCCACTACGGCCCCCTGTCGCCGGCCGACCATCTGGGCACCACCGAAGTACAATCGCTGGAACGCACCCAGGTTGTGCTTGGCCACCGCCCCGACATCGCCAGCGGACACCCGGACGTTTTCCGCCGTCTCTGGCGCTTTATGCAGGATGGCCACTCTATCACCATCCTGGCCGGCAACCACGACATAGACATGCTCTGGTCAAGCGTCTGGGCCACCCTGTCCAACGCTATCTGTCCCCCCGACGCCAGCGGTACCCTCCGCCTGGAGCCCTTCGACTATACCCTGGGCACGGGCGAACGGGGGCGCGTCTACGTTCAGCATGGGCACGAACACGACCGCGCCAACGCCTTTGGCAACCAGATGCAACACCCCTTTGGCGTTGACGACCACGGCATTAAGCGGCTCAAACGCTGTTGGGGAACCCTCTTTGTAGACACCGTATACAATAGCCTGGAACAGCAGTACTGGTTTATTGATAGCATCAAGCCTATCTTGCGGATGGTCAAACTGGGCTTGCAAGGCGACCTGAGCTTTACTAAAGAGGCCCTGGTGTTAATAGGCAAGTTCTACCTGACCAAAGGCTTTCCCCAACTGGGGGTGAGCTTTTCCACACCGGGCGCGCCGGGCAGCGCACCAGCACCGCATACCGTGGAGACGGTGCTAGAGCGGGTAGACGACCAAGAGCTACGCACGTTAATGGAGCAACGTTTGCACGATGACCCCGCGCTACGCGCCGAGTTTGAGCAACAGCTACAGCAGTTTAGCAACACCGAACAACAGGCAATGCAGGCAATGCAAGCCGAGGTAGCGGACGAGGAAAGCGCCGGGCAAGAACTGGCTATGCCCTCGTACGGCCTGGGGTTGGGCCTGTTTGAAAGCCCCTACCGCAAAGCGGCCCGCAAGGTGATGGAGGAGGATAGCAGCATAGCCACCGTCGTGATGGGCCACACCCACCACCCCATTGACGGCACCCAGGACCCGCTCGATCTGCGCGACGGACGCACGGGTTTATTTTTCAACAGCGGCACCTGGACACCGCACCTGATCGAGCGCGAACAGGAGTATACCTGGGAAGAGCTCCAGAACCCGGCCCACTACGAAGCCTCGCTCGACTACCTGCACTGTATCCCGCTCCGCGAAGGCGGCTACCAGGTAGTGCTCAAGCACTGGCGCGACGAAAGCGGCGGAGACTAGCCTGCGCAAGCCTTTACTCCTCCGCGGCCTGCGCCGCGGGGCGCTCTGGCCCGCTCACGGGCAACGAAAAGTAGAACGTCGTCCCCTTGCCCTCGACACTCTCGCCCCAGATACGACCACCATGCATCACGACAAACTCGCGGCTCAGATAGAGCCCCAGGCCCAGGCCCTCAATGCGGCGGCGATTCTTCACCCGGTAGAAGCGTTGGAAGAGGCGCGATTGCTGGTCGGGGGGAATGCCGCTGCCCTTATCGTTCACCGCTACCAGCACCTCGCGCTGTCCCTCGTGCTCAACCACCGCCAGACGCACCGTCACGGGGCTATCGGGCGGGCTATACTTGATGGCGTTGCCCACCAGATTGGTGAGCACCTGGCGTATACGCATCGAGTCGCACAGGATCATAATTTCGGGCTCGTCACTTTCCAGCAGCAACTCGCGGTTGGCCGCTTCGGGGCGCTTCTGATCGAACACCTGCGACACCAGCGATACCAGATTGACCTCTTGCGTCTGGAGCGCCACCTGCCCGGCCTCAATCTTTGACATATCGAGCAAATTATCTACCATCCGCAACATATGCGTCACCTGTTGGGACAGGATGGTCAACCCCCGCAAATCGCGGGCATTCTCCTCATTGCGCTGGCGTTCCCGCTTCATCAGCATATCGGAATAGCTCCGCACCGACACCAGCGGACTGCGCAACTCGTGGGCCGCAATCGCCAGAAACTCATCCTTGGCCCGTTCAAGCCGTTGACTGGCCGTAATATCGCGGAAGGTCACAACCGCCCCTTCTATGCTGCCCGCGTTGCTGCGGGCCGGCGCCCCGCTAAAACTCATCACACTATTGGCCCCGCCACTCCCCTGGGTCAGGATACGGTAATCGTGAAACGTCTCGCCCTGCAACGCCCGCGCCATTGGCAATTGCTCCTCGGTCAACAGGTGCCCATCCATATCATACATCCCATAGTAGCCGGGCATATCGCGCAGATGCTGCTCAAAGGGAATCGATTCCAAATTGAGCAACCGCATAGCCGCCTCATTTGCCAGCACCAACCGCCCCTGGCTATCGCACAACATGACCCCCTCGGCGCTACTATTGACCACCGTGTTGAGCTTGTGGCGCTCTATCTGGCTGGCCTCATACAAACGCACGTTGGCAATGGCAAAGCCAACCTGGTTACACAGCGGCATCAGCGCCTCAAGGTCAATATTCTTGTGCAACAGCGCATCGCCATACAGGCCCAGCACCCCCACCACCGTACCACCCGCCAGCAACGGCAGATAGGCACAGCTTGCAAGCCCGCTGTTCAGCAGCAGAAGCTCGCCGCGATCTTCCATCAAGGGGCGAATAATGGGTTGCCCATAGTGAATCGTCTCGGTACAGGGCCCCTCGCTCAGCCGACAGTTATGCAACAGCGCCACATACGCCGCCGGCAAACCCCGTTGGGCCGCCAGGCTCAACCGCGCCTGGGACGGGTCGAAGATCAGGATCGTGCCGCAGGCGATAGGCAAAAACCCAAGCACCACATCAAGCACGCTGTTCACCATATCCGCCAGGTCGGTTGCGGTACTAATCGCCGTCACAACCGCGTTAAACGCATTGAGACGGTGGTACTGGCGCTGGCTTTCGCCATACATCCGCGCATTCTTGATAGCGGCGGCCACCAGGTTGGCAAAATGTTGCAACAGGTGGGTATCGGCAAACAGCAGCATACTGGCCCTGGACGTCGCTTCGGTGGCCAGGTCGGGCGGTGGCTCCGCCTCATCAGCAGGCGCGGGGGTATGCATCAATTCCAGCACCCCAAGCCGATCATCGCCGGCCTGGAGCGGCACACACACCACCATCAGGGAGCGAGGCAATTGCTCAATGCGTTGCTGAAAAGCCGCCTTGCTGGGGCCGGTTATCGTCTCCGTCTGGGTATGATAGGCCGTTTTGCCATCCACGCGCAGACACGCATTGCGCTGGTAGGCTTGCCCGGCCAACGCTTCGCCCGGCGCTATCGGGAACGTCTGGGGCACCGGGGCAGGGGAATCTGCCACTGCTGGCAAGCCATAGGTCGAAACCGCCCACAGCTTGCCGCTTTGCCGCTCGTAGAGCCACAGGATACCACACGATACCTGGCCCAGGGCCCCCGCAACCTGGGGCAACAGATTGGCCAACAGCGTATCAAGGTCAAGCGTGGCCACCAGCGTTGACGCGCCGGTCAATATCGCACTGAGCAGGGCCGCCTGGGATGAGGCGGCAGAAGGGCCACCGCTTTCACCATGCTGTGGGTCAGGCAGCGCTCGCGCCCCGCTCCCCAATTCTAGCTCTTGAGCCCCCATACGCTCTGGCTATCCCTCCTGCCCGGTTGCCCAGGCCACCGCCCGTTTAATACCCTCTTCCAGCGACACCTGCGGCGTATAGCCAAGAATCTCCCGCGCCAGGGTAATATTGGCAACATAGTGCGTTACTTCGCCCGCCAACTTCGACGGCTCAACTTTTATTTCCGGCGTTTGCTTCAGCGCCTCCCCAATCAACTCGGCCATCCGCACCAGCGTATTGCCCTGGCCATAGGCCAGGTTGATGGTACGGTTGTACACCTTGCCCGTCAGCAATTGCTCCATCCCAAGCACAATACCATGCACACAATCGTCTACATAGGTAAAATCAAGCGTTTTATCTTTGCCAAAGACCGTAACCGGTTCGCCCCGGCTAATACGGCGGATAAAGAGGGGGATGACCCGCTCCATACGCTCAATATCATTGTCGTACCGCCCATAGACATTGGAAAAACGAAACACGAGATAGCGCAAACCATAACATCGCGCGTAGGAATAGATAAAGGCCTCGCCAGCAATCTTCGAAGCCGAATAGGGACTTTCGGTATACTTAAATTCGGCGTGCTCTTCATCGGTAATATAGCGGCGAATATCGCCATACACCTCACGCGAGGAGGAGAAGATGATCGGTACCTTGTTGACGCGGCAATATTCCAATATGTTAAACGTCACATTGATATTTTCCAGAGCGCGGTGGGGCTCCTGGACAAGCTGATACACCTTGGCATTGGCGGCCAGATGTACCACAATATCCACCGGCGGGTAGGGCGCGCCCCCTATACCGCCCGTAAAATCGCGGTAGGGCGCACCAAGGTCTTGCAACAACGTGGGGAACGCATCAGTCCAGCTATTGATACGCCGGTCTACCCCAAAGACACTATGCCCCTCGCTGAGCAAGCGCAGGGCCAGGTTGGTACCTATCTGCCCACTCGAACCAGTGATAAGGATTCTCACGAATTACTGCTACTTTCCAGGTAATCAGAAGTGATTACCACTGCACATCTTGCCGTCTCGCACCGCACCACCGCACGCCGCACCCGTCACTCGTATGATACCATCTTTCTCACCTACTCGTACCGCAAGGCATCTATCGGGTTCAATTGTGAAGCCCGCACCGCAGGGTAGAGCCCGAAAAAAACCCCCACCACAATAGACGTAAGCGTCGCCAACACAATCGAGTCTCCCTGCACAACGGCACGAGCATTTTCGGCAAACCCCTGCAAAAAGACCGTCCCGATAGCCGAGAGCCCATAGCCAAGCGCAATACCAAGCACGCCCCCCAACAAACTGAGCAGCGTCGCCTCGACCAGAAACTGAAGCCGAATATCGCTCTTGCGGGCCCCCACCGCCTTGCGCAACCCGATTTCGCGGGTACGCTCGGTCACACTCACCAGCATAATATTCATAATACCAATACCGCCCACCACCAGCGAAATAGCCGCAATAGCCCCCAGAAACGCCGTAATAGAGCCGGTAATCGTCCCAAACGATGAAATCAAATCTTCCTGGGTCACTATCGTAAAGTTGTTGTCCTGATACGTCAAATTATTGCGCTGGCGCAACACATCGGTTATCTGCTCGATAGCCGCATCAATACGCTGTTCATCGGTAGCCTGGATGTAGACAACCGTAGCTTCAATCTTCCGCACCTGGTTGGCCGGTAGCGGAAAGAGGCGATCCTGCGCCGTCGAAATAGGCACCAGAATCTGGTCATCCTCGTTGCTGGCAAAGCTACTACCCCGCTCAGCCATGACCCCCACCACCCGAAAGTTAATCCCCTGAATACGGATACGCTGGCCCAGCGGGTCGTTGCCGTCGGGAAACAGCGTCTCGCGCACGCGGTAGCCAAGCACCGCCACCCGCGAGCGGTTCTGCACGGCCTGGTCATCAAAAAAGCGCCCCTGCGCCACCGACGCATTGCGCACAATGGTATAGTTGGGCGTTACGCCGGCAATATAGGCATCATAGCTTGTGCCGCGATAGCTTACCATGGCCCGGTTGCTAAATTCGGGCGTCACCTGTGCCACAGCCGGCACATTGAGCGGGTCGGAAATCGCGGCGATGTCCTCATTCGTCAAGCGCGGCGGAACACGGCGGTTTTGCTCCGGATCGTTCGTTCCCCCAAACAGGAAAATAAGGTTACTGCCCAACCCCTGCAACTCGGTCGTCACAAGATTCTGGATAGCGCCACCCAGGGCCATCAACGTAATAACGGCCCCCACGCCGATAATAATACCAAGCATCGTCAGGATAGCCCGCAGTTTATTGGATATAAGGCTATTCAGCGCAATGCGAAACGCCTCAAGGATACTCATAGGCTACTCATAGGCTACCCCCAGGGGGTCTGGTACGGTTTCTCCTCCCCTTCTTATAACGAATGAAGGTGGGCATTTGTTTCAAGACGGAGCGGCCGTTTGCTGGCCCAAAGATTGGGCCAGGACAATACAATTGCGCCCCTCTGATTTGGCGCGATAGAGCGCCTGATCTACCCCATTCAGCAACGCTTCCGCCGTCAGACCATGCGTTGGATAGCTGGCCACCCCCATAGAGATGGTAATGGCCCCCAGGGGTTCGCCCTTGTGGTGAACGTTGAGCAGGCGAATATCGGCGCACAGTTGCTCGGCGCGGCGGTAAGTATCTTCAAGCGCCGCGCCCGGCATAATAATCACAAACTCTTCGCCCCCATAGCGGCACGAAACGTCCTCCTGCCGCACATGCGTTTGGAGAAAATGCCCCACCGCCTGCAACACCACGTCGCCCGCTTCGTGGCCATACGTATCGTTAAAGCGCTTGAAAAAATCTATATCCAACATCAGCACACCGATTGTCTGTTGATAGCGGGCCGCGTGGCTTATCTCGCGCTTGAGCGTTTCGGCCATATAGCGGCGGTTGAACAGCCCGGTGAGCGCATCGTGGATAGACTGGTAATGCAACTGTTCGCGCAAGTGGATATTGGAAAGGGTCAGGGCAATATTGACGGCCACCATCGTGGCAAGCCACCCCTGGTGCTCGTGGTGTTGGGGCGTTGTCGTCATCGTGTGGCGCAGATGGAGCAACCCGAAAACCTGTTTCTGTGTTTGCAGCGGCACACAGATGTATGGGTAGGGCGGCGATGCTGTTTGCTGCATGTGTTGACAGGCCGGCACACTGGTTGTATCGCTCACAATATGCGGCCGCTCGCGGCGCAGGGCCCAGCAGCGCTCCGGTATCACCACCGCCTCATCCGGCTGCTCTGTACCCCAGGTCACCACACACTCAGCCGCCGTCCGATGCATATTATAAATATACAACGCGCCGGTATAGTCTACAAAAATCTGCCGCACCTGGAGCGCCGTCACACGGTACACCGCTTCCACCGTCACACAGCGTTGCAGAAACTCGTTCATACCATTAAGCAAAGTCATATTCCAGTTATGCTGTTGTACCTCGCGGAGCCAGTATTCACGCTCGGCATTGATAGCATGCAGCGCTTCCTCCTGCTGCTTACGCTCGGTCACATCAAGAAACGTGGCCAGCACAGCCGGGCTCCCCTGGTAGGACGTACTAATAGCAAACAACGCTAGCCACAGGATTGCGCCATCGCGGCGGATCGTACGGGTTACATAATTGTTTGGCAAGGGGATACCTTCCAGGCGCTCGCGCAACCGTTGCATTACCAGAGCGCGGTCGTCCGGATGAATACAACGGGCCACATCGGCAAACGTCCATGTCGCCATGTCTGCAACCGCATAGCCCATCAAGTTGGCCATCATCTCGTTGACAAAGACCAGCCGGTTTGCTTGAAAGATAGCCAGGCCTTGTAACGACTGCTCCACCAGCGGGCGATAGGTTTCCAACTGCTGGCCCAGGGCCCGCTCACGCTCCCGGGCCCTGGCAAGCTCACCCTCCAATTGCGCAATATGGCGTTGCAAAGCGTCAACATCGGTTTCAGAAATACGTTCTCTTCTGGTGTTCATCGTCGGTTCCTGCCGGTTCTGGATACTGGCGCATACCCTTACCCACGATTGTCTGGCCGATCCACCTCTATCAACCCATCGCGGACATGGATAGTACGCCGCGCATAGCGGGCCACGTCCGGCTCGTGGGTTACAAGAATAACGGTAATACCCTGTTCCTGGTTGAGCTGTTGAAAGATCTTCATTATCTCCTCACCGGTTCTCGTGTCAAGTGCGCCGGTCGGCTCGTCGGCCAGCAAAATGCGCGGCTCGTTCACCAGCGCCCGCGCAATCGCCACGCGCTGCTGCTGGCCGCCCGACAACTCGTTGGGCTTGTGGTGGGCACGGTCGCCCATACTGACGCGCTCCAACGCCGCCATAGCGCGGGCCGAGCGCCCCTTCTTCTGGCTATACAACAGCGGCAACTCCACATTGCGCAGCGCACTTGTCCGCTGAAGTAGCATATATTGCTGGAACACAAATCCAATTTTCTGATTGCGAATATGGGCTAACTGGTTATCATCAAGCACCCCTACATTGACGCCATCCAGCAAATAGCTCCCCTCGCTTGGCTGATCGAGACATCCAAGCACATTCATGAGCGTGCTCTTGCCGCTGCCGCTCGGCCCCATAATCGCCACCATCTCGCCCTCCTCAATTGCCAACGACACGCCGGCCAGGGCCCGTACCTCAATATCGCCCATCGTATAGACGCGGGTCATACTGGTTATCTCTATCAAGCTCATGGCGCTCGTGCCCCCTGCGCTACCCGCCCCGGCGGCCCCGCGACCGCCCCGGCGGCGGGCCGGAGAAGGGGTACATCCGTGCGTCTACCCCCTCAACGTAAATACAGGTTTCTTCGGTCATCGTGTCTGACGTTATCTCCATAAACTGGTCATTACTCAAGCCCGTTGTCACCTCAACCTGCTGCAAGTCGGGCGCGGCCGGCCACTCGCTCCGCTCCAGATCGCACAGGCCCTGGTTTGTGGGAATATCCACATAGCGCACACCTTCGCTGGCATAGATAGCGCGGCGCGGCACCAGCAAGGCCTGCTCCTTCTGGTCTACAATAATATCAGCCGTGGCCGACATCCCCGACCGCACGCGCCGGTCTTTGCTGGTCATCTCAATACGAATAGCATAGGTAGCCACGGCCGCACTTTCATCAGACAGCGGACTGATGGTATCCAACACCCCGGTCAATTCCAGCTCTGGCAACGCATCCAACGTGAGCACCACCTCTTGCCCCACCCGAAGCTGCGCCACATCTATTTCGTCCACTGTGCCATACACGTAGAAGCGCGACAGGTCGGCAATAATGATGGCCGGGCGGTTGAGGGAGGGGGTTTCGCGTTCGCCCACGGTCAGGTTGACCTCTGCTACCACCCCATCTATGGGGGCCCGCAGCGTGGCGCGGTCAAGATCCTGGCGGGCCTGTTCCACACTCACTTCAGCCTGTTCTATCTGGGCCAATGTGCTGGCTACGTCTACCTCGCGGGGGGCCGCCAGGAGCGCATCCAACCGCGCCTGGGCAATATTGACACTGGCCGCCGCAGCGGCCACACTCCCACTGCGCTGCTGGCCCGTGAGCTTGTTCAAGTTTGCTTCAGCGCGGGCTATCTGGGCCCGCGCCGCGGCGATGGCGTCCGGGTCGGCGGGGGCTAGAACCTTTTCCAAATTTGCTTCGGCGCTCCGCACCTCTGCTTCCGCGGCCTGAAGCCCGGTAATCTCGGCCTGTTTGGCCTGCTCATAGGCCACCCGCGCTATTTCCAGCGCATCTTCCGCGTCGCGCACGCTGCGCAGGGCGGCCTCTTCCCGCTCACGCAGTTGCGACGAGACGTTGGCGCCGGGCGAATCCCAATTGCGCTCACGCTCGCGGTTCTCCCAGTAAATATTGCTATAGTTGTCTTGCTGGTTACGGAGTGTGTTGGCCGCCTGGCGCATCTGCAATTCGGCGCGTGTCTTGGCCGCCGAAAGGCTATCGCGCTGCGAGCGCACGTTGGTGCGGGCACTCTCCAACGCGGCCTGCGCCGACTTGACATCGTGGCTTTTCGGGCCAGCTTCTAGCTGTGCCAGCGCTGCGCGGGCCTGCTCTAGCTCAGCGCGGGCGGCCTGTATATCCTCCGAGGTCACTTCGCCCTGTACCTGGTTCAATTGCCCGCGCGATTGCTGAAGTTGCGCCTGCGCCTGCTCTACCTCTTCGGGGGGCGCCTCGGCCGCAAGCTGGTCGTAACCGGCCTTGACCTGGGCCAGCGATGCGGCGGCCTTTTCCAGGTTCAATTGTAAATCGGTGGTATCCAGATGGGCCAGCGGTTCGCCCTGCTCAACCCGATCATTCACCACCACCAATATTTCTTCGACCGTACCAGACACGTCAAAGTTCAGATTCACAACGTCGGCCGGTTTTATCTTGCCGCTGGCATCTATCGTTGCACTAATGGAGCCCCGATGTGGCTTTCCCAGGCTATAATTCAAACCTTCTGCGGGCGACGGGGTGGTATTTACAAAAAACAGAAACCCGCCATAACCAGCCGCGGCCAGCAACAATATCCCCAGGATTGTGAGCAGCGTCCGTCGTAGACGGGCATTGGTTTGCTTCATATGGCGTCAACATAAAGTATAACTGTCCCTGGTAGTATCCTAGCCCATATCAGGCCACGTGTCAATGGAGTTACGGAGTTACGGAGTTACCCCAACTTCAAGTTGGGCACCACATCGAGATCCCACCCGCTCTGGAGGCCCTCGTTAAAGCGGTAGTACGCCGCGGCGGCAACCATCGCGGCATTGTCGGTACAGAGCCAGATGGGCGGACAGCGCACCGGCACCCCCGCCCGCCGGCCCATCTCCTCGCGCAAGCGCATATTGGCCGACACACCCCCCGCCAGCACAATCTCTGCTGCGCCATACTCAGCGGCCGCCTGTACCGTTTTTGAAACCAGCACATCTACGACCGATTCCTGGAAGGCGTGGGCCATATGGGCCGTGGCGCTGCCGTCGGGCATCGTACTACTGGATCGGGCCGGTGGGGGGGCCGCGGGAGCTTCGGCCGGTTCGTCCGTGGCGCTCTTGCGGCCGCGTCGGGTGCGCTTCTGGCTCTCGGTTGGCGCGGATGCGCCCGGCGACTCGCGCTCCTGAACCTTGTGCAAGACGGCCGTTTTCAGCCCGCTAAAGGAAAAATCGTAGCTATCGCGGAGCCACGCCCGCGGAAAGGTGAGCTTACCCCCGATAGCCTGTTTTGCGCTGTGTTCCACCGCCGGGCCGCCGGGGTAGCCCAACCCCAGAATGCGAGCCACCTTGTCGAAGGCTTCGCCGGCCGCATCGTCGCGGGTTTGCCCAAGCAACTGATAGTCGCCATGGTCGCGCAGCAGGGCCAGCAGCGTATGGCCGCCACTTACCACCAGCGCCACCAGCGGAAATTGTGGCGGGGGTGTCTGCTCCTCCGTCTGCAACCAGTTGGCATAGATGTGCGCTTCCAGATGGTTGACCCCCACAAAGAGCAATTGACGCTGCCAGGCGATGGCTTTGGCGGCATTCAAGCCGGTGATTAACGCGCCGCTCAGACCGGGCCCATAGGTAGCGGCAATTGCGTGTATATCGTTCCAGCTGCCGGGCAAGGCCGCCACCGCCTCCTGAAGCACGGGCAACAGGCTGAGGATATGCTGGCGCGAGGCTACTTCGGGCACGACGCCGCCATACCGCTCGTGCATCTCCATTTGTGAGGCGACCACGTTTGACACAATCACCGTTCCGTTCCGCACGACCGCAGCGGCAGTTTCATCGCAGGATGTTTCAAGCGCCAGAATGTGAAAGGCCGCGGGTTGTTCTGTCATACACTCTCCCTCCTAATACTCAAGCGGTTGGCTCGTCGTCCGCGCCAAGCACGTCCTTCAGTGCGCGGCGCAGCGCCTGCGGTGCTATCTGCGCCAGCGTGGCCAGCGGGTCGGGCAGGGGCGACTGCCACAGCCAGTCCGGGTGTACCCAGAAGCCGGGTAGCACTTCCGAATGGTAGCGCCCTTGCCCGTCCGGCCCGACCGCCTCGTAGCGCCCCTGGGCATTGCGGCGGTACCACTGCATCTGCTGTCCCTCCGGGCGCGGGTCTATCAACCAGTACTCCCGCACGCCGACCTGCTCATATTCGGCAAACTTCTCGTGGTAATCGCGGCGGCTACTCTCCCGCGATACGACCTCGACAATCACATCGGGGGCCGCTTCCATACGCCGCTCGCTGAGCAGGTGCAGGTTCTCGCGGGCCACAAAGATGATGTCTGGTTCGCGGTAGGCGCGGTTGGGGATGGTACGTACTTCGAAGGGAGCAATCAGTACCATGCCCAGGTTAAACAGTTCAGCATAGCTGGCCAGGAGGCGAGCGATAAACAGGTTCATATTCTGGTGTATGAACAGCGGTGGCATAAATACGGTCACCTCCCCATCTACCCATTCGGCGTGGGTATCGTCGTCCACCCATTGCGCGTATTCGGCATAGCTCATATGGTAGCGCCGCTCCTGGCGGGGGGCGGGGGGCGCAATCGTC
>DAOTUK010000233.1:0-1635 GCA_034437375.1 Chloroflexaceae bacterium | reverse complement strand
AGGCGGGAGGCGGGAGGCGGGAGGTGCGAGGCGGGAGGTGTGAGGTGTGAGGTGTGAGGTGTGAGGCGGGATACCAGGTTCGGTTGATTACGTATAGCTACTCGGTAGTGTGGAGTGCATGCATGTCACGGAGCTTCGCATCACGCATCACCCCGCACTGGTATGATAAAAGGAGGTTGACAGATATGGAACCATTGCTAAAGGAAGGGGCACGCTATGTCCTACCAGATGGGTTCGAGGTGGTGTGTGTGCGCGTGACCTATGGCGTACAGAATAGCGAGGCCTTTACCTGTGAAACGGCCCATACGGCCAGGACTGAGCCGTGCGGCTACGTGTTAGCCAGCGACGATAACCGGGTCATGCTGATGGTCAATCGGGATGGGAGCATCTTGCGGCGCGAGGGGAGCGGCGAACCGCCGCCCGGCCCGTCCGCCCAGACGCAGTGGGCGTCTGGGCGTTGGGAGCAAACCTCCCTGTCCATCAACGATTTTGCGCCACTGCCGGGCTAATATGGTCGCGGTGGGTGGTGCGATAGGGTGTCGGGAAGCAGTGTGAATATGAAGAAAAGGAGAGAACAATGACCGTACATGTGGATGATGGGAACATGCCAAAGCAGTTGGAAGTGGTGCATGAGGGGGAGCGGCGACAGGTTCCGACCGGCAAACTGGGCTT
This sequence comes from Chloroflexaceae bacterium, assembly GCA_034437375.1. Lineage (GTDB taxonomy): Bacteria > Chloroflexota > Chloroflexia > Chloroflexales > Chloroflexaceae > JAAUSY01. Next base: position 963 of record DAOTUK010000233.1, on the reverse strand, counting down.
AATTGATACCATCAAGACCATGCTCAATATTGGCACAGTAAGCCGCAATGTCGAGACGTTTACCAGCAAGACGGTGAAACTGGTGTTGGACAAGGACAGTGGCTCAATGACCATTCAAACCTGTGCGCCTGACGGCACGGTTGAAGAGAGCGTCGAACACCCGCTTGATACTATTCAGGGGGTCAAGGTAGGCAACCGCGAGGACGAGTCGGGGCGCAACTTCTTTGCCTATGTCGAACTCACATCGGGCGAACAGGTACAGGTATCGGGTACGCTCTCCAGCGGGCCCAACGAGAGCGCCGCCATTGCCGGGCATATTCGTTCGTTCCTGGGAGAGTAAGTGCGGAGTACCAATCTGATGACGCGCCCGACGCTGAGCGGTCGTATCGAAGTAATCTGCGGGTGTATGTTTAGCGGGAAGACCGAAGAGCTTATCCGTCGCCTGCGCCATGTCACCATCGCCCGCCAATCGTACCAGCTCTTTACGCCCCGCCTGGACACGCGCTACAGTAGCCGCCATGTGACAAGCCACATTGGGAGCCAGATAGAGGCGCTCCCGGTACGCTCTATCACCGAGGTGCTGGCCCACTCCGACGATGCCCAGGTTATCGCGGTGGATGAGTTGCAATTTCTGGATGATGCGCCAGAGCAGATTGTGGCCGGCTGCCAGCACCTTGCCGACCGCGGCGTGCGGGTGCTGGTGGCCGGGCTCGACCAGGACTACCGCGCCGCCCCCTTCCCGGCTATGGCGCAGCTTATGGCGGTTGCGGAACATGTGGACAAGCTCTATGCAATCTGTGTGCGGTGTGGGGCCTATGCTACCCGCACACAGCGTTTGCTCAATGGCGCCCCCGCCCCCGCCGACGCACCAACCATTGTGGTGGGCGGGGCCGACTTGTACGAGGCTCGCTGTCGCGCCTGTTACGAGCCGCCCCGGTAAGCGGAGGCGGGGAGGCGGGGGGC
>DAOTUK010000232.1:0-12179 GCA_034437375.1 Chloroflexaceae bacterium | reverse complement strand
CCAAACGACGGCCCCCATGTCCGGGGCCTTCCCATAGCGACACTGTGCCAGGTATTGCTTGCTCCCCACCCCTATGCTACAATACAGAAACCAGTGGAGCAGTTTGGTACATAAAATTGCATACCAGCTATCCTGACGTGCAGACAGTTGGCCCGCACTATCGTTATCCCTGTCTGGCTGTCGGGGTATGTTCGTTTTCGGGCCAGGCTCTTGCGACTGTAATGCTATGGGTTTGTGGGTAGATATAGTTGGAATTGGGTAAAGGTATCGTATGACGGCAAAGAAACAACAGCGCGGGCAATCATTGCGGCAAACATTTGCCAATCCGGGCGAGCAACGTAAGCAAGGATTGCGCCACTTTCAAGCCAATCGCTTCAACCAGGCTATTGCCGTGTGGGAACCGTTGGCCGCACAGGATGCCCCCGTCGCCACCGCCCTGGCCGAAGCATACTTTCGTCGGGCGCTCACCATTGCGGCCGGCAACGAACAGATAGCCGATTTACGCCGCGCTGTTGAACTAGCCCCCGATGATCCGCGCTACCGCTATCACCTGGGACTGGCGCTCCACCGCAGCGGCCAACTGAAGGAAGCAAGCGCTTGCTATACCGCCGTCTTGCACCAGCAAGACACCTGGCCGGGCGTGGGTTTCGTTCTGGCCCTGGCCACGCTCGAACAAGACCCCCACAGCGACATTACCGTCTTACCCGGCGTTACCCCCAGAACCCAGGCCGCGCTTGCCCCCGTCCAGGCCTTGCTCCACCACAAAGCCCCCCCCGTCAATGGAACCGAAGGGCTAGAGCGCCTGTGGGCCGGTCTGGGGGCCATCCAATCGGGCGACAACGCCACTGCCCAGAGCACCCTGGAACACAACCCCTCGCTTCCTTCGCACCAGGCCGCCGTCGTCCAACGCTACTATACCGGCGTTGCCGCCGCCGCCACCGGCGATATGGATGCTGCCCTGCGCCACTGGCAACATGTGCAGAACGAACCAGGCATCAACCAACCCTGGTTGTGGAATAATCTAGCCCTGGCCTTTCAGCAATGCATCGAAACCTTGCTCGAGGCCGACGATCTGGAACAAGCCACCAGAGTAGCCCAACAAGCGCTGGAAGTATCGCCGCATGCTTATACCGCCTTTAACCAACTCCTGGTACAGGTCTTTGACCAGTCTGCCGCCAACGCGGCCCGCGCAGGCGACTGGCCCCAGGCGACCCACCTCTGGCAGCAAGCGCGCCAGATTGTGAGCGCAAGTTCAAGCCTTGGATCGCCGCGCACACTCTTACACAACCTGGCCCTGGCCTACGAAGCCCAGGAATACTGGCTTGAAGCCGCTGAAACATGGCGGGCCCTGTTGCGCACCCGCCCCCGCGCATCATCGAAAAAGCAACCCACCGCCCAGAAAACGAAGGGCCGAAAAGCCAGCAAAGAATCGCAACCCGCGGACGAACCAACGCCCCCAACCGATAGCGCCCCCACAACCAGCACAGATGATCAGGAAGAGGCGCGATGGGCCTGGGTGCGCAAGCGCGTCATCGAATGCTACAAGCAGGGTGGTGAGCCAGGCCGCGCCGTCGAAATATTCAAACAGGCGATTAAGAGCGACCCCGACGACCTGGATATGCGGCTACAACTGGCCGACGCCCTGCTATCCAACGAGCAAGAACAGGCCGCGCATAACGAATTGGGGCGCATTCTCGAACGCGACTCAACCCATATTGAAGCCCTTCTGCGCAGCGCAAATATTGAAAGCATGTGGGGACGCTGGTACCAGGCGGAAGAAACTTTGCGCAAAGTGCTGCAACAAGACCCACAACGCGAAGATGTGCGGCGCGAAGTAGCCCGGCTCGGCCTGATGCGCGGCCACCACTACCACAAATATGGCTTCTACGACTCCGCCGTCGAAGTCTTTGAGCAGTGCCGCCAGCTTGACCCCCAGAATTATCAGTTTCCCCTGAACCTGGCGCGTGTCGCCATAGATCGCGGACAACTCAAAAAAGCTATTCCGCTCCTTCAGGAAACGCTGGACTGTGCCGCGGACAACCCCCAGGCCTACATCTTCGTGATTGAGTGCTGGACAGTCATAAACAACCAGGAACAGGCGCGAGCCGTACTGGCGCAAGCCGAGCAAAACCTGTCGCCCAACCCCGAATTTTACCTTGACCTGGGTATCACTTTGCTGTCTCGTTGTCGTGTGCCCAATGATCCCCTGTTAAGCATCTTTGATGGGCTTCAACCTGACCACGACGACCAGGACGAGCACATCTGGATGCCCATGGCCAGGGAGGCACTCGATAAAGCAACCCAACTGCACCCCGACGACCCCAGAATGCTCATGCGCGTTGCCGTTGAAGTGATGACCCTGCGCCCCGATGTTGCCCAGATCTACGCTGAAAAAAGCGTTCAGCTTGCCCCCGACGAACCGCATTACCTGATAACCCTGGGGTTAGCCCAGGCCTTGAATGACCAGGTTGGCAACGCGAAGAAAACGCTCAACAAAGCGGCCAAAATGGCCCGCAAGCAAGGGTTAGTTGATGTTGCCGACCAGGCCGAACAATTGCGCCGCGAAATAAGTAGCCCCTTCTTCCGGCTCTCCGTGCAGATGGGCGGCATGTATGGCGATATGGATGATGACCTGTTTTTCTGACCCCATGACCTGTGGTATTAAAAGGAGGCTCCATGACCCAACCCTACCTTGACCCCTACGCCGTGCTTCAGGTAGCACAGGACGCGACCGCAGCCGAGATAAAGAAAGCCTACTTTGCGCTGGTACGTGACCATCCCCCAGAGCGCGACGCCGAAAACTTTAAACGCATTCGGGCGGCCTACGAGCGCCTGCGCGACCCGGACAAACGCATGGAAACCGATATGCTGCTGTTGCAACCCTGGACACCCCCCACCCGCCAGCGGCGTACCCCGAAACTCGATCTCGCCTTGCACGCCGAAGACGTCTTTCTGGCCGCCCGCGCCCTCAGCGACCTTGACCGTACCGACTGGCGCGAACACTACGCAAAAGTCAAAACCTAACCGCCTTTTTGGAAAGCAGGACACCCGATTATGCCGCTTGTGACGCGCTTGAAACAATTCTGGTTGACACGCGGGCTGTTCCGAAAGCCCCAACGGCCCATACCATCCCCCCACCCCTACCCGACAACCGAAGGCCCCGCCCATCAACCAGCAACCGAAAACCCCGCTCAGCGTAGCGAGGCGTTTACCAGGGCCCTGGCCCCCGTACTGGCACGGCTCGAAGCCATTGAGCAGCACCTGGCCCGGGTTGAACTCACTCCCCCCCCCACTCCCACTCCCGCCACCTCCACCCCCGCAGACCAGAGCCAATTGCAGGAGAGCATAGCCGCGCTCCAGAAGCAGATAAGCCGCGCCGGGCGCGAACAACTGAAAGCCAATACCCTGGTAGAAGCGCAGATAGAGCAATTCCGCGAAGCCCTCGACATGGTGCAAGCCGCCGAAAAACAGCACGAACAGAAAGTTCTCGAACTGCATGCCCAGATACAACGCGCCCAACAAGACGCTCGTCTGGATATAGCCCGCAAGTTCTTGCCGGTGCTCGACCGTCTGGACGAGGCTCTACGCTCCGGCCGCGCATTGCTAGAACAGGCCCACGACCCAGACCAACCCGAAACTGAGCCGCCGCGGCCAGAACCATCCTTCTGGCAACGCCTCTTTGGAACCCAACCCCCGGCCCCCACGTCCTCCCCCGCGCCCCAACCAGAGGCCCTGTCCGACGCTATGGCTTCATGGCTTGAGGGATTAACCTATATTACCCAACGCATGCTTGATATACTGGCCACCGAACAGATAACCCCTATGGAAACCGAAGGGCACCCCTTCGACCCACAGCACCATGTTGCGCTTGAAGTGGTGGCCGCCACCCCCGAAACCCCCGATGGCACAGTCGCCGCCGAACTACGGCGCGGCTATAGGCATGGCGAACGGGTGCTGCGCCATGCGGAAGTGATGGTCGCCAGAGCACCCCCCCTACCAGAACCAGATGGCGCGACGATGCCCACACAAGAACCCGAAACCGAAGCAGAAGAGCCGATAGTATTGTCTAACAGGAGAGAGAGCAGCCTATGAGTCCAATAATTGGTATTGATCTTGGGACAACATTTTCCGCGGTCGGCATGGTGCAGGCCGGCGTGCCCCATATCATCCCGCATGGGGAAGAGCGCATTATGCCATCGGTCGTGGGGTTTACCCCCCAGGATACTATGCTTGTCGGTACACCGGCCCGCAACCAGCTTATTGTCTATCCAGAGCTGACAATCAAATCGGTCAAGCGCCAGATGGGAATGGATACGCGCATTACGCTGGGCCAGCGTAGCTATACACCCCAGGAGATTTCGGGCATTATCCTGCGCGAACTCAAGCAAAGCGTTGAAGCCCGCCTGGGCGAGCCGGTGGAACGGGCCGTTATCACCGTGCCGGCCTACTTCTCCGATTCGGCCCGCCAGGCTACCTACGAGGCCGGCGAGGTGGCCGGCTTGACGGTGGAGCGTATTATTAACGAGCCCACCGCCGCAGCGCTGGCCTATGGTCTAGATCGCGTAGACGAACACCAGTTCATCGCTGTCTATGACCTGGGGGGCGGCACCTTTGATGTGTCCATTATTGAAATGGATGCCGGCGTTGTCGAAGTACGCGCCAGCCACGGCAATACCCAACTAGGCGGCGACGACTTCGATGATGTGCTGATGAATCACCTGGCCGACCACGTGCAAGCGCAGCATGGCGTTGACCCCCGCGACGACCGCCGCGCCCTGGCCCGCCTGAGCCGCGCCGCCGAAAGCGCCAAGATAGCCCTTTCAAGCGAGCCATTTGTAACTGTCCGCGAAGAGTATTTGCTAACCCACCAGGGCAAACCCATTCACCTGGACATGGAGGTATCACGCATCGAGTTTGAAGCGTTGATAGCGCCCCTGCTCGAAGGCACGCTCCAATCGCTCGATGCGGCCCTCACCGATGCAGACCTGTCCGCCGATGAGATAGACCGCATCTTGCTGGTGGGCGGCAGCACGCGCATACCCCTGGTCTGGGATATGGTGCGCGAGCATACCGGCATCGAGCCAGAAGCCACCGTCAACCCGGACGAGGCCGTCGCCCTTGGCGCGGCCATCCAGGCCGCCATCATCGCTGGCGAACCGCTGGACGCCATCCTGGTTGACGTTACCCCCCACTCGCTTGGGATTGAAGTAGCCGAACTTCAGTTTGGACGGGTCGTACCCGACCGCTATAGCATTATCATTCATCGCAATACCACTATACCCACCTCACGCTCTGAAGTCTATTCGGCTGTATTCCCCGAACAAAAAGCTATCGAAATCAAAGTCTATCAAGGCGAACACCCCATCGCATCGCAAAACCGGCTGCTTGGCGACTTCCTGTTTGATGATCTCAAGTCGGAGAGTAGCGGTATGCCACCGCGGGTTACAGTGCAATTTGACTTCGATGTCAACGGCATTTTGCATGTGTCGGCGGTAGACCGCGGCAGCGGCAAACAAGCCAATATAACCGTACGCGCTGCCCGCGCACAACTAAGCCCGGCGGAGATAGAGCAGACCCGCGCCAGTCTGGATGAGATGGAAACAGTTTCGCACAACGGGCACGGGGCCCCGTTTGACGAGGATACTAGCATCATCGAAGCCTCAGCCGAAACGAATGTCGAATTACTGGCCCTGTTGTCGCGGGCGCGGCGTATTGTCAAACACAGCACCAGAGATACCAGCACCCTTCAGAGCGCCATCACCGCCCTTGAGCAGGCTATACGGCGCGGCGATGAGGACGACGTAGAGCTGTGTGCTGAAGATTTGCTCGACGCGCTCTATGAACTGGATGATGAGGATGACGAAGAAGAGGAGGTATAAACCACTATGGATGCCAACGTGACATGGCAAGGAAATATGACCTTTCAGGGGACGGCGGATACCGGCTTTACCGTACCGCTCGGAGCTGAGCCGGCCGTGGGCGGCGACAACGATGGCTTCCGCCCGCTCGAACTCCTCCTGGTGGGAACCGCCGGCTGTACGGCTATGGATGTGATCTCCATCTTGAAAAAGAAGCGCCAGCAGGTGACAGCATTTGAAGTGCGCGTTCACGCCGAACGGGCCGATACCCACCCCAAAGTGTTCACCAGTATGCATGTCGAATATATCTTCACCGGGCACAACCTTGACCCGAAAGCGGTAGAACGAGCAATAGCGCTTTCCGAAGAAACCTACTGCCCGGCCCAGGGTATGCTGGCCAAAATCGTGCAAACTACCTCAACCTACACCATCCACGAGGCCGAATAGCCAGGCCCCTGGCCAGGCTCCGGCAGACTGGTATCAGGTTAGAAGTGGCGGGCCCTGTTCTCAGAGCGCAGACATCTTGCCGGCCCTGTTGCCGCGAGGCATAGGCGCTCCCATGGAAAAAAAAGACTACTATCCGTTTGTATAATAGTACGAAGCGTTGTTTGCCCTGCTTTTCACCCGTGTTGAAGACACCATCGTTCTGCTCTATAGTGAATGCGTTCTATTCTATCGGCCCATACCCTGGAGCGGAGGCTTACTGCCTCCGCTCCCATAGCCTTTGTAGATCGGATGATCGGATGATCGGTTGGTGCCAGACCCATTGAAAAGGCTATCAAACCTGAACCTGAACCATAGTTGTATCTCAACATGGCCCCAGAAAGCGTAACGCTATGCTATAGTGGTGGTACACATGCCCAATCAGTTTTTACGATGTCGCCAGATGGGAATGATGATAGTACCAGAGAGTGTCACTGTTCCAGTGATAGAACTTCGTTGCCTATGCCAGGTAGTATATTGGTATTGACAATCTTCTTTACGTTCTACGCGCTCACCCATAGCCTGCTGGCCAGTACCAGGGCCAAGGCATGGGCCCGCCACCGGTGGGGAGCCCGTGCCGAGCGTTGGTATCGTCTGGGCTATAATAGCATTGGAATCGTGCTCTTGCTGCCGCTCCTGCCCTTGCTGCTGTGGTTGCCCGACCGGGTGGTGTACCAGATACCGGCCCCCTGGTGGTGGCTAACGGCGGGGGTACAGGGGTTGGCCGTAGTAGGGTTTGTGTGGGCCTTTGCCCAGACCGACATCCCATCCTTTCTTGGCCTGTCCCAGGTAGTGGACACACCGGGGTACCCATCCCCCCACGATCATCTGGTGGTAGATGGGTTTTATTGCTGGTCGCGCCATCCGCTCTACACATTTAGTATGGTTATATTGTGGCTCAACCCCTATATGACCAGCAATAGCTTGACCCTCACCATCTTGAGCACAGGCTATTTTTATATCGGGTCTATCGTTGAAGAACGGCGGTTGCGGGCCACGTTTGGCCCGGCCTACACAGCGTATCAACGTCGGGTAGCACGCTTTCTCTTTCGGCCTTGGAAATGTAAAAAATGGGGCTTTGCCGGCAACTAGGTATCGGGAAGCCAGGGAGAATTCCATGGTTATGAAAAACCAGAAGAACATGTATACTAGGAAGCCACAGAAGCGGTATTATGCGTACCTGTTCGTTATAGTGGTGGCCTTGCTGTTGGTACCGGGCTATGCTCCGCCCGTGCAGGCGGCAACCCGCAATGTGTGTTCCACCTGTACCTATACCACCATTCAGCAAGCCGTGAATGCGGCCCGTCCCGGTGACACTATTCTGGTTGAGTCGGGGGTGTATTATGAATCGGTGGTTATTGATAAAGCGCTTGTCTTGCATGGAAGTCCGGGTAATACGGAAACGGTTGGGCCGGCCCCCGACGCCGCGCGGCTCAATGGCGAAGGCACACGAACCATCGGTATCACGATCTTACCGTCGGTTTCCTCGGTGGTGATAGAGGGCTTTGTGGTACAGAATTATACCGTGGCCGGTATTGTGGCCCATGGCAATACGGAGGAAGGGAGCGGCGCAATAAATGATGTCGTCATTCAGAACAACTACATCTACGATACCCAGTCGCGTGGCATCTGGCTCGATAGCGACGGGTTGATTAGCCAGGACTGGTTGGTACAGTACAACGTGCTGGAAGGCATCAACGACTATGCCATTGATATGACCAATGTGTCCAGTGCGCTGGTCATGGCTAATGATATTCGGGTCGGTCTGCAAGAGCAATCGGTTGGTATCCTGATCCAGAGCCGTGGTGATAACGCCGCCCCTACCGCGACAAATATACGGGTAACAGGAAATGTGCTCGAACTGGGGGTCAGTGGATTGGGGATACAGGCCCGTGCGTGCAACGATGGTGCCCGTTTCGCAACCCTGAGCAATCTCAACATTTCTGATAATACCATGACGGGGAGTGGTTCTGGTATTCTTGTAGCCCGCGACGCGGCCTGTAGTACTGATGCGAGCGTACAGCGCGTGGCTATCAACCGCAACACGCTAACTATTCGCCACCCACGCGGCAGTGCGCTCAGTAACGCAGCGCTACACCTGGTTGATGTTGGGGAAGATGTGTCTATCCAACAGAATACGGTTGAGGTAGATGGCGCGATGGCCGCCCAGGATGCCTACCATGGCATGGTGTTTGGGGGGTACCAAACGGAAGATGTCCAGATACGCGAAAATACACTTGTGGGACATCTCACCGGCCTTGAGAATACCGGCCTGCTGTTTCAGGATGATATGTTGTCCCTGTCAAATGTGCTGATTGAAGACAATACGATTGCGCGGTGGGCCAACGGTATTGAAACCTATAGCCAGGGTACGCTCAATGTCTATGAAAACGCCATTGTTGAAAACGCTGGCTATGGTATCTATGCAGAAAATAGCCAGTTTCTCGAATTGCGGGCCAACAATATTGTGAGCAATGATACCGGTATCTATGCAACGCAAGCAAGCAATGTAGATGGCAAGGCCAATCGCATTGCCTATAATGCTTCGTATGGCGTTGTGAGCGGCAATGGCAACCAGCGTATGGATATGAGAAATAACTGGTGGGGGTGTAACTATGGCCCGGTTGCTAATGGCGATGGCTGTCTGTCCCCGCCCAATAGTATTCAGGGTACTATGTTATACGAGCCATGGTTGCAGTTGAACCTGAGCGCGGCCCCGGAACAGGGGCGCGAGTATGACCCCACCTTCCCGGCCACGCTGGTAGCCAGTCTTCAGTATAACTCTGCCGACCAGGGGACATTCTTTCTTCAGAACACCGACGAAACCTATGGCCCCTGGGCCGTGTTTGAAGTATTGGGTGGGAACCTGTGTGAGACGCCCCCCTGTGTTGTCCGCGAGGAAACCCAGACGATTGTGCAGGGTGTCTCGCGCTATGAAAGCTCCTTGTATAACACCGAGGCGGACGAATCCATCAACCATTGTGTGACGGTAGATAACCAGCGCATATGTCTTGACGATGTTGATGATCAGCCGGTTACACCGGCCACGGCGCGTCCGGTGCTCGATTTGAATGGGCCGGAGTTGGCGGGTATAGATTATACGACAACATTTCATGCCCATGGCGGGGCCGTGTATATCGTGGATAAAGACAATCTGGCCATCTACGATCTGGATAGCAATACCTTTTGCTCGGCCAGCGTTACCCTGGAGGGAGATTCTCCCGTGACGGAAGAAGAGGTATTGCTGGCCAACGTTGAAGGTACCGACATCAATACCCGCTATGAAGCGGGGGTCTTGACGTTGAGTGGCGAGGCACCCATAACCCACTATGATCAGGTGTTGCGCACTATTCTCTACGACAATAGCAGCGATGCCCCCGTCCCGCGCCAGATAGCGTTTGAAGTCAACGATTGTACCTTTACCAATGTACCGCTCTCCTATACCACACTGTCAGTTGGCGAGCCGCGCACGCCGAGCGAGGCGGCCGACCTTGGCTTGAGCAAGACCGATGGCGGCATTACGATCAAGCCGGGCGTAACGGTTGCCTACCACCTTAGCTATATCAACAAGGGCAATCTGCCGGCCAGTGGGGTTATTATCACCGATACCGTGCCGGACTATACCACCTTTAATCCCAGGGAAAGCTCGCCGCGCTGGTCGTGTACCCCCAACCTTCAGGCCGGCAGTGTCTGTGTCTATGCATTGGGTAATCTCGATGTTCTGGAACGTAATACCATCACGTTTGCCGTTGATGTGCCCGATTCGGTGGACGAGCGCGTGACGAGGATAAGCAATGAGGCGACCATATCGCATGATCTATCTGGTGGACAAGACAAGCAACCCCCCGACAACCACGCCTACGACAGTACCCCCATTGAACGGGTGATAGATTTGCTCATTACCAAGACGGGCCCGGCCTTTGGTTGGTCGGACGAGACCTTTGCCTACAACCTCTGGTATCGGAACAATGGCAATAAGACGGCTTCCGGCGTGGTGGTGACCGAGACGATACCCTTGAGCACCACCTTTGATGCGGCGTTTAGTTCGTCCGGCTGGTTGTGTGGGGGCGAGGATGGAGCGGACACAGACGAAACCCTGGCCAGTAACCAGTGTGTATATCGCTTCAACTCGGTGCTGGCCCCAGAGGCCAGCGGCTATTTGACCTTTGCCGTGCGTGTGGATGAGGTATTGGAAACAAGCCCGACATATGTTTCAAATTTAGTGACCATTGCTGATGATGGCACACGCGGGCGCGATCAGAATACTGCCAACAATGTCGCCCGCGAGATAACCCAACTGGTGCAACGGTATAAAGCCCCGGTGCCCGTAATATGGATGAATAATTGGCCCCCTGTGGCGACCAATAATTCCTATACCATGCTGATGAATGAGTCCCTGAGTGTGCCTGCGGCCCAGGGGGTGCTCGCAAATGATAGTGACCGGAATGGCGACCCATTACGGGCAGAGCTCCTGACAAAGCCCCTATCAGGCACATTCACGTTTGCGCCAGATGGGTCTTTTACCTATACCCCCGACAAGGGGTTCTACGGTACGGTTGAGTTTACCTATGCCGTTCTGGATGGCGTTGGTGGGCGCTCTACAGCCCGCGCAAGTATCAAAGTCGTGGCGCTATGTGGCGTGCCGGGCCGGCCCAGATGTTTGCCAGATCTGGTAGGCTCCATACGTCTGGAACCAGACAAGCGGGCATTTGCAGCGGGCGAGGCGGTACAGATCAGCGTGACCGTCACCAATCAGGGCTATGCAACGGCCAGTCCCTTCTGGGTTGATCTCTACATCAATCCTTCGGAACCGCCAGATGCCCCCAACCAACTCTGGGATCTGCGCTGTTCGCTTACCCCCTGTTTCGGGCTTACCTGGAAGGTGGATGAATACCTGGAGCGGGGAGAAAGCGTGGTACTGACCTCGGAGCCCGGTAGTTTTGATACGAAACTATCGCGTTGGAACGGCTGGTTTGCCAGTGGTACCAGCGATTTGTATGCCTATGTAGATAGCTGGTCATGCGAGGATTGGGATAAAGGCGATTGTGACCCGATGGGGGCCATGGTCGAATTGGATGAACACAATAACCGCGATGAATTGCACAATCTCAATGTGACGGGAACCAATCCGACGGTAACCTTGTCGCAGGAACCGTTGCTGACACCGTTGCGTCAGTTGTGGGACGACGCAGACTAGCGGTCGAATGAAGCGATCTTGTAGCCATCAGACGGACGCAACTTTCGTCTGATGGCTACTCGTAGTGAAGGGAAGGAACGGGCCAATGCTTCATACATGGTTGAGATGTATTTCTGTTGTCAGTCTTCTTCTGGGTGGATTGTTACTCGGTGTTGTACCTATGACTGTTGATGTGTCGGTTTCCCATGCGTCAGTGATGCATGGGGGGGGGGATGCTTCTCATGCACGGGTGTACCAGGGAGAAAGACCAACGCCACGCTCTGATGATAGCGGTAAACCGCCATTAGGCGGCGGGGATGACGGCGGCGGCGGGGATGACGGCGGCGGCGGGGATGACGGCGGCGGCGGTGATGGCGATGACGGCGATGATGATGACGGCGGCGGCGGGGATGACGGCGGCGGTGGTGAGGGCTGTGGCGACGGGGCGGAAGTCCCCCCCTCTATCAGAGTTTCGCCTGTCGCTGGCTGTTGCGGACCCATCGGACCCATCGGGCCGGTGAAGAGCTCCCACTGGATCTTGAAGGCGTTGTCATACTCGACGTTATCGGGCACTTCCTGCCAACCCTCGAAGAAGTTGATGGGTTGCTCGATATCGGGGTTCCAGATGGGCTTGGGCGTGGCGCCGGCGCCCTGGATGAAGC
>DAOTUK010000231.1:0-3241 GCA_034437375.1 Chloroflexaceae bacterium | reverse complement strand
CGGCATTCTCCGCCTGCACCGCGGCAACCGTTGCCTGCAACTGGTCAATGCGCTGGATGGCTTCTTCCAGGGTTGTTGGCATGGCGTGAGTATACCATATGTTTGTCCCCCCAAGTGTGAACAGTTACCATCGCCCAACACAATCACGGAGGCCCACGACGGCATCACCGCATGCACCTGGCGCAGGACATCCAGATGCCCCCATGTGGGCCAATGCCCCTTCTTGCCGCGCACGACCTTCCAGGCGATGGGAATGGATCGACCACGATAAACCACATTGGCCATCAAGACGACCATGTTGGTCCCGACGGCGCTGCCATCCAGGACTACCCGCAGGGCCGTGTGCCTGGTGGCCAACCCCACCAGGAGGGGGGTAATGATTGGATTGTAGTAGGTTTCGCGGGTGATGACATGGTTGCGATACCAGTTGGTGAAGCGTTGGATGAGACTGGATCGCAGCCGCCCCAGGGCCGGTGCATGGGTTGCAATGCGGGGCAGATGGCTATGCATGGCTCCAAGCATGCTACATATCAGCAGGGCCAGGGTCTGCACATGGGAAGCCTGGTGGCCGGAGGGATGGTGCAAGGCTTGCATCAGTCCGTCACTTATGGCACGATACCGACGACGGGTGTCACTCATGATCTGTTCTCCTTTGGTCTGAACATGAATGCTTTGACCGGAGAGCATACCAAAAGTGGCACCTGTTGTCATCTTTCACCCCCTCAAATTCCAATGCGAACAGATTTCTGTATGGTAGTCAAAGCGCAGATAGGACATACGACTGGCTCTACTGGCCCAGACCCGTCGTTGATCGGGCGACCAGGTGGCAAGCAGCGCGTCTAGTTCATCCACAACCAGCACGGGCGCGGGGCATGTTTTCACCCATACGTGCATGTCTGCCAGAAGGGGTTCAGGGTGGTAGGTACTGATGGTGGGCTTCAGGGTGTCGAAATATCCAGCGGTCAGGGTGTAGTCCAGGTAGTGCCACCCGTGCGTGGTGCTCAGTTGTCGGGCCAGGGCGGTTTTTGCGGACAACGGGGGGCCAGTCAGCCATGCAACCTTGTACCGTGGCTGTTGGAAGCACCATTGCAACTGCTGTGTTGTGCGTTCGAGCAGGATGGTCATAGGCTTTGATAGTATTGCTCCAGAAATGAAAGCGGGGTATCGTGAAACCGTCGGGTCACAGGCTCGTGTTGGGTGTCGGCAAAGGTGAGTAGTCCCCTACTTTGCAGTATCCCGACTACCTGCTGCACCCGCGCCCGTCCTGCGACGAAGACGCGCCCGATCATTTCCGGCTCTTCGCAGAGCTGAGTCAGACGCAGGGTGTCGAAGGTGGGGAAAAGCCGCTGCCAGCTATCGAACAGGACATAGGCGATGATGGACATATCGGGAAGGGGAATGTCTGTCGCTACCGTATAGGTACGCTTCTTGCTGCTCCAAAGCAACCCAAGATGTCCCAGTGCCTCCGGGCGCTCGTAGCATTTGAGCAACGCATGCGTGTCTTTGGCTATATAATCCTGGCTGTTGGCCATATGGCCAAGCACCCGTTCCATATGCATTTGTATTTCGGTGTGGGAGAAGCTCTGCCCAGGAGTGATGAAGGTGTTGAAGCAGTGGTGCCATACTTCGGCTCGTTCATCTTGCTGGCTTGAGACCAGGTGGTAGTGGAGTCCCCAGAGCGTACCGGGCTGTTCCAGGTAGGGGTCATGGTTGGCTACAAGGTGTCCAAAATCAGAGATACGGTAGGTTTTGCGCTCAAGTTGTCCCAGGCCGGTTTTGTGGAGCCAACCGCGAAAGCCTTCAACCATATAGGGGTTGACGCCCATCGCGGCGGCAATGGTCGCCTTTGATGCGGTGGGATCTTCGACGATGCAACGGAGCATGGCCGAGAGACGTTCGCGGTTCAAGGTAAACCCTTGATGAAAGTTAAAGTCGCGCATGGGTTGTTCTTTCGTATGCTGTTGCCGTATGCTGTCGCCGGTCTAGCGAGCGATGACAGCATACGAGGCAGCCAATGCTGTTTGCGCTGGTCAAACAGACATGCTGAAATACGTGTGTCTACCTTTTTCCGAGCACGCGATAGGCCCGCCCGGCCCCCCGCAATTTTGTGACCATAGAGACCGGTAAGGACGAGCGGCCCATCACCCCCTTGAAATTTTTAGACATCACGGTATAATAGAGTACAAGTGTTCTGTGATAGGAATAGGCCATATGCACCGTGAACAACGCCAGATCACCGCCGTGCCCGGACTGGACAGCGCCGCCCAGACCATCATTGAAGACCGCTGGTCTCTCGTCAGCGCGACCCTGACCACATGGTTGGCATCTGCTGATGGGTGGTACGATGGGGTGCTCAACCCTGAGCACCATCAGCACCTTCGGCCCTTGCTTGCCGCGTTCAAAGCAGCACACGCCACCGCGTTGAGCAAATGGTGGCGCTTGTTGCATCCCCTGGCGCAAGAACTGGGCCTGCAAGCGGCGGTTGAGCGCGTGCAGGTACATACGTGCTGGAAACACGGATGGTTCGACTATCGCAAGAAGAACCGCAAGCGCATCATCAGACCCCCGTTCGATACGGTGTTGACCCAGATACAGACCATCCCGTACCAGCATGCGTTTGCCAGGGAGTCCGTCGCAGCCTTGCTGCACCAATCGTTATGTCAGGATGAAGCGAGCGCCAGCATGGTGATAGCGCGGCTCAAGCAGGTTGACCGTGCGGCCAGCGAACAGGGATGGGAGGTGGTCAACGCCTACGCGCAGTATGGTCTGGTGGGCTTGCTCAAACATGCGGATTACCCCTGCACCGACGAACTGCTCCTCCTCCAACGCTATGCCCCGATCATCAACGCCATGACCGAGCATCCGGCCGAGGTGCTGGCGGCCCTGCGGGCCGACCTGATGGCGCTGTACCACCGCCCTTTCTCAAGCCAGTATTCCGCGAGGAGCTAGAGCGGCTCCTGATCGGTTTGCAGAAAGCCATAGACGCGCTAGAGCTATCGGTCTCGCTCTTCCCGCTCGTAGACGAGTACCCCGGCGCTCCCTATCGCTACCAGTTCAGGAAACGGCTTGAAAAACAGCTTGTAGCGGAGTTTGCCGAACGTTCTGTCAGATGTCTAAAAATTAACCCCTCAAAATGTCTAAAAATTACCCCCTGATTTTCCAATAATTTCTTCACAAAACACCCTCACCACCCCCCCACCTGCTCAATATACGCCAGCGACTGATGCCGAAAATACATCGT
>DAOTUK010000230.1:0-13745 GCA_034437375.1 Chloroflexaceae bacterium | reverse complement strand
GGGTAGGGGTAGGGGTGGGCGTCTCCCAGGATATTTCGACCGGTGTTTCGGGGGGCTCAAACTTTTCTGAAGCGGTGGCGGTGGGGGGGGCAAAAGCCAGCAAGGCCAGCAGCAGGATGGCCGGGGCGAAAACGACAAGCGCAATCTGGGCGCGAGTCCATCGTGTCATACCAGGTACCTCCTACGAGTACAATCTGGGTACTCATACCAGTGACGAGTGATGCGAGCGGCGAAGCTACGTGATACGCATGCGCTCAATGCTAAGAAATAGGTGCAAGTAATCACCCGAAATTGGTATCATATCTCATGGTTGAAGACCAACAAAACGTGTCTCTGGCACGTTTTGCTCAGGACGGCAGGGAATGATAGCATAGTCTGGCGATTTGTCAAGGCAGGGGGTTTTGAGATCGCTTCGATCTGATAGTTTTAGTTTTGCACAGTTTACGGTACAATGGGAGCGCACACACACTGGCTCTGCCGTAGGGCCATACTGAAGGAACGTTGGCCGGGGCAATCCTCGCACGCATGATGCGGCCAGGAATGCTGTATGCGATGTTGCCATGGCTTGTGGCGTTGTCATGGCTCATTCGGCAAAATCTTTTTTTATGCTACCATGGGGGCTAGTAATATCCGCAAGCGTATCAGACATTCTCTTTGCGTTGTATAATAGGCAACGGGTAGCCGTAGTTATGGGGAGCTAATGTGACTCCAACTTCCCAACCGCAGGGTACATTGTCGCGCCGCATTACCGGGCATCTCCGGCTGATAGATCCGGTGACGTGGGTGTCACCGCTCTTGATGTCCTTGTGTGGGGCATTTGCCGCCGGGCGTGGTCAGCCGGGCTTTCACCCCACCGATATGCAGGATCTCTGGCTGTTGTTGATTGGTATGGTTATGTCGGGGCCCCTGGCGACAGGGTTTAGCCAGAGTATCAATGATTATTTTGACCGCGAGCTTGACGCTATCAACGACCCGGAGCGGCCCATTCCGGCTGGTGATGTGTCGCTTGGTGAGGCGCGGTTAAACTGGATTGTGCTGGCTATCGCCACGCTGCTGGTGTCGCTGGTGTTTGGCAAGATAGAAATAACCCTGCTGGCCGTGTTCGGGCTTGTGCTGGCGACGGCCTATAGCGTGCCGCCTGTCAAGCTAAAGAAGCATGCCTGGCTTGGCGCTCCGTCGGTTGGCCTGGGCTATGTCTGTATTACATGGATTAGCGTTCATCTGATTTTTGCACCCTTGACGACGGCCAGTATCATTGCAGCGCTTATCAATGGGGTGCTGGTGTCCGGGTTGCTCTTTTTAAATGACATAAAGAGCGTTGAGGGCGATCGGCTGCATGGCTTGAAGTCGCTTCCGGTGACACTTGGCATGCGGCGGGCGGTGCTGGTATCCTATATCGTTATCAATGGGAGCCAGTTGGTGTTGCTGGTGCTGGCCTGGTTGTGGGGCTATCTCTGGCTTGCGGCGGTGATATTGATCATGATGATTGCGCCAATCTATTCGCAGGTCAAGCTCTATCAGGAGCCTTCCCAGAAGAATTTTATACGCTATAATCTGATAAGTAATCCGTTTGTTTCGATAATACAAATTCTATCTGGTCTGGTGGTCGGGGGGTATTTTCAATCGTTGGTCTAGCCCTCGGCTATCCACGGGCCGGGTTGCAGTGGATGTCTTAGCAGGAGGAAAAGACCATGCACAAGGAACAGCAGTATGGTGGTGGGGGCGCGGCCGTGGTGGCGCTCCTGGTGGTGGTGCTCGTGGCGGTGGTGTTGCACCCAGGGGGGCCATCTGCGCTGGCGCAAATACCGGGCGGGCCCCAACCGCCAACGGATGAGTCAACACAGCTTGCGGTGAACCCGACGGATGACCCACAGCAGCGTACATTTTACATAACGTGGGGTGAGATTGAGGCCAGTGAGCCGCTGGCGTATTTTTACGTCTGGGGCCCGGAGGATACCCGCCGCGAGGTGGCCGTATCGGAGGCGACCGGGTGGGGCTATACTCCCGAACGGCAACGCGCAATTGAGCTGTCCTTTCCCGCCGAAGAATACCCCTGTGGTTGGTACCATGCGCAGATTGATTCGGCGCGGGGGTGGGCGAATGTAGCCGATTTTCAGGTGTGTACGGATGAGGAGATAGCCGGCGAGGGGGGGGAGCGCGAGCAGACGCCCACGCCCGACCCCAATGCGTATGGCTATGTACCGATGCTGAATGGCCAGGTCACGGGGATCAAGCTGTTTGAGTCGGGGGTGGAGCCGCCCGCGCGAGAGCAACGCGCGTATACGAATACCTTTGTCCGCGATGAGACGCGCTATATTAACTGGGAGCTGTTGCTGGAATTTCCCGCGCCGGGCGCGCAGCGCGAGGTGGCTATTCACGAGGTCTTTCTGTTCCCCGATGGGCATGCTGAAGAGCAAATCCGCACCTTTTACGTTGAGCCGCACTGGACTGAGGCGTGGCTAACGCATAGTTGGGGCCGCGAAGAGCCGGGGCTTTTCCCGCCGGGCGCGTATACGCTGGTGCTCTTTGTGAACGACCGCGAGATAGCGAATGCCACTTTTGAGGTGACGGGCGCGCCCGACCCGACCCCGACCCCGACCCCCAACCCGGAGGAGGGGGAGGCCTATATTCCCTCGCTCGATGCGATTGTAGATAGTTTGCGTCTGTTTGCGGCGGGGCCCAACCCGCCCGCACCAGAGCAACGTCAGTATGCCGATACGTTTGCGAAAGCGGAGACGCGCTATATCCATTGGGAATTGGCGTTGAAGTTCCCTTCGCCAAGCCAGCAGGTTGCGTTTGATGTGCATGAGGCCTTCCATTTCCCAGATGGCAGCGTCAAGGAGCAGCATGGCACGTTCTATCTGGAACCGGCGACGACCGAGGCCTGGTTTACGCATAGTTGGGGGTGGAGTGAGGCGGGCCAGTTTCCGCCGGGCCCGTATACGCTGGTACTCTCGGTGGGCGGGCAAGAGGTGATACGAAAAGATTTTGCTGTCACCGGGCAGGCCGACCCGACCCCCGTTCCCGCCGATACGCCGCCAACTTCGACGCAGCCGGCCCCGTCGGGCGAACGCTGCTTTGACGAGACGGGCTATTGTGTGCAGGGGCGCTTGCTGCAATATTGGAATGCGAATGGGGCGCTGCCCGTGTTCGGGTTGCCAATTACGGCCCAGCAGCGCGAGGAGATTGAGGGGCAGGCGTTGGAGACGCAATGGTTTGAGCGCAACCGGCTCGAGTTGCACCCGGAAAATACCCCGCCCTACGATGTGTTGCTTGGGCGTCTGGGGGTAGATGTGCTGGAACAGCAGGGCCGCGATTGGGAGGCGTTCCCGAAGAGTACGCCGGTGGCAGGTTGCCTGTTCTTTGAGGATACTGGACATAATGTATGTGGTGATATTTTGCAGGCCTGGCGCTCGAATGGGCTAGAGCTTGACGGAGTGCCGGGCATTAGCGATGCGGAAAGTCTGGCCTTGTTCGGGTTGCCGCTGAGCGATGCACAGCCGGAGACGATTGGCGACCAGGAGCTTACGGTGCAATGGTTTGAGCGGGCCCGCTTTGAGGTACATCCGGAGCTTGATCCCCCGCATAATGTTTTGCTTGGCTTGCTTGGCCGAGAGTTGCACAGCGAGGAGCCGTGAGGCGGAGAGCGCCAGCGGCGCGGGGATAGGCGCTATGACGGGAAGCGGAGGCCCCAGGCCTCCGCTTCTGTGCGTGTGTGGTTTGTCGTTGCGCGTTGCGCGTTTATGGCTGGCGCAGCTTGATATAGCGTACCAGGTCGGCCACTAGCGCGGGGGGCGAGGCAAGCAGGGCGTGGGGGCTTTTTTGCTGGTCAAAGAAGGCTTCGAGATCGAGCGGGTCGCCATTGGGCAGGGTGGTACTTACGCCGCCGGCTGCGTGGAAGATGGCCATACCGGCTGCGGCGTCCCACAGGTGGGGACGGCCGATGAGGGCGGCGGGGGCGCTGGCGCGGGCGATGTAGCAGTAGTGGGCCGCAAAGCTCCCGAAGGAGCGCATTTTGCCGGGGAAGGTCACGTCGTAGTCCAGGTGGGTGCGCGAGTGGTTGATAATCCAGTCGTGCGGTTCCAGTGTTGTGGCCTCGGAGACGCGAATAGGGGTGCCGTTCCAGTAGGCGCCGCTGTCGTCGTTCCAGTAGCAGTCGTCGGTGGCGGGCAGGTAGACAACGCCACGGTAGGGCTGTTTGTTGCGCAGGATGCCAATGGAGACGCCCCAGATGGGCAGGCCGCACAGGAAGGCTTCGGTACCGTCCAGTGGGTCGAGGCACCAGACAAACTCTTTGTCTATGTCCTGGCTCCCCTCTTCTTCGCCCATAATGCCGTGGTCGGGGTAGTGCTGGCCGATGTGGGCCCGAAGCATTTGCTCTATTTCGATGTCGGCTTTGGAAACCAGGGATTTGTCGGCTTTGCGTTCGCCTTTCACTTTGTTAAAGTAGGTGCGCGTAATGTCGCCGCCTTCGCGGCCCCAATCGCAGACAGTGGCCATAGCTATGGTCATGGTGATTTGCTCCTCTTCTGGTGTCGGGTTACGGGTTTCTCCCGTCTGGTATTATAGCATTGTTGGGGGTGGCGGGTTGCACGGTGGGGGGGGTGCTGGTACTATGGGGGGGAAAGGAGGGTAGGTGATACCAGTGACGAGTGATGCGTGAGGCGATGCTACGTGATAGGTATGCGTTCGATGTTGAGAAATACGTAGCAGTAAGCACCTGAATGTAGTATAAGTAAGTATGGACATAATAACGCCGCCCTTCTCAGAAGAAAGTGAACACCCTATGACTGAAAAAACCATTATCGCAACCGCCAACCACTCCCCCTCCGCCCTGCGGCGGCGGCCCGAGTGGATGAAAGTACCCGCCCCCACGGGCGAAAACCATGCCGAACTGGTACGGCTCGTGCGCGAGCTCGGCTTGCATACCGTCTGTGAAGAGGCCCGCTGTCCCAACATTGGCGAATGCTGGAACCACCGCACCGCCACCTTTCTGCTGCTTGGCGACATCTGCACGCGGGGATGTCGTTTCTGCGCCATCAGCAAGGGCACACCGGCCCCGCTTGACGAAGAGGAGCCGCAACGCATTGCCCAGGCCGTCGCCTACCTCAAGCTGCGCCACGCCGTTCTCACCTCTGTCAACCGCGACGACCTGCCCGACGGGGGGGCGCACATCTTTGCCGGCAGCATTGAACGCATCCGCGAACAGACGCCCGGCTGCAAAGTCGAAGTGCTTATCCCCGATTTTGACGGCAACTGGGACGCGCTCCAGATGGTGCTGGACGCCTGCCCGGACGTGCTCAACCACAACGTCGAAACTGTGCCCAGTATCTTCTCGCGCTTTCGCCCCAAAGCCAGTTTCGAACGCAGCGTCGAATTGTTGGCGCGGGCCCGCCATGCCCAACCCGATCTCGTTACCAAGAGCGGTATTATGGTGGGCGCGGGCGAAACCAATGACGAGGTGCTAGAGGTGATGGACATACTGCGCGGGGCCGATGTCAACGTCATGACCATTGGGCAATATCTTGCCCCCACGCGCAGCCATTGGCCCATTCACCGCTACGTGACCCCGGAGGAGTTCGCCATGTTTGAGCGCGAGGGGTTGCAGCGCGGCTTTGCCTACGTCGAAAGTGACCCGCTGGTACGCAGTAGCTACCATGCCCATAAGCACGTGTCCAATACCTGGTAGCCCTATGCACCTCTACATCCACATGCCCTTTTGCCGCCGCCGCTGCGCCTACTGCGATTTTGTCAGCTACGCCGGGCGTGAGCAGGACATCGCGGTGTATGTGGATGCGGTGTGTGCAGAGATGGCATTGCTCCCCACCCCGCGCTACGCCTCCGCTGGTATCCGCCCATCGGTCTACCTGGGGGGCGGCACGCCCGGCCTGCTCTCGCTGGCCCAGGTGGCGCAACTGGTACGGGCGGCCGGGGCGCTGGTGCCGCTGTCCGACGCCGAAGTCACGCTGGAAGCCAACCCCGGCGCCCTCTTCGGGAGCGGCGCAGGTGTCGCGGCGCTCGACTACTTCGGCGGGCTACGGGCCGCGGGGGTCAACCGACTGAGCCTGGGGGTGCAAAGTCTGCACGATGCGACCCTGCGCGTGCTGGAACGCCTGCATACGGCGGATGCGGCGGCCCGCTGTGTGGCCACGGCCCGCCGCGCCGGGTTCGACTCGCTCAGTGTGGATATGATGTTCGGGTTACCGGGGCAAACCGTGCGCCAGTGGGAGCAGGATCTTGCGGCCGTCGTGGCGTGGGCGCCGGATCACCTCTCGCTCTATTCGCTCATATTGGAGGAGCAGACGCCGTTGTACGGGCGGGTGGTGTGTGGGGAGGTGGCCCGCCCCGACGAGGATAGCGCGGCTACGATGTACGAGGCGGCCATGCACACCCTGGCCGCGGCCGGCTACCAGCAGTATGAGATTAGCAACTGGGCGCGGGGCGGGCAAAGGGGCGATAGGCGCTGCCACCACAACCTGGCCTACTGGCTCAACGATGACTACCTGGGGGTGGGGGCGGCCGCCCACGGGCACGTATACCCGCGCCGCTACGCGAACGAGCCCACGCTGGATGGCTACCTGGGTGCGGTACGGGGGGGGCGTCGCCCGATAGCGGAGGAAATACCCCTGTCGCCAGATGATTTGTATGCCGAGACGATGTTTATGGGGCTGCGCCTGAACGATGGCGTCCGCTTCGACCACTTCCGGGCGCGTTGTGGTGTGGCTATGGAAGCGGTCTATGCGGGGGTGCTGGACAGGTTGTCCGCGGCGGGGTTGCTGCTGCGCGATGCGGCGGGGGTACGCCTCTCCCCCCGCGGGCGTCTGCTTGGTAACCGCGTGTTTGAGCAATTCGTGGGCGACATCGCGTGAGAGAAAAGAGTTTCTCCTGGCCGGTGGTGGGGGCGTTGCTGGTGCTGGTCGCGCTGGCCGCGGCGTTGCGGCTCTACCGCCTGGACACGCTCCCGGCCGGTCTACACCACGACGAGGCGTCCAACGGGATGCTGGCCTTGCGTATTCTGGCGGGCGAGTATCCGGTATTCTTTTCAGCCTACACCGGCAAAGAGGCGCTGTATATGTATCTGGTGGCGCTGGCTATCGCCGCGTTTGGGCAAACGGTGCTGGCCATTCGCCTGCCGGCTGCGCTGGCCGGGGTCGCGCTGGTACCGGCCATCTTCCTGGTGGGGCGGCGGGCGGTGGGCGAACGGGGGGCGCTGTTGGCGGCGGGGGCGGCCGCGTGTGCGCCCTGGCTTCTACATATTCAGCGCATTGGCTTTCGGGCCAGTCTGCTCCCGCTGCTGCTCACGCTCTGGGCCTGGCTCCTGCTGCGTTCGCTGGAAGGGAACCGCGGGCGCGATTGGGTGGGGGCCGGGTTGGTGCTTGGATTAACGGCCTATACCTATACGGCGGCCCGGCTGGTGCCGCTGCTGGTACTCGCCTTCGTGGGCTACCTGGCGCTGTGGCAGCGCCCCCTGCTGCGGCGTTGCTGGCGGGGTCTGGTGGCTATGCTGCTGGCGGCTATGCTGCTGGCCGCTCCGCTGGTGCTGCACTTTTTGCGTACTCCTGCCGATTGGGGCGAACGGCTGGAACAGATTGGCGCGTGTAGTGGGGTGTCGGCGGGGGCGTGTGTGGTGCTGGTCGCGCAGCATTTCGGGGCCACGCTGGCGATGGTCGGCTTTGTGGGCGACCCGATAGGCTTTTTCAATACGCCGGGCGCGCCGGCGCTGCCGGTGTGGGTGGGGTGGCTCTTCTACCCCGGCGTGGCGCTGGCGCTGTGGCGGGTGCGCCAGCCGGCTATGGCGTTGCTGCTGCTGTGGTGGGTGGTGCTGGTGTTGCCGGGCGTCCTCTCGCACGATAACCCCCACTTCCTGCGAACGGTAGGGGCCGCCCCGCCAACCATGCTGCTGTGGGCTCTGCCGCTAACGGGGGGCGGGGGCAAGCGGGACGCGGGGCACACGAGCCGGCCTGCGCTGTTGCTGCACGGGGCCGGGGTAGTGTTGCTGCTGCTTATGGCCACGCTTAGCACGTATGACTATTTTGGGCAGTGGGCCCACCGCCCAGAACGGTACTATGACTATATGGGCTATGCCACCGACGCGGCGCAGGTGGCGGCGGCAATTCCCGATACGGTAGATCTGTACCTTTCTGAGGAGTACTACCGCCACCCGACCTACCGCTATCTTGCGCCACGCACAGAGCAGGCTCGCTGGTTTGACGCACGCTATGGGGTGGTACTGGCGCAGGCGGGTCGCCACAGTGTCTACCTGATTTCGCCGGCCACGCCGGTTGATGCGCGCGCCGGTCCCTTTCTCAGCGCGGCGGCGGGGGAAAATGTGGTCAATGCGCACGGCCAGTATGCCTATACGCGCCTGGATATGCCCGACGGGGCGACCGCGGGGCCGGCACCAGCGCGGCCCTTGCAGGTAGCCATTGGCGGGGCCATGTGCGAGGGCTACACGGTGGGGGAGGTACAGGCGGATGGGAGCCTGCCGGTGGCGCTCTTCTGGCGGGTTGTGGCCCCTACCGAGCGGGAGCTGCGCGTGTTCCTGCACCTGGTTGATGGGGCGGGGCGTCTGGTGGGACAGCACGATACTATTGGCTACCCCTCGCGGGAGTGGCGGGCCGGCGACCGCTTTGTCTCGTTGCATACTATCCCCATGGACGGGGCGGCGTTGAATAGGGACAACCGCCTGCATATGGGGCTCTACGATGTGGTGACGGGGGCGCGTCTGCCGGCGGCGGGGGGGGATGTGGTGGTGCTGCCGGTAGAATAGTTACGAACGGTACCGGTATTTTCTGCAACCAGCTACGCGCTCTCCTGCTCCAGGGCCCGCAGCAACCCCCCCCGCCCGATAATCCCAAGCAGGCGGCCCTCCTCGTCCACAACCGGGGCCCGATCCAGGCGCAACTCAATCAAGCGTTGGATGGCGTCGGTGATATTGTCGCGGGGCGAGAGTGTAGGCGTCTCGCGCTCGACCAGCGGTTCCAGGCTATTGTTGGCGTTGGGAATATCGGTGGGTTTGAGCGGTTTGCCGGTCTGGATGGCGCGGAGCAGGGGAGCGCGTTCAATATTGTTAAAGCGCTGAAATACCCCCACATCGCTAATGTGCCCCTGTACATGCTGTTTCTGGTCTACCACCACAAGATAGCGCTCTGGCGATTCGAGCAGTTGTTGCATGGCATAGCCCATGGTCTGGTTGATGGCGATACTATGCACGCTCTGCTGCATCACCAGGCTTACCGGGGTGGGCTGTTCGATAGACTCAACCCCGCTACTTTCGGCGCTGTTTTTGCGATTTTTGATAACCGCGGTCAGGACATCAGACCAACTCACAAGCCCGACCAGGGTATCCTGGTGATCTATCACTGGTATCTGGTCATAGCTCCATTCAATCATCAACACGAGGGCCTGGGGGATAAAGGCCCCCGACTGGACGCTGCGCCATTCCTGGTTCATCACCTCGCCAACGGGGCGCCCGGCAATCGGCATCAATAGATCGTTGCCCTCATCCCTGGTCAGGAGCGGGAGCAGGTTCAGGGGCACTTTGAGCCCGGCACGGCGGGCAATATCAAGTTCGGTAATGACCCCCACAATCTTTTTATGCTCGTTGATAATCGGGACGATAGATTGCTTGTGGGCCAGCATCAGGGTAATGACTTTCCCCAGGGTGGCCGATTGGGTAACCGCCTGGGGCGTATCTTGCATAATGTTGCCCACGGTTTGCTCGCCCCCAAAAAAGCCATGCGACTTGAGCCGGGCGCGGTAGAGGTTGACCCCTTCGGTTGTGACCAGCGCGTCGGGCACCATTTCTTCAACCAGCAAGGGCAATGTTTGCCAGATGCGCGAGGCATAGTCTACCCACTCGATAACTACCGGGGCGCTGGTGCTACCAATCCTCGGCCCTTTCCTGGCGGCCGCGGCGCCGGCGCCGGGCCCAAACCCGGCCAACCCATGAACGGCGGTGGCTCCCGTGGCTCCTTCGCGCTTGAGCCGCTCCAATACCGCAATGTAAAGCGGGGTTTGATCCCATTGATCCTGTTCGCTCAGGTAGATGCGAACCCGTTGTACTTTTTCTTCAGCCATAACTTCTCTTCCGGGTTATACCAGATCTGGTTGATTACTACGATCCCTGCTTCCCGCCTTGTGCCTCCTCGCCTTGCGCCGCCTCGCCTCACCCCTGTATCAAGGCCATTTCGCTGCTAAAGCCGGGCCCCAATACGACCATCAAGCCGTATTCACCCGGCTGAAGTGGTTGCTGCTTGTAGAAGGCTTCGTATACAAAAAAGACGGTTGGTGAGGACATATTGCCGTGTTGGCGCAACACCTGCCGCACATTGTCCAGGCGCTCCGGGTCTATATGAAGTGACTGTTCATAAGCGCGTATCACCTTGGCCCCGCCCGGATGCAAAATAAACTGGGCGATGTCATCTATTTTCAGGTTGTAAGGGGCCAGAAATTCGCTCACATTCTCGTGCATCAGGTCTTGTACGATGAAGGGGATGCGCGAGGAAAAGACGACTTGCATACCCGTATCTATAATATCCCACCCCATAATATTGAGCGTATCCGGCCAGAGCGTACTCTGGGTACCCAGAATGTGCGGCGCGGGGCGTTGGGCGTTGGTGGGGGGGGCGGCGACGTCGTCGCCCTCGACCAGCAGCGCAGCGGCCCCATCGCTAAAAATAGCCGAGGCGATAACGTTGCGTTTGGATAGATCTTGCCATTGGAAGGTGACGCTACAGAGTTCGATACAGACCAGCAACACACGATGGCCCGGGAAGCCGCGGGCGTATTCGTAGGCGCGGGAGAGGCCCGCCACGCCCCCCGCACAGCCAAGTCCCCAGACGGGGGTGCGGCGGGTGTGGGTGCCCATACCAAGCCGGTTGATCAGGCGGGCGTCTATGCTTGGGGTGGACAAGCCGGTGGTAGACACCAGCACCAGATGGTCAATATCCTGGGGAGTAAGCCCCACCTGTTCCAGACAGCGCTGCGCCGCTTCTTCGCCCAGTTGCAGGGCCCACTGGATAAAGAGGTCGTTACACTCTTTGAAGCTGTGCGGGGTAAGAAACCACTCCGAAGGCACAACAATGTAGCGGGTATCTATTTCGGCGTGCTCAAAAACTGGCAAATAGCGCTCGATATTGGGAAAGGATGCCGCAAAGTGTGTGTGGGCAAATTGACGTGCTTCCGCCTGGTGTATCTGGTAGGGCGGAAGGGCGGTTGCGAGTGACCGTATGACAGGCATAGTTTTTTTACCCATTCTTTTTGCTATAAGAGGCAGATTTTAAACCGATAGACGGGACAGGGAATATGGATGGCGCAACGTTGGAGGTGTGGGGTATGGCATCGCGGGGGTTCACGATTGTTGATCCGATGCGAGCGAGCTATTAGCCATTGACCAGCGGGCAAAGCGGGCAAAGTCTACTTCGATATGGCGCGAGAAGCCGGTGATGATGTTGGAGATTTTGACTTCCAGGGCGCGTTCCCCAATCTGTTGCAGGAGCGGTCGTGGCACACGGCGGAAGGGCCCTGGTAAGGGTATGGTCATCGAGAGTTCAAAGTGGTATTCGACCAGGGTTTCTTCGCCATCGGGTTCGAAGGTTGCTTCGATCCAGAGTTCGCCGGGGAAGCTCAACCCTTTCAAGCGGACGGCGGGCCCGTTGGTGGCGGGAAAAGCGCGGATATAGGTACCGGCCTCAAACTCGGTTGCTATATCGAAAACGCCGGCCATGTTAAACCCAAGCAGGTCGGTTGTGCCCATAACCAGACGGAGATGGTCGGGAGCATAGGAGTAGACATCTACCGTGTCGGGCAGAAATTGAAAGATGGCCAGGACATCGGTAAAATAGTCGTAGACGAGTGGCAGGGGGGCGTCGAATTGAAACACATGGGTCGCCTGTCCCCCTAGATCAATAACCCGGTCTTCCCCCGTGGGCGACGGTTCTAACAACGAACGTAGCGGGCCACGCGGCATGCGCTTTTCCTTCCAGGTGTTCAGGTAAAATAGTCATTGCCTATAAAAAGTATCCTTTCTGGCATTCTACCAAGATTCGCAACTTCGTGCAACACGGCGGGTGTTGGTGGGTGTTCACACCTGCTCCGGGGTGGGTACGATACCCGCGTTCCCAGGAATCATTTTGCATCCTACGACTATTCATCATCAAGCCGGATACCCTCGTTAGCAATTGCCCGTTCTTCAGCGTAGCGGAGCGGCATAGCCGGACTGGCCCAACCGCCAGCATGTTGCAACGACGCCAGGTCGGAACCATTGCGGAGGGCCGCGCTGGCCCAGAAGTGCCGGCAATCGTGGGGTGACAGTCGGGCAAGTCCCGCCGCTCTGCCGAGCTTGCCGACCAGCGCGTTAAGAGCCTGCGCACTCATCCCCGATTTGTCCAGTTCGCCATTTTTGAGCGATGCCCGCAGCAGGGGGCCCACGGCCAGCGCATCGTTCCTGAAATATGCCCGTGCTGCATTTAAGGTGGCGCTACTCATAGTGTGCTGTTGTACCCGGTCTGTTTTATGGCGATAAAACGAGAATGTACCATCAGATACATGAAAGTCGCTGACGTTCAAATCCACGACCTCAGATACCCGCAAGCCATGGTCAAGCAATAAACACATGATGAGCGTGTTGCGGCGAGCGACCGGCGTATCGTTGCCCTGCTGCTTGAGTTCGCGGGCCTGGGCCTTGCCAATGTGGGTTATTGTGCTCTTTTTTGCGTTGATCCGTGGTATGCGAGTGATCGGGCGCTTTTCGTCAATATTGCGCCCTTCGCTCCCCCGATAGCCAGAGATGCTCTTGATCTTGCGCTGCTCTCCTTCGGCAAGGACGCCTGCCTGAAAAGCCAATTTGACATAAAGTTTTATGGTGGACAGGGCCCGATTGATGCTGGCGATAGCATAGCCTTGCTGCAAAGACCACCGCTTGAACCCTTCTATCAACCCCCATGTGATGCCTGCCCAGGCCGCCGGGGTGGTAAACAGGTTATCGGTCTGCATACCGGCCTCCCCAAGATACTGCCCAAACAAACGCAAATCGTTGCGTTGCGCTGTGAGCGTACTCTGGGGCTTGCGTGATTGGTAATCACCAAAGACGTGCCGCGCTGCCACCTCGTTTGCCACGTCGCCTACCGTCACCAGATCGTGCCTTTCGCCAATAACCATATCTTCGCTCATGGCCCAACCCCCATACTATAATATAAACAGCTTGTTATAAGTCTACATTATAACAAGCTGTTTGTCAAGCACATTTGGGCGTATGGCTATATATGGGCCACGTATACATACGGGGGCGGGGCGGGTAAGATGATGGTACCAGGGTAAAGGCCGGCGTGTTGGGGGAGGCAGCAGGGAACAGACCGGTCAGACCCCGACGGGTTGCGTGGGGGAGGCATGCTCCGCGCGGTCTGCTATGCTGTGTGGTACGGTTCGGCCAGCATAGCATGGGTAGACTAGATTAACATTATGTCAACAAAAATATACAGCAATTGACATAAAGTAGAATAGGTAGGAATCACCTGGCCTGGTTTTCCAGGTCGGACTTGATTACAGTGCCTGAGTTATGTTATGGGGGGGGGAAGGAAGGAAGGCTAGAGGTTTGCGGTTGTTCTGGTCTGTTGTGGTGGGCGATGACGGACTCGAACCGCCGACTCCCTCGGTGTAAACGAGGTGCTCTACCAACTGAGCTAATCGCCCTGGTGCCGAGAGTGGGACTTGAACCCACACGAGCATTGCTGCCCACCAGGCCC
>DAOTUK010000229.1:0-11894 GCA_034437375.1 Chloroflexaceae bacterium | reverse complement strand
GGGTAGGGGTGGCGGTAGCGGTTGGCGTGGGGGTGGGGGTATAGGTCGGCGTGGGGGTGAGGGTGGCCGTGGGAGTAAGGGTGGCCGTGGGCAGAATGGTAGCGGCAGTAGCTCTGGCAGTGGCGGTCTGCTCCTCAGCCAGTTGCTTTGCTCCGCCGCCGGTGAGGTTTTGAATAAAGCTCACGCCCCAGACACACAGAAACAGGGTAATAATCAGCAGCAAGGTGATGCTAAAGCCAGACCAGAAGGGGAAACGAATCAAGATACTGCGAGAGGGGGATATGTTAATGTCTGTGGAATTATCCATGTTCCATTGCGCGGGTGGCTGGTAAGCTCCTTGAGAAACACGTTACAGCACCGACACCCCGGAGGTTCCACCACCTCCGGGTTCTGGTGCTTGCGCTGCGGCCACGCCTACTGTTCAGACGACAGTAGGCGTTCTGCAACGTCGGGGTTCCGAAAGAGACGCTTCAGCCCGGTTGCGACGTCTACCCCAAAGAGGACGTTCCAGGTTTCGTTGGCGAATGGATCGCGGGCCCCATGAATAGCTATTCCGTCTTCGTAGAGCGTAATGCTTAGCTCACCGTCTTTGTAGATAAACTGGCCCTCACGCTCGGTGATGGTAAATTCTTCGCTCATAGCCCAGACCTCTTGAGAGACTACCTGCCCGTATCAGGAAATGAAAAACCCCGCCCCCTGGCGAGGAACTGGTTTAAGACCATGGCTGGGGAACAGGGATTCGAACCCCAACTACCTGATCCAGAGTCAGGCGTTCTACCATTAAACTATTCCCCAAAGTAAGGGTGTGGTGCCGAAGGTGGGACTCGAACCCACATGAGCGTAAGCTCACTACGCCCTGAACGTAGCGCGTCTGCCAATTTCGCCACTTCGGCAACCTGGTTGCAAATGTACCCCAAAAGTTAAGAACGCTCCTCTGGCACTTTCCGCATGATACTACCGGGTGGGCGGTTTGTCAAATGGTTTTTTCGCTCCTGGGAGCGCGGGCATCTTGCCCGCCCCGGAGCAAGCGTCTCGCCTGCGCTCCCAGGAGGTTTCTTCCCGCGCTGGCTACCCCTCCGCCGCCGGGTCGGGCGCATGCGTCTGCCAGAGCGCCTCAAGCGTCGGCGTGGTGCGGATAGCCGCCTGCAACGCCTTGAGCCGCTCCACGTCCGTTTGCTCACGCAGCGCCGCCAGCATCTGCGGCAACGACGGGTGTTCCGCGCCATACTTCAATTCCAGCGCCAGCGCGATGCCGTCCAGCAGTTCCAGAAGGCGGCCCTCCTCGCGGCCCTCCTCGCGGCCCTCCTCGCGGCCCTGCTGCAAGCCTTGAGCAAGGCCCTGCTGCAAGCCCTCCTCGCGGCCCTCCTCGCGGCCCATGCGCTCAATACTCGTGACATACTTCATTTTCCGTGCCTCCTCATACGTCTTGACTTCCTGTCGAAATCGGGCTTCCTCTGGCTCAGGCAGCCCCATCAGCCAGTCAATCATCCGAAACAGTTCCAGAATGTCCTCGCGTTCGTAGCCCAACTCGTACAGCCGCCGCACCAGCGTGAACTTCCATTGCCCGCGTTGTTGCGCATCGTGGCGCGTTTCCTGCGCCTTCAGATGCGCCATCACGATGGTGGCGAAGGGATTGTCGCTCTGTTCCAATTCCTCCCACCGTTCGCGGTAATCTAACAGCTTCACCGTCGGGAAGCGGAATGTCAGTTCACACCCCCACCGCTCGTGGCGGTAGGTGTCGGGCCGCCAGCGCGGGTTATCGTCGCCCAGAATGGCCAGGCTCACCACCTCGCGTTGGTAGTGGTCAAAGATGCGGGCGTGATAGATGTACATGCGGTATTCAAAGATGGCGACCTCTTGCGCCTGGATTTCAATATGAATCAAGATCCAGGCCCGGTCGCCATTCTTCAGGTACACCTGCACGAGCTTGTCCGCCATACGCTTGCCCAGTTCGGAGTCGCGCTTGATCTGCTGAAGCTCGGTGTCCAGAAAGGTATAGCCTTTCGTCCAGTCTATCGCTGCGTACATCTGCGGAAAGAAGAGCGCCATCAGAAAAGCAAAGTAGCGTTCGATGGCTTCTTTCCAGGGACTATCGTACGTATCCGTCGTGGTAGTCATCTCCCATACTCCTCGTCCATGGTTCCCGTAAGCTCTACGCCTATTATACCATTGGGAAGGGTGGGAAAGTGTCCCGCGATAGGTACCTACGGAGTTGGTATCACGCATTCCCCACCAGGCTCTCGCTAAACGTCACCAGACCCGGCTGAACCGCCGTCCAGAGCGTCACCACGCCAATCAACCCGCCCGCCAGCACAAACAACACCGTCACATTCCACGCCCCAAGCGACCCCGCCAGCGCCTGCGAGATGGGCACCAACCCGGCACTAGAAAGCGTTACCACACTCATCATACGTCCGAGCATAGCGCGGGGCGTGCGCGTCTGTATCCAGGTAAACAACATAATCGTCATATATCCATTACCCAGGCCGATCAGCAGCATCAACCCGACATCCACCCAGGTATTCGTGATGAACCCGACCATACCCAGGGCTACCCCAAACAGAGCCAGCAGGGCCAGCAGAATCTGGCGCATCACCGGCCCCGTTGGGCGCGGAAGGAGCCCGGCCAACAGAAAGCCACCCAGATTACCCCCGGCAAAGCCCGACATCAGCAACCCGAACGCCATCGCTCCCTCTGCTAACCATTGATCAGCGACCACTGGTATACCCACCAGAATGGGCCCGACAAAAAAGAAGTTGAGCGCCGCAATAACCAGCACAATCAACCGCAACGCCGGGTCTTGCCATACCAGGCGCAGACCATCCAGGATAGCGTCCCAGATGGGTTCCTGTGTGGTAGCCGCGGCGGGTGTAAGGAGAGAACCACCGCCACGCATCAACAGCAACGTTACGGCCGAGAGCGCAAAGGTGAGCGCGTCAATGCCAAACGCCAACCCGACCCCGACCAGTGAGCCGGCATAGGTGCCGATGAGAATCCCCGCAACGACCGGCCCCATAAATCCGACCAGTTGCCCGGCCCCCATAACCATGGAATTGCCCGCCTGCACGTCTTGTTCATCTACCAGCATCGGAACCATACTATTACCCGCCGGGACGGCAAACCCGGCTACCAACCCGAACCCCAGACCAAACCCATAGAGCATCCACATCTGGACGATGCCACTCAAGACCACAACAGCCATCAGAGCAACCAGCACCAGACGGACAATATCCGCCACCAGTATCACGAGGCGCGGCGAAAAGCGGTCGGTTACGGCCCCCCCAAACAGCATGAAGAGGGCGCGGGGGGCGCCCTCCAACGCCAAGACCAGGCCGAGCGCGAGCGGGTCGCCGGTGAGTTGCAGCACAAGCCAGGGCGTGGCTATCAGGGCAAATTGATCACCGAGCAAGGAGGTGGAAACCCCGACAAAGAACAGGCGAAAATCGCGGAGCGACAAGACATTCCGGAGGGAATGGTTTGCTTGCCCTTGATGAGTATTACTCATAGGTGTCTCCTGATACACAGATAAGCTACCGTCGTTTGTCCATTCGTCCCTGGAAACGCGGGCCGCTCGCCCACGCTCCCAGGGGGTACCACACAATCAACGTTGCTCAATCACCCATCCCGTATCAAGCGACACGGGTATCTGGGGGAAGCGGTGCTTTCTTCGAGAAAAACAGGTCGCGGTCTATGACGATGAGCCCAACCGCCACCACGGCCAGTACCACTGTCTCAATACATTTGGTGGTCTGGGTGATAGCGAGGGCTTCCTGCGAGATATTGATGATGAAGTGAAAGGCTATTGCCGCGAGAATACTCTTGTGGTTTTTGCTACATACCCAACTGACGATAATGCCCAGAATGACGGTACCGACAAAGAAGTTGATGGCATACCAGACGTTCTGGTGCATAATCTCGTATTGGTAGGAGTTATGGACAAAGATAAGCGGGGCATGCCAGAGCGACCAGACAACGCCGAAGAGGATCGCGGCGGTGAGGTAGGGGTATCGCTGTTCCAGGCTATCGAAGGCATAGCCGCGCCAACCAAGCTCTTCGAAGATCGCTGCCAGCATCAGCAGGAGCAAGGAGGGAACCGCTCCGTAGGAAAAGGAGAAGCCTTCGGACAGTTGCAACTGGGCCAGCGAGCCACCAAAGGGTAACGAAAGAACGATGGAGACAAGGACGACCAATGGCATCAACAGCAACATGACCGGCAGCATAGACCAGTGCATAAGGCGCGGATTGAACAGCCGATTGAGGAAATCGCGTTTCATCCCGGTCTGGGAGGAGGTGAACATCATGAACAGGGCAACGAAGAAGGGGGCCATCATACCCGATAGCATGAGGAGGAGGTAGAGTCCCTCTCCCCCTTCCTGAAAGCTCATGTAGGCCCCGGCAAACCAGAGGGTAAAGGTGGCCAGGAAGGTGAGGGCCAGGTAGCGCAGGGGGCGGTATTGAAAGGAGTGTGCCGAAACCGAACCATCCACCGACGGTACACCGACCACCGAGGCCGGGCGAAGGGTTATGTTTGTCATGGTCATCCTATCCTTTTCTTATGCTACAAAAGCGATTATTCGATGTGCTCTTCTTTAGATTGAGTATAGGCTTGATAGGGAATACTGGTATCAGGCATATGGATAGAGTGCAACTGGCCGGGTGGATAGGATAACTGGTCGCTCTGATCATTCTATCCCCGCCCCCGCAGCAACGCCACGCCCATGATGCCTACACCGGGTAGCGCATATCGAGCAGTGCAAAAGTGCGCCAGGAGCGGAAAAACTTCTGGCCCACCCGCGGTAAAGGCTCTTCGGGCATGCCTCCTGGCCTGTATGGTATACTGATACCAATTTCGCAGCTTCGTCATGCGACCCTATTGTGCGGACTTCCCAGGTGGATGCTCCGGTGATGCGAGATAAGCGATTATGATGACGATTGCTATTTTAGACCCGACGGTAGCCGCCCAGATTGCGGCCGGTGAAGTTGTAGAACGGCCGGCCTCAGTGGTCAAAGAGTTGGTGGAAAATGCGCTCGATTCCGGGGCGCGAACTATCACGGTTGACGCACGCGGCGGCGGTCTGCGCGAATTGAAGATACAGGACGACGGGTGCGGTATTTCTGCCGAGCAGGTTGAACTGGCCTTTATGCGCCATGCGACCAGCAAGCTGCGGAGCGCCGACGACCTCTGGAATATTCATACCCTGGGCTTTCGCGGCGAGGCACTCCCCAGTATTGCCAGCGTGGCCCAGGTGGTCTGTGTGACGCGCACGCCTACGGAAGAGGTGGGCACCGAATTGCGTATTGCCGGCGGCGAGGTGCAGGCCCGGATGCCGCGGGGATGTTCACCAGGCACCAGTATGAGCGTACGTCATCTCTTCTACAATACCCCCGTGCGCCGCGATTATCTGCGCTCCGACGCGACCGAGATGAGCGCCATTAGTCTGGTTGTCCAGCAGTATGCCC
Source organism: Chloroflexaceae bacterium (assembly GCA_034437375.1). Taxonomy (GTDB): domain Bacteria; phylum Chloroflexota; class Chloroflexia; order Chloroflexales; family Chloroflexaceae; genus JAAUSY01. Next base: position 6,434 of record DAOTUK010000229.1, on the reverse strand, counting down.
TGGCCTATCCGGATATTCGCTTTACGCTGTTGCTAGATGGGCGGCTTGCGCTGCAAACCAGTGGCAATGGCGATCTGCGCGATGTGCTTATCGAGCTGTACGGACTGGATGTGGCCCGCCAGCTTTTGCCGGTGGACGTCAGTCATGGCGACGGCACCGACGCGATCACCATTCGCGGTTTAATTTCGCCGCCCGGCCTCACGCGCAGCTCACGCAACTATGTGCATATCTTTGTCAACCAGCGGGCCGTCAATGCGCGTGGCTTGCTGTTGCATGTGATGGAAGAGGCGTACCATACGTTACTGATGAAGGGGAAGCATCCCCTGGCGGTGCTGGACATCCGCGTACACCCCGGCGCGGTAGATGTGAATGTACACCCGACGAAGAGTGAGGTACGCTTTCGCTATCAGTCGCGGGTGACGGGCCTTCTGGGGCGCTCGATACGCGAGGCGCTGCTAGAGGGGGCCGGCGTGCAGACCTGGGATGAGCTTTCCGGGGCTTCTGAGCATGCCCCCCGCCGTTTTGAGGTGCGCCAGATGGGGCCGCAACCTTCGCCCGCTGCGGAGCCAACCGGGGCAGCGTGGCAGGTGGGGCGGCGGGCCTGGGATACGCAGCATAGCCGATGGGATGTTGGGGCCCGCCCGGTTGCCGGCGCGGCCCAGGAGCAGCAAGAGCCGCTCTCCCCTCCCGCCCTGGATACTCCCTTGCCCCCAGATGAGCGCGCTACCACAGCGGATGTCGCCGCCCCGGTTGCCGATGGTGATGCGCTCCCGCCGGCCGAGCCAGCGGCTGCGGCTGCGCCAGTATCAGAGGATACCTCCGTACCGGAGCGGGAGCCGGGGGACGATGCGCCCTCTTCACGCTTGCCGCCACTCCGTATTGTTGGGCAGGTCGGGTTGACGTACATTGTGGCCGAGTCGCCCGACGGTATGTATCTGATAGACCAGCACGCGGCCCACGAGCGTATTTCCTATGAGCGGTTGATGCAGCAGCGCGGCACAGGGGCGCTTGAATCGCAGGAGTTGCTTATGCCGCAGACGGTGACGATGCCTCCGCACGCGGTTGCGGTGTTGCTGAACAATAGTGCTGTCTTGCAGGAATGGGGGTTTGCGTTGGATGCGTGGGGCGAGGGGATGGTGCGGGTGCGGGCCTTGCCGGCATTGCTGCATCTGGAAGCGCTGTCGTCTGCGCTGGCGGAGGTGGCCGACCACTTGAGCGGCAGCGGTGGTAGCACGCCCGACGACTGGCGCGAGGCGATGCTCACGACGCTTTCGTGCCATACGTCGGTACGGGCGGGGCAGGTATTGGCGCTGGAAGAGATGCGCGAGTTGCTCCAACAGCTTGAACGTTGTACTAATCCGCACACGTGCCCCCATGGTCGCCCGATTATGATATTATTGACGCCCGGCCAGTTAGAGCGTCAGTTTGGGCGCGTGGTTTAGCTTGCGGCGTGGGGGCTATGATGCGAGGGTACCAGACACCGAGAGGAGGAATGCGGGTATGACGGCATGGTCAAATCAGAAACATATTCGTTTAAACCAACTCCTGATACGCAAGCAAGCCGGTGTCTTGACGATTGCGGAGGGTGAGGAGTTGACGCAACTTAAGCAGGAGTGGCAGACTCACCACACGTTGCAACATAGTGAGGTGGCTTCGTTGCAACAGCTTTTGTATGCTATTCAGCTTGAGCAGGAGGAGTTGGCGGCGTTGTTGCAAAAGATGGAGGATACGCGGGAGGGGTGAGGCGGTGTTGTGGCGCGAGGGTTGGTGTGTCTGGGCTTTGCAAAGTGGGGGGAGATGCGCTATAATGCGCGTGGGCCGGTAGCTCAGGGGTAGAGCATCGGACTTTTAATCCGCTGGTCGTGGGTTCGATTCCCACCCGGCTCACCAGCATTGCAAAGCCATATCGTGCATATGGCTTTTGTTGTTCCCACGGCAGAAAGTAGCCAAACTCTAGCCAAAGTTTTTTTAAGGTGCTTTTTTTGTACGTTGCAGTAGCTCGGAAACGCCTTCCACGGCTTCCTCTTGTACGTCTGAAAACACATGCGCGTAGGTGTTCATCGTCACCGATATTTGCGAGTGTCCCAGGATCTCCATCACAACTCTGGGATTCACGCCTTTTGCTATCAGAAACGAGGCGCAGCTATGCCGCAAGTCATGAAAGCGAACCTTCTCTGGCAAGCCTGCTTTCTTCAGAATACCTTTGAAGTGGCGTACCAGATTACGAGCCGACAGCGGCGTCCCCACCTCTGAAGGGAAGACCAACCCGTGTTCTTTCCAGTTCACGTCTTGTACCAGGCGCTCTTGCTGTTGAAAGCGCCAGTGTTCTCCAAGCGTATCAACCAGGCTCAGGGGGAGCACAAGGGTGCGTACCCCGGCATCGGTCTTTGATTCGCGGATGTGCAGACGGCGGTTCTGGAGATCAACGTCAGACCAGCGCAAAGCGATGATTTCCCCCTGCCGCAAACCTAACCCAAGCGCGACCTGGTAGAGTGGTGCCAGGCGGTGTCCTTCCACCGCGTCGAGGAACCGCTGTGCTTGTTCTGGCGTTAATGGGTCAATCGTGCGGCGCTCAAGGCGCGGTTTGACATGCTGTGCAGGGTTGCGCGAGAGATGCCCATACAACACCGCTTTGTTCAACGCTCTAGACAGCACCCCCACCGCATACTGCACACTGCGCTGTGCATAGCCCTTCTCCTGTAGCTGTACCACCATACGCTGTACGTGTTCTGCTTTCAGGGTCTTTAGCTTGATATAGCAATCTCATGTGGCTCGTAAATGACCTACCTGGGAATGCGGGGGGCATCTTGCCCGCATGCGTGCGGGACGCACGCGCTCCCAGGGTTTACAACACAATCAGGGTTGCTATAGACCCCACATACGGCGTGATGCGGTTTCGGCACGTCTCCTCATAGCTGGCATAGGTCTTGGGAGCCACTTCAGGCTTGTCGGTGTATTCAAGCCAGGTGGCAAGGTATTGCTGTACGGTCGGGTTGCCGGCAAAGAGATTGACCCCATTGTTAATCTCCTGTCGCTTCTCTGCTAATTTCTCCCGCACTTCATGGGCGGTTTTAGCATACATATACTCTTCATCATAAATACTTCTGCACCGTTGCCTTCAACCGTTCGGTGTACTGATAGATGCCATCCACATCGTCAATGGATACCTTATCCTCTTTGTCGCCATCGAATAAACCCAGATATTTCTGTGCCCGATTGAACCAGAGTCGGCATATTGGCTTGCGGTTGTTGTCATCAAACAGAACGCCGCAATACGTCTGGGTATCACGCATGACAATCCGCTTCACGTCTACGTTCTCTCGCAAGATAGCCCGTACAATGTTATAGTCGTCAACCTCCTCCTGAGTCGTGAATATTTTCGGCTTACTCGCTTCTGGTGATGCTTCCTCTGCTGCTGTTTCTGGCGCTTCTGGCGCTTCCTCAGTCATTACAGGAGCCGCATCTTCACTGCTACCCAGAGCCGACTTGAGCCTGCTGCTAATCTGGTCATTGATGTATTGCCGAAACGCCTTTTGCACAATGGGACGGAACTGTTCAATAGCCGACTGCCACATTCGCCCCGTATAGACTTGCGAGGCAAAATACTTGACAAACTCATCGGAAGGCGTCTGCATTTCGTTCACGAGGAGACGCTTAATCTCGAAGGTGTACTTCAGTTCGCTGGCTGTGGTGAGGATGCTTCCAACATCAAACACTGCTTTGCAGAACTTCTTTAGCTCATCTACATCGCGCTCGTTAAAGTCCAGCATACTGAACTCAAAGAACGGCTTTTCGTCCATGAGATTAGGAGCCACGAGATCGGTATAGAACCGATAGGTAATACCATTGGTCAGCACCGCAAAACGAGCTTTCGTAACATGAAAGTAGCGGTGCAATTGTGAGGCTTGCACCTCTCCCAGATCAATACCATGGTGTTTGCATTCCAGAAGGATGATAGGCTCCCCATCCTTCAAGATGGCATAGTCTACCTTTTCACCCTTCTTCGTGCCAACATCGGCGGTGTACTCTGGGGTTACTTCTGTGGGATCAAAAACGTTGTAACCAAGAGCCGCTATAAATGGAAGGATAAATGCGGTCTTTGTCGCTTCTTCAGTCTGAATATGCTCGATTTGCTTGGGGATTCGGGTTGCAATATCGCGCACCTGGTTCAAAAAGTCCATCTTTGGAAGTCCTTTCAGGATTTACAAGGTACATGTCGTATAAAACCAAATTATACCACAGTGCCTACGACACACCCTGCTACTTTACAAGAGTACCATGGGTGTCTGCACCATCCAGGCCCACTGTCACCGCAATACCCATTGCCCTACCGCCAGCAACAGCAGTGGGGGGCACGCTGCGCCGGCAGTGATGAAGCAGAAATCGAGCAAGTCAATGGCGGGTCGCTCCTCGTTCACGGTCGTCATTGACCCACCTCCCGTGCGGCGGCGGCCTTGCGTCCTTGCTGCTCTTGCGCGGCAATCTTGAACACCAGCACCGCGATCAGTGCCACGCAAAGGCAAAAGAGTAGCTCAAAGAGGAACGTGGAAAATACCAGCAAGATGGGGTGTAAGAGAACCCAGAAAATCACTCCTGGCAGTCCCCACTGCTCGAAGCCGCCACGATACGCCGCCATCACGGTCACGACCCGTGGCCAATCGGTCACAGCATCTACGACGCTGAACCCGAAGACCAGGAACGCGACCGCCTGGACATTCTCCCCGATGCGCGGGAAAAACAACTCGACCACGGTGGGAAGCAGCGTTACGAACATCACCACAAACGAGGAAACCGCCACGAGCTTTGCGGGGAGGGTCGGTGTCAATTGCTCGATGAGCGGCGCGGCATAGTCCACTGTGGACGACAGATCGAAGTACCAGACCAGCGGAGCCAGGCCACACGCCACGATGGTCAACCCAACCGCCATCATTGCTGCCAATCCGCCGCTGATCCCCCGAATAGCCAACAACCCGCGCTGAATGTTCAAGCTCAGGTCAATCAAGCTCAGAAACCCTTTGTTGATCACGCCAGCACCTCCATTTCTGAAATTTGCTCTTCAGTATGTCCATTTCCGTTTCCATTTAACCCTGGCTTGCAATGCCGACAATGGCCGTGGCGTACCGCGCTGGCTATGGCTTGTCGGTTGGGTAGCTCTGTACCGCAATGGGGACAGCTATACGCCATCTCCTGGTTGGCATCGGTTGGCATTGTTTCAAGTGCCTCGATCCGCACCGTCAATGCCTCGATCATCGTATCAACGCTGGTTGGTATCGTACCAACGCGCTCGTTGGCGTCGGCGTCTGGCTCGTTGACCTCGGAGAGCCGATGCAGCAACGTGGCCATCGCATACGCGAGAGCAGCCAGCGGCAGGCTCTCAACGACCGACAGGAGCAACGAAAGCCAGTCGAACGTGGCCATAAACGTCGTGCCGCTGCTCAACCCCCCAGGCACCCGCATAGCGTAGTCGGCAATCACATTGAGCAGGATGGCGGTACTCACCGCCGCCAGTGCCACGCGCTGTGCATAGACCCGCAGGTGGCCATTAAGCACGAGCAGCGCCGTTGACAGGTAGACGCTCTCGAAGCCAGCCGCAGCCAGCCAACTGGCGATGGTCCCGCGTGTCGGCTCAAGCGCCTGTTGCACGCCAATCGCACTTGGGACGCTCAAGAGCGCCACGGCTGTGACAGCCAGCGCTTTTCGTGGGTAGTGGTTAAATAGTTGCTGATGCTACCAGATACCGGCCCGTTCCGCATTATAGGCATCCACGACAAGACGGAGCCGCACCGCACAAGCAACGCGGGGCAGCCCCCGCCACCCCGCGTCTCCCCCGCTCCACTCGTGTTCATTCGCGCCCATCCCGCACCTCCTCCAGCACAGCCCGCTCCTCGCTTGAGGGCAGCCGAAACGTGCCTTCCTTGTTCAGATAGACCACCAGCTCCCCCTTCACCGTCACCACCAGATCATCCGTCCCGTCCCCATCCATGTCGTGCAGCGCCAGTCGCGGCACCTCGTAGGCTCCGTCGTCGCCGAAGAGGTAGGGCCCCGCCAGCACCCGCACCTGTTCCGCGTCGCCCCCCGGCAGTTCCAGCACCACCACCTGCCCATCCAGGTTCAGGGCCATGAGGTGCGTCGGGGAGTCGGCGCTATCGCCGTGCCCGACGACGCCCGACACCAGCGTGTGGCGCGGCGTGCCTCACGAGCGCCTGAGCAGGAGAGCGCAAAGCGGACGGAGCGTTGGAATGTTTGCTCGCTTCAACGCTTTCGCGCTTCAACGCTTCAACGCTTCATCACCCCCTTTCTGGCATTGCCGTGGGCGCAGCCGTAGGGGGAAGCCCGGCATGGGGCGGGGGTCATCAACTGGGAGAGGGGTTGCAAGTAAGACGTTCGGGCGGGGGCGGGGGTTGCAGGGGAAGCGGGAGAGCGGGAGAGCGGGA
>DAOTUK010000228.1:0-4139 GCA_034437375.1 Chloroflexaceae bacterium | reverse complement strand
CGGTGGCGTGGGTGCTGGTGGGGATGCCGGGGGCGCTGCTGATGGTCTGGCTCTTCCGCCACCACGAGCGCGGGGTACGTCTGGTCTTCCTGGCGCTGTGCGGGTGGGTGATGCTGCCGCCGCTGCTGTTGCTGCCCATCCAGGCCGTACCGGGTGCGGTGCCATGGTGGGCGCTGCTGCTGGTGTGCGACGTGCTGAGTGTTGGCGGGGGCATGCTGCTGTGGCGCGATAGCCGTACCCCGGATAGCGCCGCTCTATTGCAGGAGGAGGCGATACCCGCGCCGGTGCTGCTGCTATTGCTGGTGGTTCTGGGGGTGGCGGGGGTTGTGCGCTTTGCCCACCTGGGCAGCGCCGAATTTCAGGGCGACGAGGGCCAGGTGATCCATATGGCCGCGGCGCTCCTCCATGGGCAAGACGAAATTCTGTTGTTGCATCGCAAGGGGCCGATGGAGATATTGCTGGCGGCGGTGCCTATGGTCGTGACCGGCCACGTCAACGAGTGGGCGGCCCGCTTCCCCTTTGCCGTGGCTGGTATGGGCTGTCTGGTAGGATGTTTTGTGCTGGCGCGGCGTTTGCTGGCCAGTAGCGGCGCGGGGGTGCTGGTGGTGGCGCTCCTGGGTCTGGAAGGCTTTATGATTGCCTTCTCGCGCATTGTGCAATATCAGCATGTGGTGTTGCTCACCACCATAGCGGGGGTGTGGGCGTGCTGGCGCTTTTACGAGGGAGCCGACCACCGGCGCTACCTCACGCTGGCCGCGGCCAGTGTGGCCGTCGGGTTGATGGGCCACTACGACGCTATCTTCGGTTTGCCGGTGATGGCGTGGCTTGTGCTGGCCGGGGGGGTGCGGCGCGGGTGGCGCCTGCGCCAGTGGGCGGATGGGTTGAAATGGCCCATGCCGGTGGGGGGCGCGTTGCTGGCCAGTTTCTATGTCCCCTTTGTGCTGCACGAGCATTTTCAACGCACGATAGATTATCTGCTGAATCGTCGTATTGGTGAGCGCGATATTACCGGCTTGAGCCTGAACAATTTGCTTGAATACTACCCGCTCATTACCTTCTACAATACGACTTTTCAGATGGTGACCTATGCCGTATTGCTGGTCACGGTGTTGGCGGCGTGGCTCCTACGCTACGGGCGGCCGCGGGTGGTGGGGGTGGTGCTGGCGCTGCTGCTCGTGGCTGGCGCGGTGGTGATGGGGTGGGTGCCGGGGTGGTTCAAGTTGCCCCGGTTTAACGCGGCGATTATTGCGTTTGCGCTGCCGCTTGCGGGGTTGGCGCTCTCGCCGGCTACCCCGGCCCCCCTGCGTCTGCTGGTGCTCTGGTTTGGCGTGCCCTTTATTGCCGAGTCCTTTTTGATAGCCGACCCCAATACGCATTTTTACACGATGCACCCGGCCGCGGTGCTCTTGCTGGTGTCTGCGCTGGTTCAGATGGTGCGCTGGCTCGGTGCGCGGCGGAAGCGCTGGCTCCTGTCGCCGCTGGTGGTGTGGGGAGCCGTGCTGCTCGTCCTCACACTGCCCTATCATCTGCTGATTTTTGTGCAGCAAGAACCGGAGTACGAGCGCCGCTTTCCCTTGGAGCGGCCGCCGCTCTACCTGGCGAGCTATGGCGACCGTACCCCCCGCGGCGGCTATTTTGGCTTTCCCCACCGCGACGGGTGGAAGGTGATAGGCGAACTCTACCGCGAGGGGATGCTGGATGGCAACTATGACAGCAACCAGAAGTCGCTCATCACCACATGGTATATCCGCGATGGGGAGCGCGGCGGCGGGGAGCCGCACTACTACTTTGCGGTGCAAGCCAAGGGCTATCTCTTTGTTCCCGACGGCTACGATCCCATCGGTTCGGTGATGGTGGATGGGCGCGAGGCGTTGATTATCTATTCCCGCGATGAAGCAGAATCCCTTTCCCCCGATGTGTTTTATCTGCGCGATTATGTTGACCGCTTCGATGCGCAGCCGGTGCCGAATTTGCCGCTGCCGGAGGGGTTGCTGGAGATAGACCCGCGTGACCTGGAGGAGTTGTTGAAGGAGCGGGAGTAAGGGGGCGGAGCGGGTGGAGCGGGCGGTGCGGGGGAGCGGGGGAGCGGGCGGCGTTGCTCCTCCGCCCGTATCACCTGTCATTGGTATGCTACAATGGAGGGAAAGGGGCTGTGTTCAGTGCCTGGGAAAGGGGGAATAGTGATGGATCGGCGATTGCTGCAAGCGGATGCGTTGGGTATTCGGCTAGAGATAGTGGCCGGGTTGCCTATCTGGGAGCCACACCCGGTCTGGAAACACCAGCGGGCCGTAGACCGTATCCGGGCTACCATTGCGCCTCTGTCGCCAGAGGAGCCGGGCGGGGGAGAAGGTTGTGGTTGTTTGCACGCCGCCGATGTCTATATCGCCTTTGCTGATGGGTCGCTCAAGCGCCCGGATATTTCCATCTTTTGCCGCGAACCAGATGAGGAGGAAGAGGCCATTACGCTGGTGCCAGAGGCGGTGATAGAGGTTGTGAGCAAGGGGTATGAGGCCAAGGATATGGAGATAGGGCCCCAGTTTTATCTGGCGCAGGGCGTCAAGGATGTAGTGGTGTTTAACCCCTATACGCTCCTGGTGTTGCACGTTCGCCGCGATGGGGTTAAACGCCACCTCTCCTCCGTAACGCTCACGCTCGAATGCGGGTGTGGTTGTGTGGTATGACCCAACCAACGCGCCCGGTTACTGGCTACTCCTCCGGGAAGAGCACACTCCCGGCTCCCAGGGTTGAGCGGCCAGGCAGCGCCACCCCCGGCCCGACGACCGTTCCCCGCCGTTGCATAACATCTTTGGTGAGCAACCCCGCCGTAAACGCGGCCGGCTCTATCTCAGTAAAGCGGTGGGCAAGTAAGCGTGTGCCCGGGCCCACGCGGGCGTTGTCATCCAGCACGCTATAGGCTATAGCGCAATTGGCCCCGACGCGGGCTCCAGGCCCGATCAGCGAGCGCTCGATAGTCGTATGGTCGCCAATGGTGGCGCCCGACTCTATCGCAACGCGCTCAAGGGTACAGCCGGTGCCAATCGTCACATGGTCGCCAATAAACGCGGGGCCTTTGATGGTACAGCCGGCCCCAATGGTGGCCCGCCCGATAGCCACAGAGCCGCTCATCTGGCAATCGGGATACACTGCGTCGGGGTGAATTTCGGAGCGATGCGCGGCCCGCTGCTGCAACAGAAAGGCACTGGCGATCAATACTTCCCACGGATTGCCGACGGGTACCCATTGCCCCTTGCATAAGCTGTAACTCACCGGATGGTCTGCGGCGATTGCTTCGATCAGGTCGGTGAGCTCATATTCGCCACGGGGCGACGGGGCGATAGACCGCAATGCGGGAATGACCTGGCCGTCGAAGTGGTAGATGCCGGGGTTTGCGAGCGCTTCGGGGGGGGGTGAGTCGGGCTTTTCAATAATGCGCCGGACGCGGTTGTCCACAATGTCCAGCACACCAAAGGCGCGGGGGTCTTCAACCCGCAGGCCGGCCAGGCTATAGCGATGCTGGCAGACTCCCACCAGGTCGCTGCGGCTGATAAGGTTGTCGCCGTAGAGCAAGAAGAAGGGGGCGTCGAGGTAGGTTTCGCCGCTCGATTGGGCATGGTCGGCGACGGTCAGGAGCGCCCCGGCCGTACCATTGACTTCGTGCTGATGGACATAGCGTATGCGCATACTCCGATAGTTCGGGCCAAAGTGGGTTTGAATGTCGTCGGCGCGATAGCCGACAACCAGCGTTACTTCCTCTATCAAGCCGACCAATTCATCGAGGATGTGGGCCAGCAGTGGTTGCCCCAGTAAGGGGATGAGTGGTTTGGGACGGTGCAGGGTGAGTGGTCGGGTGCGGGTGGACTCGCCCGCCGCCAGGATAATGGCATGGCGGGTTTGACACGATTTCGGCTCAGGAGCCTGATGCATAGGGATACCTGCTACTTTCTACGTGTTCAAAGGTACTCAAAAGTACGCTTTGCACACCTACTGAAATTCTTACTTCCACCTGCACCGCCCGCTCAAGCGCGGGGCTTACACGCAGTCCATAAGCGTCTTTTACGTCCCGACGTAGCCACAACCGGGGACGGTTGGTGCTCAGGCCCCAACAAGCCGTATGCCTTCGTCTCGAATGTTCCGTGCGG
>DAOTUK010000227.1:0-15033 GCA_034437375.1 Chloroflexaceae bacterium | reverse complement strand
TCAAGCTCCTGCGCCTGGAAGTAGCGGCTCTGGGGAACGTAGCGCACAAAGAACTCATCGCCGAGCGACAGGGCCGTCACGTGGGCGGTCTGGTCGCTCTCAAGCTGGCTGGTAATCGTGATACGGTCTTGCTCCATCTGGAGGCGGCGGCTAAAGCGCACCCCCACGGGCCGGCGTCCGAGCATCAGTACCTTGCGGATATTGCCCTTGAGCATATGGGAGAAGGTGGGGTTCCACCCCAGAGCCAGCAGCACGCTGCGGAAGATAATATTTTTGGTGAGGGTGAAGAGCTTGTGCGAGGGGACGGCATGCAGTTGCCCGCGCACCTGGAAGCCATGATCATTCGCCTTGCATATATAGTCGGGGTCTATCCATTGCGAGGTGACGACCGGCCCGTCTTCCAGTTGCCCGATAAAGCCGCAGTCGTTCAGCAGCAACTGCCCGGTGTGGCGGTTGAATATTTTGACAACGCCGCCCTTGGCCAGGTTGGCCAGCACATACTCGTCGGGGCGGGTGGCGGCAAAGATACGCGCGCCGGGGAAGTAGAGGCTAAAGGGTTCGCGCTCGTAGGGCAGATGGGGCAGCGTCTCCGGGCGGGGGGTATAGTCCAGGTAGGATTGCAGAAATTCGGGCACGCGATAGACGACGTAACGGTCGGAGATAATCTCCGGTGGCACAAGTTTGTTTTGTTCGAGCGCCTGGAGCATCTTTTCCGCAATAGCCGCGGCCAGGGGGATAGTATTGGCCATAATCTCGAAGCCGTGGGAGTAGAAGTGCAGCGTATTGCGGCTACCCATACTGCCGGCATAGAAGCCGTTGGGATAGACAAAGTAGCTGCAAAATTCGACCGACTGGCGCAACACGGTGAGGATGGCCGGGTCGGGGTTGCTCTGGTAGATTTTGGAGAGAAACGAGACAGTTGCGGAGAGGTAGCCGGGGTCTACGCCATCATACTCGCGCGACCATCCTTCGGGGTGGTGGTAGGCAAGAAAGCCTTGCCAGAGCTTGTCGTAGCCCTCCTTCAACGCCGGCTCTTCCAACAATTCATAGGCTTTCCAGACAGCCAGACAGGCCATCGCGTGGTGGTTGGCCAGGTGGTCTTCCTCCGACTCGCCGGCCATAATGAAGTAGGCGGCCTGGCGGATGGCGTGGCGCACACGGCGGGCCACATCGTCGGGCATGGCCGTATGCAAGAGGTGGTAAGTTTCGACACTGGTAAAAGTGGTAAAGGCCGTGGGCCCCACCCACCCCCGCTCATAGGGATAAAACTCATCGAAGGAGCCGTCTTTGTGCTGAAGGCGGGCCCAGTAATCCAGACCAGCGATAGCCCATTCGGCAATTTTCGGTTGCCCGTGGTAGATATTGCCCGGCATGGGGTGGGCATAGGCAATAGCGAGGGCCTGGGCCGCAAACTGGCGCACGGCGTCGGGAAAGTCGGAGGTTTTATCAAGCCAGTAATCGCGGTGGAAACAGCCATACGTAGGCGAATAGGGGTTGCGATCCTGGTTCCCGATCAAGCGTGGTAGCTGGACAAGCGCTTTCTGAGCATACACATGGCGCAAATCTGTGGTCATATCTCCTCATTCTCTTTCTTTTCGATATTGGCTTGGTACCCGGTGGTTAATCAACTCGGCCAGCAAGCCGATAACCGCTATCTGAATAGCAGACATTGCCAGAAACATGGTCATCACATCGGCTAATTTCCCCAAAACAAGGTGGGTATAGAGCCCCACGACAAGGGCCAGCGATAACACTATCATACTTAAGGGTATAAAGACCTTGAGCGGGGCAAAGTAGAGCGCAATACGCATAATCAGTTGTACAAAGTTGAGCGTATCACGAATGGGCTTAATTTTCGACTTACCAATACGGGCATGGTAGTTGATGGGAATATAATCTACCAGGTAGTGATTGACGAGCATACTCAAGGTAATGGTAGTGGTAAAGGAAAAGCCATTGGGCAGGACGTTTTCAAAGCCAAGCCCGACCGCACGTTTGAAGATGCGAAAGCCGGAGTTAATGTCGGGGATGGGGTAGCTTGCGACAAAGTTGGCCAGCCTACCAATAACCCATTTGGCCGGGCGACGAACCAGCGGAATAGCCACGTTTTCGCCTGTACGGGCGCCGACCACCATATCATAGTCGTTGGACAACAGATGGGTGGCCAGTTCGATAATGCGCTCGTTGGGATAGCTCCCGTCGGCGTCGGTAATACAAACAATGTCGTGGTTGGCGTGGCGGATACCGGTTTTGAGCGACGCGCCATAGCCACGGTTAGTGGGATGGTTGATCAGGGTAATATCGGTACGCGCTTTCAATATGTCGGCTGTGCCATCTTTCGAGCCATCGTTGACCACAATAATTTCGTAAACCCACCCGCTCTGGGCGAGGATGTCAGAAAGTTGTTGGAGCACGGGACTGATACCGTTTTCTTCGTTGTAGGCTGGCACAACAACGGATATTGCGTGTGGGGGCGTTGGCATGAAAAAACTCCTCCGTAGCGAATCCTGGCTACTGCCTATGGCTCCTCGTGTGATGCAGATTGGCGTATGTCGTGTATCCACGGGTCATCATCGCTCATCACATACGTTTTTCTATCCGCTTCGGTAAAGCGGGTCTGTTCCGATTGCAGCGATTGCGGCATCGTGTCTACCAGCGCGGCAATGTCGGGAAAGGGGGTGCAATGGTTATAAATGATGTAGTAGTCAAGCACGACAATACGTTCGCAGGCTATCTCGTTTTGTTCCAGATAGTGTTCAAAATCGGGGGTAGCATACCCATTCTTGCTAAAGATAAAGGCGGTGTCTTGCCCCTTTGCCGCCTCGACCAGCGCATCCTCGCGCGGAATAAGGCTCACCCGCACCGGCCCCACCCGCGACGATACGGCAATCTCGCCGCCGCTTTCCAGCGTAATACCGCGCCGTATGAGGTAGGACGTATACACATAGCGGATGTCGTGCTGGCGTAACACACGGACAAGCTCCGCTTCGGGGCGAATATAGGTGGTTTGCAAGTTTATATCGCCCAACGCGCTCGATGTATTGGCGGCCAGCAGGATGACGAGCAGCACCGGGCCCCAAAACTGGCTATAGCGCTGGCGCACAATGATGCTTGCCAGCGCCGCAAACGCCAGGGGGATAGCCACATAGAGCGGAAAGACATAGCGCACGATGCCAAAGAAGGGCGAGAAGAGCGAAGCTACTACCGTGGTCACAGCCAGAAAGGAAACTATCAACCCGGCGTGGGTACGCTTGACAAAGGCGTGATAGAGGGTGGCGATAGCCGCCAGGAACGTTGTCACAACCAGTACCGCGCTGACGGACAGCGACGCAGACTCCCGCCCAAAGGGCCGTGATAGGCCCAGCAGGACGGGCAGGAGCACATCGAGCATTGTTTCTATCCGGGTATCCGAGGAGAGTTTCAAGATAACGTTCACCTTGTCGTGCTCTGCGTGGGTATGGGCCGGCAGGAAGAGCGTTATCAGGATGGTCACGCTAATGATCAGCGCAAGCACATAGCCAACAGGGGACAGGTGCAACAGGCGTTTCCAGTTGATGAGAGCGACAAATACGCACGTTAGAACCAGTGCGGCGATGACCATATTGACCCACAGCGCCAGGCTCAGGGCCAGCGCAATACTGCCCATCAGGACAATTTGTTGGTTGCGCGAGGGGGAGCCATAGAAGAGCCGGATAGTACCCCACAACGCCAGCGTCGAGAGCGTGAGGCTGTCGAGGTAGGAGGCTTGCGGTTTTATCGTCCAGAGCATCGCGTTGGCGGGGGGGAGCATAAGCCAGCTTGCGGCGGCAAGCGCCCCCCACCGCCCAAACAAATCATTCCCGATACCATAGAGGGCCACGATAAGCAGGGTTGAAAGGAACAGCGGCAGCACCAGTAGCGTGGTTAGCGAGGGGCCGGCGAGAGCAAAGACCGGCGCCAGCAGGTAGGATGAGAGCGTGCCGGTTTCGTCATAGTGGATGGGGAAGGAGCCCTTCAGAATTTCGAGCGCAAAGACTCCGCTGGTAAAATCGTCAGCCCAGAGTTGCCAGACCATACCCGGCAGAAAGATAATGCGTATGAGCAAGGCCACACCCGCCAGTCCTGCAACAATGGCATAGTCGGCGCGACTCCATGTGGCAAGCTGAATGCGGGCGCTGCGTATCCATGGCAGTATCAGCAGGGGAATCACACTGGCCAGCAAGAGTATTTTGACCACCGCGTAGAGCGTTTCCAGGGTAACGGTTGCGCCAGCGGGATAATCCATAGCCAGCGTACCCGCAAGATAGAGGGTTGCTATGGCGGCTACCAGCGCCAGCGCAGTGATACCAGGGCGGTTGTGGCCAGAGTCGCTCACTTTTGACCAGAGGAAATGGGCGGTTGTAAAGACCAGCGCATAGGTAAGCAGCGGTAGCAACACTACCCCCATAAGCCACCAGAAATCGGGCCAGCGCCAGGGAACAGCGGTTGGGAACGTGGCGTGCAGGTCGCTGAGAGCCACCCCTAACGTACGGCGGACGCCGCCTTCTGATATAGCGCTCTCCTTGAAAGGCACAGCAATAAGCTGTACTTTCTCCGTGTCTTTATCTATGGGCGGCAGCAATACATGGTAGGTACGCCAGGTATCCCCTTCGACCAGAAAGGGGCCACTGGTATGGGAGCCACTATAGAATACCATTTCGGCCGGAGGCGCGTCGGGCGGACGCGGGGAGGTCAGCCGGACGCGCAGCAACGCCGGCCGCCCCCAGAACCCATCGAGGATCAGCGCGGCATCCTCGCGTGACCAACGGTACACGTCGGTATCGTTGCGTTCAAGCGCACCAAAATTTCTCAGGTAGCACTCGGCGCACTCACTACGAGCGGTAATAGCAATATCGGCGTGGCGCAACTGGGTGATGAAAAAGACGCAAAACACCGTCGCAACAAACACCAGCGCCGGAGGGATCATGGTATGCCATACCAACAACGTTTTGGGATATGGGGTGGTCATGGAGCCGGAAGAGGTAGCATAGCCTTTCGTATTGGACTTTTGAACAGTCATTGACCAGTTTTCCTGATAGTTTCTGACCGTTTGCGGCCCTTACGACTCAATGTCCTGGTGGGTATCGTCAAGCCGGTATGGGCGGCTCTCGTCGTGGTGCTGCCGGGCAAGGCGCTCACGTAATATCGCTACTTCACGCTTGAGCCGCCGCTGTTCATACATACTGTGCTCTAGCAGCGGCAACAACGTTTGTAGCAACTCCGTATTAAAGGTTTCCTGACGCGCTATCATCGGGTCAAGGTAGGGTTCTTTCAGGTGTGCAGTCATCTGTCGGCGCACCCACGCAACAAACTTCCCAACGACTGGCAAACGCGATTGTATAGTATACTCGTGAAGCCCTACCTGTGTCAACTGGCTGAGTTGTTGCTGTTGCAACGTGCTGAGCTGTACCGTCTGGGCCTCCTGCGCCTGCTTGACCACGCGCACAAAGCTATCGCGGAAGCGCTTTTGCGAGAGGGCCAGCGAGCGCTGGATACCGCGCTGCGCCAGGCGGCGATACTCGCTGCGGGGGCGCGTCAAGGCCACAATCCCCTGAAGCAAGCGATCAATCACCGCATCCCAGGTATAACGTTCCAGCACATAGGCCATACCGCGTTGGCCCAGACTATCGGCGTGGTGCGGGTCGTGCAGCAAGCGGTGCAGCGCCGTGCTGAACTCCGCATAATCGTTGAAGGCATAGCCACCGCCGCTCCATGCCACATGGTCGCGGGTCACAGCGCACTGCTGGTGTACCATTACCGGGCGGCCCTGCAACCAGGATTCCATAATCACAATGGAAAACCCCTCGTTGAGCGAGGGTTGACAGAGCGCGAGAGCCGCAGCAAACACATCGGGCAACGCCTCTTCGGGCAAGACCCCCAGGGGGATAATATCCGGGCGGTCGGGAATAGGCACATCGCCGCTCCCCGTGAGGAGCAGGGCCAGCGGGCCGGGGTACTGCTCCTTGTAGCGGGTAAAATATTCCAGCAGCAAGGGCACGTTTTTACCGCTCTCAAGACGCCCGCTATAGAGCAGATAGGGTTGCTGGATAGCGTAGCGTGCGCGGAACCGTTGGGCGTTGCCGGTATTCGTTTCGGGAGCGAAGCCATAGCCCACCAGCGTATAATGGGGGTTCTGGACGCCCAGGGTGTGGTAGGCCAGTTCGCTTTCGGCGCGGGTGCTAAAGAGCAACCCATCGAAACCTTCAAACATTTCGCGGAAGATGGGGAAGTAGGCCGCGCGTTCATCGTGCAGGCCGGGCAGCAGCAGCGCCTTGCCGGGGACAGCTTGCATACCCCAGTAAGTTGTACCGAAGAGGTAGGGCCCGAAGATGACGCAGGCGTAGTCGTCGGAGTGCTGGCGCAGGTACGCCTCCATAGCGCTGCTCCGCAGGTTATTGTGCATAAAATCCAGCTCATCATCGTGGCTGACATATTCGCCGCGGTTAGCTTTCCCCTGCACCTGATGGAAGTATTTTGCCTCCACTCGGTCGGTGGCAAAGCGGCGCACCGTAACACCATTGATTGCCTCGACGCCGGGCGCAAAGTGGTTCGACCAGTCGCCCATATCGGCGGTACAGGTGGTCAACACTTCGACAGGGTAACCCCGTGCGGTCAATTCCTCGGCCCACCCGCGCAGGTGTCGCTCCATACCGCCAATAATCTCCAAGCCGTAGCGGGGGGACACCAGCACAATGGGACGCTGGCGCAGGGCCGCAAGCTCTTCGTCGGTGGCGGGGGTCTGTATCAGGCGGGACGTATCGGCGGGGCGCTCGATGCTATCCAGCAAGCGTATGATATTGCGGGCCAGTTCGGGCGGGTTGCGCGGTTCACAGAGCAAGCCGCCGCCGTCAATCGTTTCTGGCAAGGCGGTGATATTGGTCGCAACCACCGGTTTACCGTGGGACATCGCCTCGACCACGGGCATACAGAATCCCTCGTGCAAACTGGCCGTCACAAACAAATCGCACAGGCGGTAATACGGTTCCAGGCGGGGCACCTGGCCGGTAAAGATAAGGTGCTGGTCGCAGCCCAACGCCTCGGCGTGCTGCTGCACCTCGCTGGCATACTCGCGGTAGGACCCAAACTGGTTGTCGCCCACCAGCAGCAACACCGCGTCGGGGTGCTGCTCTACCACCAGCGCCAGCGCCTCCACCAGGTCAGTCAGGCGCTTATTGCGGGCCATCCGCCCCACATAGAGCAACACCTTCTTGCCGTCAAGGTGATACCGTTCACGCAGGGCCGCGTCGGGTTCCGGTTCCGGTTCGGGGCTATGCGTCGTGGTGGGACAGGCTTCCTCTGGCATACCCAGGGGCGTGACAAAGACATTTTCGGGGGCTATCAAGCCGGTGGCCAGCAACTCTTGCCGCATATACCCACTGCGCGCAATCGCATAATCAGCATACTGTACCAACGTAATATTGCGGTAGCCCTGTACCAGGTCGTCGTAGCCGGGCGTGTTGGGCACCCAGAATTCGGGTGGGGTGATACCGTGGTAGTCGAAGATGATGGGCGCGTTGCGTATCTGCTTGATCACCTCAGCGAGCTGATAATAGGTCGAATAGGTCAGCACCACAATGTCGGAGGAGAAGAGGTGGTTTGTCACCCACTGGTGGCGTCGGTCGGGATGGTGCAAATCGGGCAGTTTCAGCGCCACCGCCGAGCGGCGCACGTCCAACGGCAGGCGTCCATCTATGTGCTCGGTAATAAGCAGCGTATGGTAGCCAGCGTTGCGCAAGGCGTAGAGCTGGGCGACGACATGGTTCCCCACCGCGTCGTGAATAACACAATTCCCATTGATAATACTGGCCCGCTTGCCACTGGCCGGCTGGCAGGTCACGGGCAATACGAGCGGTGGCACCTGCTTTTCGGAAAACCAGCCAAACCCCTCTTCCACCAGGTCTACGACAAGCTGGTAGTCGCCCGGCTCTGGCGGCGATTCTACGCGCATTTCCACGGTAATCTGCGTACCGGGCGGCACGGGTTGCGGCAACCCGGTACGCAGGCCATCATCCACGACGGTCTGCCCCTGGGTGGTCTGCCAGTGGTAGGAGAGCCGGACGGGGTGGGGGCCGTGGATAAACCAGGGGATGGGGCCGGGGTTGGTCAGTTGGATGGGCAGCAGCAAGGATTCCCCATGCGTGGTCGGGGAGGGCACGGGTTGCAGCAGGTGGTAGTGGGCATTATAGAGCGTTTGATTATTCATAGGTATAAAAAGCATCCAGTGTTGATTGGGCCCGATGGTACATAGACATCGTGACCGCCTGTTTCAAATCCAGCAGCAGACGGGTCAACTCCTCGGTTTCCTGGGCCGTCGTGGGCGGGTAAAAGGCGTTGCGGGCATGCAATATATCGGGCAAGCGCAGCAGCGTTTCCACGTAGGCCCAGCGCAGGGCCCGCTCCTCGCGGCGGTGGCCGTGCTGTGCAATGAAGGCCCGTTCGCTGTGGGCAAATTCGCCCAGGATGTCGGCTATGGCATAGCTCTTGAGGATAAAGCGGAGCCGTCCGCGGTTATAGTAGCTACTTCGGCGTGTCTCATCGCGCAGCGAGAGCGATTCCTGGTGCGTGAGCGTAGCCTTTGGGGCGTAGAGAATGCGGTAGTTGTGGTGGCGCAGCCGCCAGCAAAGGTCGGTATCTTCGTAATACGCCGGGGTATAGCCGGGGTCGAAGAGACCTACGGTATCGAGCGCTGCAAGGCGCAGAGCGATGGCCGCGCCGGTCACGATGTCGTAGGGTTGTGCTTCGTCATACTGGCCGCTGTCAGGTTCGCCAGCGCCGATGTGGTGGGCGATGGCGCGGGGCCAATCGAGCCGCGCCCCGGCGTGCTGGATAGTGCCGTCGGGATAGCGCAATTTACACCCCACCGCGCCAATGTCCGCCCCCTGCTCGAAAGGGGCCACCAGTTCGCCAAGCCAGTGCGGGTCAAGGATCGTATCCTGGTTGAGCAGGGCTACAATGTCGGGCGGGTCGGAGAGTTGTTGGAGAGCGCGAATACCCGTATTCATCCCCACCGCAAAGCCCAGATTGCGCGAGTTGCGAATAAGCGTTATTTCCGGAAATTGTCGCCGTAT
Organism: Chloroflexaceae bacterium; assembly: GCA_034437375.1. GTDB lineage: Bacteria > Chloroflexota > Chloroflexia > Chloroflexales > Chloroflexaceae > JAAUSY01. The sequence continues at coordinate 5,947 of DAOTUK010000227.1, read as the reverse complement.
CCCTTCGACCGTCCCATCGTGCGAAGCGTTATCTACCACCAGTATCTTGTCTGGTGGGCGGGTCTGTTGCGCCAACGATTGCAAACATTGCAAGGCGGCGTCGGCAGCGTTCCAGGTCAGGATAAGGACTGCTACCTTCATGGTAATTCCTGCTCCTCTCGTCCACTATCCGCGTCGGGGGACGCGGGGGATATTGCTTCGGGAGGGACACCATCGCGGAGGGCCGCGAGTATCTGGGTATCGGCATCCTCCAGGCCCGCAAGCTGATCGGCAATGTCGTAGAGTTGCTGGCGGGTCATACGGTCATTCTCGCGCAGCTTGCTCACGTCGGTTTGCAGGTTGAGCGTGCGAAGCCCCAGTTCAGCGGCGTGCGCCTCTACCCGTTCAATGTATTCGTGCAACCCTTGCGAGAGGTTTTCCAGGTGGAAGGTGCGCTGTCCAAGCTCCGCGCCGTGCGCCTCAACCCGCGCAATATACTCGCGCAGACCCTGGGCAATATTTTCCAGATACTGTGCGTGGTTGGTGTGCAGGTGGTTGCGATGGTCGGACATTTCGTTAATCGCGTACATGGAGCGCAGAATAGCGGTATTGTAAGCCTGCTGCTGCTCTATCAGCGGCACGAGGTAGGGCCGCACTATCTGGTCTATTAAGATCTGGCGGAGGGGTTGGAGCTTACCGCCGGCCACCGGCATCTCCTGTAAGCGCCAGCTTTGCTCCTGCACCCCCAGGGCCGCGTCGCGGCAGGCTTGCAACGTTTCTTCGTAGGCGGGCGGCGGGGGAGCGGTACTGTCGCGCTCGTGCGCACCTTCGCTCTGGGGGGCGGGGATGTCCTCCGCAGCGGCGGGGGCATCGGGGCGCGTACGCCAGGGGCGCTGGCAAAAGCGGGCCAGTGGGGTTGTCTGGTGTTCCCAGGTGAGCGTGGCGGCCAGAGTACGGGCGGCCTGGCTCTGAGCAGCGCGTTGCTCCGGGTCGCTCAGCAATTCGGTGATCGCTTCGGCCAGGGCGGCGCTGCTGGCAGGGGGCACAACCAGGGCCGCACCAGCCTGGTGCAGCAAGGCGGCGGCGGGGTCGCCATCGCTAATGATGCTCGGCAAGCCGGCCCAGAGGTGGTCAAGAATGCGGGAGCGCACGGCGGCAAATTGCGTTTCCAGGTGGTCGCGGTGCAACGATATGGCCACGGTTGCTTCCAGCAGAAAATCGGCGCGCTGGTAATAGGGCACCCACTGCTCATAGAAAAAGATATGGCTATCGAGCAGGCCCAACGCTTCGGCGCGGGCGCGGGTGGTGGCGGGCATCTGCATAGGGTGGTCGTTGCCAGGGTGGCGGCCGGCCAGGAAAACCAGGCGCACGGTAGGGTGGTGGGCGACAACGGCGGGCATCGCCTCCACCAGCGTGAGCGGGTCCATCCAGTCCCACAGGCCGCCGGCCCAGAGCAGCAAGGGGTCATCTGCTCCGATACCCTCAAGCACACCGCGCAGGGCGGGGGCCTGTTTGACCGGCGCTTCGGTGGGCAACCCGAAACCCACAACGTCTATCAGGCGGTGCAGGTGGGGGTCGCTATCAACCAGCGCGGGGGTAATACGCCCGGCCCCCATCAGCGCTCCCAGGTAGAGGTCGCGCTGGCGGGGCGTGGCGCAGAGGAAGAAATCGCCGGCCTGGAGTTGCTGGTTCAGCAAGGCGGTATCCTCCTGGGTGCGGATGGTGCGCTTGTCGGGGGCGGCGGTGCGAAAAAGTTCCAGATTTTCCAGCAGGGTGGGGTCGTAGAGGTCGAGGGCCAGCGGTTGGGGGGCCTGGGCCAGGTGGGGGTGGGCGGGCAGGACGTGGCCATTGGCCAGCACCACATCGGCATGGCGCAGCCATTCTTCCAACGACTCGGCATTGCCCCACTCGTACGTACCCCACGATAGCGCGTCGGGCCATGCGCCAGGCGGCGGCTCTATCGGGTGGGGCGCTACCAGCGTCACCGGCTGGTGGGCGGCCAGCGTACGGGCTATCTCCCAATAGCGAATACCCGGCCCGGCCATGTGCATACCCACGCGGTCGTGGCTAATGATGATCAGGCGGGGGGCGGAGATTGTCTGTTCCTGGGTCATAGAAAACTCTTTCCCTGTTTACGTATTTTATTTCGGAGCCAGTGGAACCAGCGCATAAAGCGGATGAAGCGGCCCTGTTCGTACCCCGCTACGAGGGATTGGTAGTGCTGAAGTTGTTGCTGGTTTTCCTGAAGCCGGGCCAGGAGCGCCGCAGTGTCGGGCGTGGGGGGGCGTTGCTTATACTGCTCTATGAGCGTGTTGCGGTGTACCGTATCGGGGCCCCAGTTCTCGGTTGTTTTGTAGGCGTGCAGAACGCCATGGTAGGGGCCGCGCGAGCCGTCGCTATAGTCTAGATAAAACGCGCCTTTCCATTCAATACCAACAAAGCCAGCACAGGCGGCCATCAATTCCAGACCGGTGCGCGAGGGCACCCACCAGCTATCGCCGCGCTGGTAGCCCTCCATCAAGGCCAGCGAGCGCTCGGCATATTCGGTGGTAATGACGGTAGCGATAATCGCCTTGTCTCTCGTGACGCGGGCCATATTCCAGAGCGCCTTCAAGGGGTCGGTCAGGTGAATGAGAAGGCTACCGCAGAACACGAGGTCGAACATGCCCACCGTATCGGGGGCGATGTCGTAAATGTTGAGATAGCGTTTTTTGACCCGCGAACCAAGCAGGTACCGCGCTACGTCAAAGGGACGATGCAAGTAGACGTGGGCCTTTTCGGGCGACTGGTCGGGTTGATAGTTGGGGCCGAAGTCGTGGTCGTTCCATTCGGGCAAATCGGTGGCCGTTACATCTGCGCCGCGTTGCTCAAATTCGAAGGAGAAGAAACCACTGGCCGCGCCAATGTCAAGCACCTGTTTGCCGTGCAGCGTGTCGGGCAGTCCGTAGTGGTGCAGGTAGGGGCGGTGGTCATAGGCGCCGGGCGTTACGATGCCACTCCCCAGGTTCATGGTGTGATACCAGGAGAGCGAAGCTACCAGCGAGGCGGGATCGGTGCCCGGCTTGATAGCCGGCATCGTAGCGATGGCCGGCTCATCTCTAGGGGTGGGGGCTACAATGGTTGCGGTTGAACGGGTCGGCGTGGTGCGGTAGGGGCTTTCGCAAAAGGTCGCCAGCGGGCGAGCCACTTCGCGCCAGAGGTATTGCTGGGCCAGGCGTTCGGCGGCGGCGCGACAAGTTGCGCGGAGGGGCGCATTATCGCAGAGACGCCGCAGGGTCGTTATCCAGGCGCTCAGGTCGGCAGGGGGCACGAGCAAACCGGCCCCGCTCCGGGCTATCTCCTCACCCAGGCTATCGCCCGCCGAACACACCACCGGCAGGCGGGCCCAGAGGTAATCGAGCAGGCGGGTGCGGAAGGCCATGCGCGTTTCGACGCCGGGCATATGGGCCGATACGCCAATATCCGCTTCGCTCAGGTAGGCCCCGCGGGCCTCATACTCAATCCACTGGTCAAGAAAGATGACGCTCTGGTTCAGCACGCCAAGCTCCTGGGCCAGGGTATGGGCCCGCTGGTAGGCGCGGGGACGGAAGGGCTCGCCGTCGGGGTTGGGGCGGGCGCCGGCAAAGAAGCAGAGTTTGACATGCGGGCATTCTTTCTGAAGTACGGCCATCGCTCGGACAAGGATACAGGGATCGAACCAGTCCCACAAGCCGCCGGCCCACAGCAAAATAATGTCGTCCATACCGACGGAAGGGTGTACCCCGCGCAGTACAGGCCCCTGCGCGATAGGGGGGTATTCGGCAATGCCCGACGGCACCAGGTCTATCAGTGCCCGCAGGTCGCGGTCGGATGTGCGTACCAGGTCGGGAGTAATACGCCCGGCCGTGGTAAGAGCGCCAAGCCAGTAGTCGCGCTGTGTTTCGGTAGCGCAGAAGAAGAAATCGCCCCGGCGCAGCAGCGCCGCGGTGAGCGCGTGGTAGCGCTGGTGCTGCGCCTGTGCGGCGGGCAATTCCATTTCGGCGTAGAGATCCAGGCTTTCCAGGATCAGCGGGTCATAGAGATCTATAGCCATGGGCAGGTCGCTGGCCAGCAGTTCCGGGTGGCTTTCAAAGACAAAGCCCTGCCCTATCACAATATCCACATGGTCAAGCAGTTCAAGCAGGGCGCCCGGCTTACCGGGGATGTAGGGAACAATGGTGCATTCCAAGGGTTGTATCTGGCTACTGCGGGGCACAGCCAGCGTCACCGAATGTTTGACGGAGAGCACGCGCGCCAGTTCGAGCGCACGGATACCCGGCCCGGCCATTGCGCGATCTACCACATCCGTACTGACGATAAGAATACGGGCCATACGCTTCCTCTTACTTTCTCCGCCGGCGTTGAAACCAGCGTACCAGGCGCAAGATGCGCCCCTGTTCGACCGCAGACAAAGCCCGCCGCGCGTCGCTAGACTGCTGTTCAAGCCAGCGGCAACGCTCGTGCAGGTCGGCTATCTGGGCATCGCGTTGGGCCAGGGCGTGCTGCAACGCATGGATTGTGTCGGCCTGGGTAGCCGTGGTCTGGATGAGCGGTTGGCTCTGCTGGTGCGCCGGCATCGCCAGCAGGGAAAGTAGCCAGCCGGAGAGGTCGCGCCAGTCGGGCCGGTTCTCCGGTGGGCTATCGTGCAGGGTGGGGGCCAGGGCCGCGTCGGCCAGCGCAAGCCACGCACTATCGGTGTGGCTGTTGACCAGCAGCAGGTGGCGGTAGGCCGGTTCGCGCCGGTCGGTATGCGATAGGAAGCGGGTATAGTAGGCGTCACATTGCTGGTGGGTGTCAACGTCGCTGGTGCGGGCGGCCAGGTAGTGGCGGGCCAGCATCAGCACAAGCCAGGCGTGTAGATACCCGGAGGGGTAGACGTGGTAGTCCAGGTGGTGCGCATCAAGCAGGGCGCGAGTTTCGGACAAGGTAGGCAGGCCATAGGTGCGGTGCTCTTGCAATTGGGGCTGTTCAAAGCCCAGTTCAGTTTGGATAAAGGTAAACAGAATTTCTTCGGCGGCGATAACTTCGGGCGTGGCAAAGGGGGCGGCCAGGATAACGCCATAGCGGGCCACGCGCAGCAGTTCGTGCCAGAAGGCGGGGCGATCCGGGCGGGGGATGTGTTCCAGCGTATCGCACGAAACCACGACATCGAAGGCGCTATCGTCGGCCGCGATACGGCGTCCGTCACCCTGGATATAGCCGGGCATCGTGACGGGGTGCTGGTCTATGACGGTACAGTCGTCGTCGGGGAGGAAGGTCTGGATGGGGAGCATGGCCTGTCCATAGGCGTTGCGGAAAAAGCCGCCCACGTCCAGGATACGCAGATAGCCCCCACCGAGGGCGGGGCGGGCCGCGGTAATAGCCTCGCGTATCATCTGGTAGCGCCCCACCTGGTCAAAGGGCATGGTTTGGGCGACGGCATCCCAGATGGGGGGGCCGGGTTGGGTCTGCGCTTCGTCACGCATCGTTGTACCGTTCATCACAGGCATTACAGGGTGGTATCGGGCGAACCGGTAAAGAGTTCGCCAACCGGCAGCACAATATCGGGCAAGCAGTCAAACGCGACGGTCTGCGTTTCGCTGGCAATGTGCGGTGCGGCATACTGCCCCATCTGTTGCAGGCGGTAGTGTTTGAGCGTGCGGGCGGACGGGTCAACAATCGCATATTCTAGCAAGCCGGCCGTGGCATAGGCGTGCAGCTTTATCTGCTCGTCATAGTGGCGGTTGCCCGCCGAGAGCACTTCGACAATGAGGTCGGGGACGCCATGGATACGCCGGTCGTGAATCATAGCGGCGTTTGCTTGCAAGACCACCACCTGGATCAGGCGCGTCACTATCCACTGGTGAAAGGAGCTTGGTACAGTCGTTATATACACGGCTCCATGGATAATTTCATAGCGGTTGCCATCGTCCGGTAGCACGTGCTGCCAGTCGTCATAGGCCCACGCGCC
>DAOTUK010000226.1:0-18840 GCA_034437375.1 Chloroflexaceae bacterium | reverse complement strand
GGGGCCGCCGCGGTCTACCACGCGCCCCCAGACAAAACCGCCGATAACCGCAAAGAATATCGCCACCATCAGCACCAGCGAGGCCTGGCTATTGCTAAAGCCCACCTCGTTGGTGACATAGATCCCCATAAAGGCGATGACCGTATTTACCGCGTCGGTATAGAAGAAGCGCCCCACCAGAAAGCGCACCAGGCCAGGGTAGCTGGTGCTAGACCGCAGCGTGTGCTGGACTTGCTGGAAGGCCTTGCCAAAGGACGCCAGCGTAAAGTGGCGGTCGGGGTGCCAGCGCTCGCGCACGAAGAAGAAGCAGGGCAACGCAAAGAGCAGGAAGAGCACGGCGCTTAGTTGAAACACGGTGGCATAGCGGCTAGACTGCTGCGCCAGCGGCAACAACTCCACATCCTTGAGCAGCAACTGCCCCATGCCCACCCCCAGGAACGCGCCCAGATAGCCCACCCCCACGCCAATACCGCCAATGCGGCCACGGTTTGCCTCGGTACTGACGTCGGGCAGCATGGCATCGTAAAATTGCAGGCCGGCGTTGTAGGCAATATTGGCGACGGCAAAGAAGGCCAGCGAGAGCAGCAACCCCCACTGCCCCAACAGCAGCGTACAACTAACACAAACCAGCGTTGACCCGATCAGGAAGGGCTTGCGCCGCGGGGCCTGGTCGGTAAGTGCGCCAAGCAGCGGCGAGAGCAGGAAGATAACGGCCATTGAAGCGCTATTGGCAAAGCCATAGTCGGCGTCGTTCCCGCCCATGACATTGACGACCCAGAGCGAGAAGTAGAGCGAGACAATGTTCATGGAGAAGATGGTATTGGCCAGATCGTAGAGAATCCAGCTTACCACCGAGCGCCGCGGCGGCGGGGCCGGCTCCGCGGAGTCCGCGGTGGGTGGGGATGGAGCAGTGGTCAAGGGTGGCGTTTCTCCCTACTGCTAGAGCATCTCTATGTCGTAATAGGCCAGCGGCACATCGGGACGCTGCCGCTCGATGAAGTGTACCACCGCTTCCAACTGGCTGTGCGCATGGCGCTGCGAGGTCGAGATGCACGCCACCCCAAGCACCGCCTGCTGCCAGCAATCCTGCGCATCCACTTCCGCTATGGAAACATTAAACTCGTTTTGCACACGCTTGATCAACGACTTGATGACCTGGCGTTTTTCCTTGAGCGAATGGGCCGCGGGAATGTGCAGGGTAATAACACAGGAGCCAATAATCATAGGATAGGCGAAATAATCAATTCCATGACCAGGGCCAACGCATACCGCTCGCGGCATCATCATTGCCGCGCCGCGGCAGCAGCGACATTTCGGCCTGGAGCATGGTCATAATTTCGTTGGTACGGGTAAAAAAGTCTACTTCCAGCCAGCGTTGCTTGCGTTCGGTGGTTACTTGCATACGGTGGGCCAGTTGGTAGGCCATAGACACATCGTCTGTGGGCAGATCCTCCGCCTGATCGTGCGTCCCCGTTGCCGAAGCGACCGAACGCCAGTAGTTGTCATAGGTATGGCGCAGTTGGCGAGCAATGGGCCCCAGGCGGGCGCCTTGCTCTTCGGGCAAAAGCTCGATGGTAGCGATAAAGTAGGGCGCCCGCTGTAGGGCCTCGTGTACCCGAAAGCGATGTTGTCCCACCGTGGCAATGAGGTAGCGGCCATCTTCCAGCCGCACATTAGCGTTAATCTGGGCAATGGTACCAACCTTGCGCACAAGCGACAGCTCAGAAACCGTGGTGGTGTCCTGGACAAAGAGGATGCCAAAGGGTGTCTCTTTTTCCAGACAGTTGCGTATCATCAAGCGGTAGCGGTCTTCAAAGATGTGGAGCGTGAGCGACACCCCCGGAAAGAGCACCGTATTCAAGGGGAAGAGCGGTAGTGGTTCATGCATGGGGCGTCTCTTCATGCCAGGTACACGTCCACATCACCGCCGAACCCGCCCCCAGATGGAGATCTATGGTAAATTCTATTTCGGGGCCTGAGAAGAGTTGGAGCGCGTCACTGTCATCAAACGAGGTCACGATGCCATCTTTCAACAGCAAGAGGTGTCCAATAGAAATTTCGAGCAATTCGGGGCGCACTTCCACCCCGCTTGCGCCGATAGCGGCCAGGACGACGCCCCAATCGGGGTTGCCTTGATGGCAGGCATCACGCACCGCCGTAGAGCTTGCCACCGTCTGGGCAATCTGGCGCGCACTGGTTTCATTGAGCGCCCCATGTACCGTCACCTGAATCACCTTGCCGCTCTCGGCTGCGTCGCGCACAATCTGGTCGGCCAGGTCGGACGTCAGCGCATCCAGCGATTCCTGCCACGCGCCATACTCCCACGAACTGGCTTCAACAATGGGCGCCCCTTCGGCGGCCCCGTTGGCCAGAATGATGACGGTATCGTTGGGGGAGGTATCGCCATCAATGGTAATGCGGCTGAACGAGCGCGCCACACTCTGTTGCAACGAGCGATGCAGCAACCGCTGATCAATGGCCAGGTCGGTGGTCATCAGGCACAGCATGGAGGCCAGGCGCGGATGCACCATGCGCGAGCCTTTGGCAATACCGGCCAGCGTAATGCGCCGCCCTTCGCGCAGATGCACCCGGTACACCCGTTCTTTGGGTTGGGTATCGGTGGTGAGTATGGCCAGCGCGGCCCGCTTGCCGCCGCCGCTGTCCAACTCGGAGACGGCCCGCTTGATACCACCCCGCATCAGATCCATGGGCAAGGGCACACCGATAACGCCGCTGGACATCAGCAGAATACTATCGCGGGGGATTTCTAGCTCGTCGGCCAGTATCTTGGCACACTCAACCGAGTCAGCCAGACCGGGTTGGCCAGTGCCGGCGTTGGCCTGGCCAGCATTGATCATCACCGCACGGATACCTTCCAGATTGCGGGCTAGAATGGCTTGATCAAAAAAGACGGGGGCGGCTTTGGTGGTGCTGGTGGTAAACATGGCAGCAACGGCACAGGGCTGCAACGAATAGACCAGAGCCAGATCGCGGGCCCTGGAGCCACCCTTCAGTCCGGCGGAAACGCCCGTGGCACGGTAGCCAGCCGGGCTCGAAATATGACCATCCTCAAATAATGTATAGCTCATAGGTTCTGGGTATGAGCGGTACTTTTGCCACACGATTGGTTGACACGTCGCACAGCGTCAGGTGGCGTTCAAGTACGCTCGATAGTTGGCTACCAAAAGTAATGTCCCTTTTCCCTGATACTATATAGTACCACAAGTTTCTGGTCGCAGACACAGGATAGGCCATGCTACGCAAAAAATGGTTCGACACAGACCGGCAAACCGGGCCCAACGCACGAGGGTAGCATGTCCTTATTACCTGTTTCAATTATACCAGATAGCGTTGATTTTTGAGCATGCCCACGCCCATTTTGGGGTGTGGTTTATCATTTCACCGCCCGGCCCATCGCCCCCCCCCCACCGCCCGGCCCGGCGGCGGGCTACCAGTTAAACTCAACCCGCAGCAAGAGCTTTCCAAAGCGGATTTCGTCGCCATTTTGCAACGGCATCGGCTGGTGGGGCAAGATGCGCCGTCCATTGATAAACGTTCCATTCGCGCTTTTCAAATCTTCCAGCACACAGTAATTTTCCTGCTTGAAAATACGGGCATGGCGGCGCGAGACACCCGCGTCATAGCCGCTATCGCGCCCCAGGTCAACGTCGGGCACTTCGCCCGTTTTCGGGTCGGTACGCCCAACCAGCAAGGGACGGTCGAATGCCAACATCAGGCGGCGACCGCTGTTCAAGACAACCAGATTGAGGGTATCATTCAGTGGAGGGAGCGGTTCGGGGGCCGGTATCACCGTGGCGTGGTCGGGCAGGTCAAAGTCGGCCTGGTTTTGCGTCAGTGAGGCGGTTGTTTGCCGCTGTTGCTGCTGTTGGGGAAGACTGTCGCCACATTCGCTACAAAAAATGGTTCCGTCAAGCTGTCGGCTACCACAATTTCTACAGATTTGCATAGGGTATATGCCTCGCACAACGCCTATTGGCCCGAATCCTTCATCAACCCACGGGTGCCATATTGAATGCGTTTGCGTCCTTCGGGGGTCGCGCTGCCCGAATCGGCCAGGCGCTGCGCCTCGGTGTGCAGGGTATTGGCCAGTTCAATCTCGCCGGCTTCAAACAGGCGCGTCCCGGCCATCTCCAACTGCTGCGTCGCCTCTTTAATCATCCCAGTCGCTACATTCTTCCAGGCCCGCTCTTGCAACCGATAGGCCGTCAACCGTTCCAGCCAATGTTTGATGGGATTGGTTTCTTCAATCACGCTATTGGGCGCATCCTCCTGGACAGCAACTTGCAACGTCACATCACTTTGCTGGTGCTGCGCGTTGGGCAAGTCGTAGCGCAACGTAAAGCGCACCAGGGTATGGGGCCCTCTATCGAGCGGGGGCACAACAATTTCCAGCAAAAACGCCTGGGTATCGGTGTCGGGCCAGTCGCCCAGGTTACAAAACCAGCGCAAGTCACGGTCGCTTTTCATCTCGATGGACTCAATATAGGGCTGTACGCGGTCTACCGTTCGCAGCGATATAGCGTTGCGCGACTCTATCAAACACTGGACATCGTGGGCAAAGATAGCATGAATACGCTGGACTTCTTCGGTAAACACGCGGGTAATATCCTGGGCCGCTGTAATATAGTGGGTGCGGCTGTTTTTGCCCGCCGCCAGCGTCTGGAGCAAATCCTCATTCCACTCATCGCCAATACCCAGGGCGGTTATCCCAATATTGCGTTCTTGCTGTTGCCGCACCAGTTTGATACAGCGATCTTCGTCGCCATAGGTGTTACCATCGGTCAAGAGAATGATGTGTGTGCGACTATTGGAAAGAATAGCTCGCTGTATCTCTGTTACAGTCCGATGCAACCCGCTCGACATCTCCGTACCGCCGACGGCATCCACCAGGTCTATCTTCGCCTTCAGACTGGCTTTATCGCTAATACGTTGCAGCGGGATAACCACGTCGGCGTTGTCGTTGAAGGTAATCAGCGCCAGATGGTCGCGCTCGCCCAACTTGTCAATAATACGGCGTGCCGCCTCCTTGACCTGCGACAATCGGTCGCCCCGCATAGACGAGCTATTGTCAATGACCAGAAAGAGATTGAGTGGCAAGCGAGGTACACTGGATGGTGTCCCCGTTGAGACAGCCTGGATCAAGCCATACACCAGTTGCATTTCCGTGCTCCTGGGAAGGGCCGTTCGGCTCAACAATGTTTGCAATTGTATCGTAGCGCCCATTGGTTGACTTTCGTTTTGCTAGTGGCATATCGTCGTAGCACGCTTCTGTGATGGAACAAACGAAGGATTTGTGAAAAATGGCATACCGCCAATGGTTGCGGGCCCAGGGGGTGGTAAATAGTTCAGCAGTCTGGGGCCATGGCCAGGCCCTCTTTACCGACAAGCGACCGCTACGAACGCGATGGTAAGTGTAGCACATGTTGGGAAAGGCTGTCAATCAGAGGCGGGGAGACGGGGAGGCGCGAGGCGGGAACCCCAAATTTTGCACCTTTTGGTACGTTGTGTTATACTCACCGGCAATCCTTGCAGGTTGTCCACCACGTTACCCTTCCACCGGTAGTTTTCAATCTGAACTACATCAGAGACCATACGGGTATGTTGTTCCAGGCAACCACTTGAAATCAGGCGAGGGAGTGGCACACAATGAAGTTCCTACAACTGGCGCAGAAGGCGTTGCGATTGGGAATTTTGCGTATCGGCCCTGGCTGGATGTTTGGACTACTCACCTTCAACTTTAACCGCATAACCGTCCATGAAATGGGAGCAATGGCCCTGATTGTTGCTACCCTTATCGGGCTCCACCACTTCATCTCGCCGCTGCAAGTAGTCTGGGGGCATCTCTCCGATAGGTACCCGCTGTTTGGCTATCGCCGCACGCCCTACGTCCTGCTCAGCGGTCTGGTAGCCGCGGCCATCTTTGTGCTGCTGCCCTGGCTCGCGCTGGCGCTTGGCAATAGCCAGCAAGCCGCCGCCTGGTTTGCCGATACGCCCCCCGACGGCTTGACGGCCGCAGCCCTGGCCCTGGGACAAACGCCATGGCTGGCCACCCTGCTGGCCTTCCTCCTGCTGGCCATCTTTGGCGTCGCCATGGCCGCCAATGGCAACTCGGCCGCCGCGCTAGTGGCCGAAACGATAGAAGAAAAACACCGCGGCACCGTCTTTGTTGTTGTCTGGATGACGATGATATTTACCAGCATCGCCTCGGCCGCCTTTACCAAAGTCTTTATGCCAGAGTACAACCCACAACAAATGCAATTCCTCTACAGCCTCACCATTCCCATTATCCTCGTTAGCTCGGTAATTGGTCTGGTGGGGATGGAGCGCCGCATCTCGCGCGAGGAACACGCCACGCTAATGGAGCGGTCGCGCATTGAATCTAGCTCGGCCAACCCCTTCGAAATCTTCCTCCACTTGCTCAAGAGCAACGCCCACGTGCGCCGCTTCTTCTTCTTCGTGCTGCTGGCTATCTTCGGTATCTTCCTGCAAGATGCCATTCTCGAAATTTTCGGAGCCGAAGTTTTCCATATGACGCCCGGCGAAACGGCCGGCTTTACCCAATCGTGGGGCACGGGTATGCTCATTGGCATCGCCCTTATCGCCGTTCTCGCCAACATCCAATCCATCCCCCGCAAAACCATCGCCACCATAGGCGGGCTTGGTATTGCCTTCAGTCTGGGGCTTATCGCCCTCGCCGCACTGATGGTCAAAGCAACGCTTGTCACCCCCGCCCTGCTGCTGATGGGGGTCAGCACGGGCCTGTTTAACGTGGGGGCCCTCTCCCTGATGATGGATATGACGATTGAAGGCCACGCCGGCCTTTATATGGGCATGTGGGGTCTGGCACAGGGCTTTGGCAATGGCCTGGCCAACGCTATCAGTGGGGCGCTGCATACCCTGCTGATTGAAACCGGCTTGCTCATACCCTCCACCGCCTATGGCCTTATCTACAGCAGCGAAGCCTTGATTATGGTTATGGCCGTCGTCCTCCTGCGTGGTATTAGCGTGGAACAGTTCAAAGGCTTGGAAACGACCGACCTTCAGACCGTTATGGCCTTCGACACCGCAGCGTAACAGAAAGAAGTGTGCCGTTATGTATACTCCCGAACAACTGGCGAAACGTGAAGCATCACCCTGGACACGGGTACAGATGATCCTGGCCCCGATCCAGTTTCTGGCGTTTATTATTAGTTTTGCTCTGGTTGCCTATTATGTTGTGACGGGCCATGGCCACCTGGCCGCCACCATTAGCGTCTGGATCAAGATCTTGTTGATATGGGCTATCACCATTACGGGAATGCTCTGGGAAAAAGACGTGTACGATCACTACTTTATGGCCCGCGAATTCTTCTGGGAAGATCTGGGAAATTTGATAGCGATACTCACCCACAACGCCTATTTCGTTGTCCAGTGGCTTGGTTGGAACCAGCGCGACGTGATGCTGGTGATGCTCTTTGCGTATATAACCTATCTCTTCAATGCCGCACAATTTCTGGTAAAAGGTATCCGCTCGGCTAGACTACGACGCGAGATGCGGTTACAATCTATGTCTCAGGTGAAATAATACCGCCAGGAGGCCAGGGCCGGTGCATTGGAGATGATGGGATGGAGCGCGTGAGAACAAACAGTTCTACAAAGCATGGATCGTTTACCATGGAGGTAAGGTCGAAAATATGCCATTGAAATCAAAAGCGGTTGTCATACCCCGGCGCAACGCCATTGAATTACAGGAAGTGGAGGTCGTCTGCCCCAACGCAGACTCCGATAGCCATGTACTGATCAAGACGGCGTTTACATCTATTAGCGCCGGTACCGAGCGTATGTTGCTCGATGGTCGGATGCCCCATCCGGCCCTCTCCTTTCCGCTCGTGCCTGGCTATGAAACGGTGGGGCGCGTGGTAGAAGTTGGCCCCGCAGCGCCGCAAGATTTGCTTGACCAGTGGGTCTATGTTGGCGGGGCCCGCTGTTTCAACGGCGTCAACCCCGCGTGGGGCGGCCAGAGCGAGTATATCTGTGCCGAGTCTGAACGCATCGTAACCTTGAATGGCGTCTCGCCCGACCTGGGCATTATCCTGGCCCTGGGGGCCACGTCCATGCATGGGATCAACCTGGCCAGCATCCAACCCGGCGACCATGTGATGGTGCTTGGCCAGGGTGTTGTTGGACAACTCTCCGCCCGGCTGGCCCGCCTGCACGGAGCGGGGAAAGTCAGCGTACTGGATCGGGTGGCGGTACGGCTTGCCGCGTCGCAAGCAGACCAGATTATTGATGTCACCAAACAAACGGTGGAAGAGGCGATGGGCGGCGAAAAAGTCAACGTCTTGATCGAAGCAACCGGCTCTATGGACGCGCTCACCAGCGCGTTGCCGCTATTAGCCGACCACGGACGGGTGGTGTTGCTTGGCTACTACGACCACATAGATATACCCTACGCCCCGCTCTTTATGCACGAGGCGCAAATACTGGTCGCCCGTGAATGGGTGTTTGGGCCCCACGGCGACCTGCCCCACATCCGCGATTTGTTGGCCGATGGAACCCTGGACGTTCGCGGCCTGTTGACCCATCGTGTGCCCATTGAGCGTATCCAGGCCGCCTATCGCCTGGCGCTGGAAGACCCGGCTTGTCTCAAAGTTGTTGTTGAATGGCCTGAAGCGTAAGCGATGACCATTGGCTTGTTGCTGAAAAACCAAGGATTTCATACGGCAGTGAGACGCATACCTGCACCCGATACCCACACCACCGCACCCCCACGCGGGCGCAATACGCACTCGTTGCCGTGCGAGGGATTATGTCAATGTTTGTAAATGGGGGAAAACCTGGCACCACTTCCGCCCGGATGCTGGCCATCTATGGCAAGGGCGGCATGGGCAAATCGTTCTTTACCACCAATCTGGTTGCCAAACTGGCAACCCTACAATACCGCGTCCTGCAATTGGGGTGCGACCCCAAACACGATAGCTGTAACGCCCTGTTCGGGGGCGTGAGCTTGCCAACACTTGGCGATACGTGGCGCGAATTGAAAGAGAGTGGCCGCGAAAAAGAGTTGCAAGTTCACCATATTATTTTCCAGACCGCTATTTTAAACAAAGCCAGAGTATTTGGGTGTGAGATTGGCGGGCCAGAAGTGGGGCGCGGCTGTGGTGGGCGCGGTATTAGCTTCGGGTTCGATATTCTGGGCGAATTGGGGATTGACCGTTGGGCACTGGATTATATTGTGATGGACTTTCTGGGCGACGTGGTATGTGGCGGCTTTGCCATGCCCCTGGCCCGTTCGCTGGCCGAAGAAGTTATCATCCTCTGCGGCAACGACCGCCAGAGCCTCTACGCCGCCAACAATATCGCCCGCGCCGCCGAATACTTCGCCAGTATGGGCGGGCGCACCCGTCTGCTCGGTCTGGTTATCAACCGCGACGATGGTAGCGGCATTGCCGAACGCTTTGCCGAGCGCGTCGGCTTACCCGTGCTGCTCAAAATCCCTATGAGCAGCACAGCACGCGACCTGGCCGACTCCTTCCAACTGGCCCTGCTCGATGAACAGTTTGACGCGCTGTTCAACGACATCGCCCAGAGCATCATCACCCGCACCACGCCACCGGTCGAAAAGGTTACGCCGCTGGATCACAACGAGTTTATGGCCATCTTCGGCAACATCGAGCCGTCAATTAAACCACAACCAGCCTTTGCCGAAGACCTCTTTGGCACAACCACGAACCAACCGGCCCCCGCCATCAAAGTGAGCGAACCGGGCGGAGAAGATGTAATTCTCAACGGCACAACCCGCCAACTGGCCGCCCGCCTGCTCAACGAGTTGGGCCTGTATGTCACCGACGCCAACCTGCACCCCAAAAAGGGCTTGATGCTCACCGTAGACGGCAACATAACCATCTGTCTGGGCGACGAACAGGATATTGATAGCAAGATAGCCATTCTGGCGGCGCTGAGCCGCAGTGGGGAAGCCTACCATTATGTTGATGTACGCTGCCCGGCTTCGCCCATGTATCGCTAGGATAAGAATCACAACATCTTGCCATATATGGTAAAATAGGGTGAACGCACACTGGTACGGTACAAAGTAATAAACCGTCACGGTTAAATATATCCTCCCTGCGCTATCCTGGAAGGCGTAGGAACAGAGTACAAAGGAGGACAGTATGTCAGAGATGGCATCTCACGGTGGGACGATACAGGCCGGTTTCCTGTGCTGGCTACCGCTCGTTACCATTGTCGCTGGACTGGTTGTAGCATTCTTCTTTACCAACCTGCGGGCCTTCTCGCGCATTATGGGCGATGGAACCAAGCGTTTTACCGGAGGGGCCCACCATCCGGGCTATAAAGGTTGGCGCTGGAAGTAACCCGTAAATTTTTTCTGGATAACCCCGGTTTGCCCTATGCTCATACGGGGGGCACTGGGGTTGTTTCGTGTCCTGTAACAGAGAAGAAAGAGATGTATGACTGAGCAAACGACTGAGATGCAAACGGCCACCGACGCACCCTCTTACAATGGCACCGAAACCAGCGTCATCCCCCCCTTCCCATTTGCGGCGATTGTCGGGCAGGCCGACCTGAAACTGGGTCTGCTGCTCTGCGTGGTCAACCCTGGTATTGGTGGGGTCATGGTGATGGGCCACCGCGGCACAGCAAAATCTACGGCTGTGCGGGCGCTGGCCGCCATGCTCCCGCCCATCAAAGCCTACTATGGCTGTCCCTACAACAGCTCACCCGAACAGCCATCCGATTGGGTACTTGAACGGCTGAAAGAGCGGCAGAAAGCGGCAGAATCGAAGGGGCACAGCAAAGTATCCGGTCTCAAAACGTTGAACATTGCCGTTCCGATGATAGACTTGCCCCTGGGAGCCACAGAAGACCGCGTGTGTGGTACGCTGGATATTGAACGCGCGCTTACCCAGGGGGTACAATCGTTCGCGCCCGGCTTGCTGGCCCGCGCCAACCGGGGCTTCCTATACATAGACGAGGTCAACTTGCTGGAAGACCACCTGGTAGATGTGTTACTTGACGTAGCGGCCAGCGGCGTCAACGTGGTGGAGCGCGAGGGTATTAGCATTCGCCACCCGGCCCGCTTTGTGCTGGTGGGCAGCGGCAACCCCGAAGAGGGCGACCTGCGGCCCCAGTTGCTTGACCGCTTCGGCCTGAATGCCCGCATTACCACGATTACCAGCGTTGAAGAACGCGTCGAAATTGTGAAGCGCCGCGCCGCCTACGACAGCAACCCGCACAAGTTTACCGACGATTGGGAAAAGGAACAGACCAAACTGCGGCGCAAGATTAAATCGGCGCAGAAGCGGCTCCCCGATGTTGTGTTGCCCGACCCCATTCTGTACAAAATTGCTGAACTGTGTGTCAAGCTCGAAGTGGACGGGCACCGCGGCGAATTGACGATTAGCCGCGCCGCAACCTCTCTGGCCGCGTTTGAAGGGCGCGACGAAGTTAGCGGCGACGATGTGCGCCGCGTCGCGTTGCTGGCGCTGCGCCACCGCTTGCGGAAAGACCCGCTCGAAACGCAGGACGATGAAGTCAAGATAGAGCAGGCGTTAGCCGAAGTATTTAGCTAACAACCAGCAATCCCTATGGGGTGGAGGTTCGCCATGCCACACGAGATAAAAATTGTCAAAGACGTTGAAGACGCCCTCCAGGATGCGCTCATCCAGCGAGGGCGTGTCAACATCTTGATCGCCGGGCAGACCGGCGTGGGCAAAAGCACGCTGATTAACGCCATTTTCCAGGGGCAACTGGCCACTACCGGCCAGGGGCGCCCCGTTACCCAGAATACCCGCGAAATATCGAAACCCGATATACCCGTCTCTATCTTCGACACGCGCGGCCTGGAAATGAAAGATTTTCAGGCGACCCTCAAACCGTTGGAAGAGCTTATTCTCACCCGCCAGCGTGAAACCGACCCCCAACGCTACATCCACATCGCCTGGGTCTGTCTGTCGGAAGACTCGCGCCGCGTACAAGAGGGCGAGCAACAACTGGTAGACATGCTGGCCCGACATGTGCCGGTGCTGGCCGTTATCACCAAAGCCCGCTCTGATGGGGGATTTCGCGCCAAGGTGCAAGAATTGCTGCCCCAGTCCCGCAACGTCGTGCGCGTGCGCGCCATCCAGGAAGAGCTCGACGAGGGGCACACTCTACCGCCCATGGGCTTGCGAGAATTGATTGATCTGACCATGCAACTGGTACCCGAATCGCAGAGCAACGCCTTTGTAGCCGCGCAGCGGGTAGACATGCAACTGAAAAAAAAGCGCGCCCATGAAGCGGTTGTCGCGGCGGCATCGGCGGCCGCGGCCGCAGGCGCAACCCCCATTCCCTTTGCCGACGCCGCTATTCTCGTACCGGTGCAGGTATCTATGCTGGCGCGTATTACGGCCGTCTTTGGCGTGCCCCTCAGCAAAGGCTTTCTGCTCTCCCTGCTTGGCAGCGTGGTAACAGGTACCGGCGCAACCCTGTTGGGACGCACGGTGGTTTCCAACGTGCTGAAACTGGTACCCGGCGCGGGCACGGCCGCGGGGGCGGCCATTTCCGCTATCACCGCCTCGGCCGTAACATCGGCCTTTGGCGAAGCCTACATCGCCACCCTGTCTGCGCTCTTTGACACCAGCCGCGGCGAGCCACCCTCCGACGACGAGATTATCGCCCGTTTCAAACAAGAGGTTACCAACCGCAAACCAGCAGAATCCGACCATGACAGCGAATAATACCACTGGTCACAGGCCGGCCCGCACCGGTGGGACGGACACATTTGGAACACTCTAGAGAGGTACCCCTATGCTCCCGTTTACCGCTCTCGTCGGGCTAGACGCAGCCCGGCAAGCGTTATTATTGCTGGCCGTAGACCCCTCGCTTGGCGGGGTCATCCTGGCCGCCGGTGTGGGCACCGGCAAAAGCACCCTGATGCGAAGCTATGCCCACTTCATCGGCATAGATCGCTTTGTCGAATTGCCCGTCGGCGTCACCGAAGATCGCCTGCTTGGCGGGCTCGATCTCGAAGCAACGCTGGCCACGGGTACCCGCGTTCACCGCAGCGGCTTGTTGGCCCGCGCCGACGGCGGCCTGCTCTATGCCGATGGCGTCAACCTGCTGGACGAAAGCACCACCAACCACATTCTGGCCGCCGTTGATAGCGGCACCGTCCGTATTGAACGCGAAGGCCTGAGCATTGCCGAACCGTCGCGCTTCTGCTTCCTGGCGACGTACGACCCGGACGAAGGCCCCCCCCGCCGCCACCTGATGGATCGCGTCGGATTGATCGTCGCCCCGGTCATCCAATCCTCCGCTGCCTCCCGCGCCGAAATCGTACGGCGCAACTTTCTCGTGGATCAAAGCACCCGCAACGGGCCAGCGGAAGCGTCGGGCCATACCCCTACCGCCGCGGCGCTGGAAGAGTGGTACGAAGAGGAGCAACTGGTGCATGCGCTAGTGATGCATGCCCGCGAAATACTCCCCACTGTGCGTATTACCGACGAACAGGTGGAAAAATTGGTCGGCACGGCGCTGGTTCTGGGAGTAGAGGGCCACCGCCCCGACATCTTCGCCACCCGCGCTGCGCTGGCTTCGGCGGCCCTGGCCGGGCGCGACGCGGTAGAGGAAGAGGATATGGAGCGGGCCGTGCGCTATGTACTGCTGCCCCGCGCCACCCGCGCGCCCCAGTTTGAGCCAGAGGAGCCTCCGCCCCCCGAAGAGGAACCCCCACCCCCGCCACCTCCCGAAGAGCAAGAGGACGACCCACCACCGGAGCAAGACCAGGATGACGAGGACGACAAACCGCCCGAACCGCCCGACGAGTCGCTGGCAATTGAAGATCTTATCCTTGAGGCGCTGGACGCCGAGGTACCGCCCGACATTCTAGAAACGCCCTTTATGATACGGCGCAGCGGACGCAGCGGCTCGCGCGGCTCTACCTCCGGCCAACGGGGGCGACACATCCGCTCTGTGCCCGGCGCGCCCGGCGACGGTCGCCTTGACATTATCGCCACCTTGCGGGCGGCGGCCCCCTGGCAACGCATCCGCAAAAAGCAAAAGCGCCAGGCGCGGCGCACATCTGGCGGTAGCACCCGCCGGGCGGTGTCTCGCATTGAACTGCGCGGCGACGACCTGCATGTCAAACGCTACCGCAGCAAAGCCGGCACGCTCTTCTGCTTTGTGGTAGATGCCAGCGGCTCAATGGCCCTGCACCGTATGCGCCAGGCCAAAGGCGCGGTCAACACGCTACTACAACAAGCCTACGTCCACCGCGATCAGGTGGCGCTGCTTTCCTTCCGCGGCGACCACACCGACATACTCATGCCACCTTCGCAAAGCGTTGAGTTGGCCAAGCGGGCCCTGGATGTGTTGCCCACTGGCGGCGGTACGCCCCTCTCGTCGGCGCTACTACAAGCCTACCAGGTGGCGGAACAGGCCCGCAGCCGGGGCATCCACCGCACAACGCTGGTACTTATCACCGATGGTAAGCCCAACGTTCCGCTGAAATTTGACCCCGCGCAACCCCGCGAGCAGCGTATTGCCGAGGCCCGCGAGGAGGTGCAGATGCTATCGGGCAAACTCCGTATCGCCGGCATTGGGGCCGTCGTCATAGACACGCAGCGCAATTTCATCTCCCGCGGCGAAGCGCAACAACTGGCGGCGTGGCTTGGCGGACACTACTTCTACCTTCCGCAGGGGCGCGGCGAGGATATTGCCCAGGCTGTTCTGGCCGTCAACGAGGCAGAAGCCGGCTAATCGTCAAATAGAAGGGGAATAGCCAATGCCCAGACCCGCCGACACTGGCAGCAAGCGCCTCATTAGCCTGGCCCCCGACAAGTGGGTACAGTGGATACTGCGACGCCCCGATGTTGTTGCCCGCGAAATGCTCGAAACCGAATTTCAGTGGATCAGCCGCCACACCGACGCCCTCATGCGCGTCTATTCGCCCATTCTGGGTGAATTCTTGTTGCTCAATGAGGTACAATTATATTATGACCCGCGTATGCCGCTGCGTGTACTGGTCTATGGGGGCTTAGCCGAACAACGCTTCGACCTGCCCGTCTATGTCGTGGTCATTAACATTCTCCCCCCCGCGGCCGGCGTCACCGTCGCCACGCGCTACGAACGCACGTTCCTGGGGCAACAGGCGTGCCGCGACTACCACGTCATCAACCTGTGGGAGGTTGACGTAGACATCGTTTTTCAGGAAGCATTACAACCGCTGCTGCCCTTCGTGCCCATCCTGCGCGGGGGCGGCAACGAGCAGACCGTACAACGCGCCTTGCACCTGTTGCGGGCCGATGAGACGCTCAACGAGTTGGAACCATTGCTGGCCTTTTTCGCCCGGTTTGTGCTGGACAGCAAGGTCATACAACAGATTATGAGGTGGGATATGACAGTTTTTCGCGCATCGCCATGGTATCAGGAGATACTCCAGGAGGGGATTGCCCAGGGGATACTGCAAGGCAAGCAGGAAGGCAAGCAGGAGGGCCTTGCGCTTGGCAAGCAAGAGGGCCTTGCGCTTGGCAAGCAGGAAGGCAAACAAGAAGGCAAACAAGAAGGCAAACAAGAAGGCCAGCAAGAGGAACGCCAACGCTTGCTGTGCCACATCCTCCAGCAGCGCTTTGGGGAGTTGCCCCCCGCCCTCCCAGAGCGGTTCCAGACCCTCCCCGCCGAACGCCTGCTGGCCCTGCTAGACCAGGCTCTGGTCGCCGAAACGCTCGATGCCTTTCTGGCGCATATGCCAACCGACGATGGGAGTAATGGAGCAACATAACTGGATGAACACGCTCGCATCGGCCGCCACCAGTCGGCGTATGGTTCCGGTCTGGCTCATCCTCATCATGGTTGTGGGCGCCCTCTTCCGCTTTGTCGGAGTAGATTGGGATGAGGGGCAACACCTGCACCCCGACGAGCGCTTCATCACCATTGTGACCAACGACATCACCTGGCCAGAGGACTTCGATACCTATTTCGATCCGGTCAACTCCCCGCTGAGCCCCTACCAGCGGGAAAATGTCAACTACGTCTACGGCACCTTCCCGCTCTTTCTCGTCAAAAAAGCGGCCGTGATGCTCGACCACAACAGCTACGACACTATCTACCTCGTGGGGCGGGTGTTCTCTGGAATATTTGACCTGGCCGGTATCCTCTTGCTCTTCCTCATCGGGCGGCGACTCTACGATGACCGGGTCGCCCTGCTTGGCTCGGCGCTCTATGCCATCTGTGTTTTACCCATTCAGCTATCGCACTACTATGCCATGGACACCTTCGCCAACTTCTTCGTCATTGGCATTATGTATTTTGCTGTGCGCATTAGCCAGCAGGCCCGCTGGTGGGACTATACCCTGCTCGGTTTGCTGCTTGGCGCGGGGATGGCCTCAAAGCTCAGCATCTTGACCATAGGGATAGCTATTCTGCTGGCCGCCAGCATAGACCTCTACCACTTCACCCAACGGCACGCTACTACCATAGACCGCGTGGTTGGCTATATTACCGTGCGCCTCTTTGGCGTCGGTATCCTCGCGCTGGTTACCTTTCGCATCCTGCAACCTATTGCCTTTGCCGGCCCCGATTTTCTCAACTTCAGCCTGCACGACCTGTGGGTAAACCAGATGCGCGATATGCAGGCCATCGTCAATGGTGAGCGCGACATTCCCCCCTTCATCCAGTGGACAGACCGTCCAATGTTTCTCTTTGCCCTCCGCAATATGGTGCTGTGGGGTATGGGCGTGCCCCTGGGTATTGCCGCCTGGGCCGGCTGGATATTCGCGGCCTACCAGGTTGTGCGGCGCATCAACCCCAACCACGCCCTGCTCGTGGTCTACATTGGCGTCTCCTTCGTCTACCACGCGACACGGTGGGTACAATATATGCGCTACTTCATCCACCTCTACCCCTTCCTCCTGCTCCTGGCGGCCTATCTGCTGGTCTGGCTCTGGCGACAGGCCCGCGCCGCAGACGGAGACGTCCCCCCGCAAAGAGGCATCCTCCGCTCGCCGCTACTGCCGGCCCTGGCCACCGCGGTTGTGGTGGGCGGAACCCTGCTCTATGCGCTGGCGTTCACCTCTATCTACACGCGCCCCCACTCGCGGGTAGAGGCCTCGCGCTGGATATACGAACATGTGCCCAAAGGCGCGGTACTGGCCAACGAACATTGGGACGATAGCCTGCCCCTGCGCGTTGATGGCAAAGACGGCTTCCGCGACTGGTATACCGGCGTCACAATGAACAACTACGAAATGGATACCCCCCAGAAACTCGACCAGATGGTCGCTAACCTGACCCAGGCTGATTATGTCATCCTCTCTAGCAACCGCCTGTATGACTCCATCCCGCGCCTTCCTTCGCGCTACCCGATGACCATACGCTACTACGACCTGCTCTTTGCCGAACAACTGGGCTTCGAGAAAGAAGCCGTGTGTACCTCCTACCCGCAACTTTTCGGCATACAGCTCCCCGACCAGAGCGCCGACGAGTCGTTTAGCGTCTACGACCACCCCAAAGTGACTATCTTCAAGAAAAGCGACGATTTTAACCCCGACCTCGTGCGTAGCCTGCTAAGCGAGGGGGTAGCGTGGGAGAACATTATCCACATGCTCCCGCGCGACGCGGCCAAAGTCCCCAACCACCTCATGCTCTCGGAAGCAGACCAGATACGCTACCAACAATCCAGCACTGGGACCTGGTCAGCCATCTTCGACCGCAACAGCGTAGCCAACAGTATGCCCCTGGTGGTCTGGTTTCTGGCGCTCCAGGCTATCGCCCTGCTTGCCTTCCCCATCACCTTTGTCATCTTTGGCAACCTCTCCGACCGCGGCTACATCCTCTCCAAAGCACTCGGCGTGTTGCTGGTTTCCTGGCTTATCTGGCTCTTCGCAAGCTGGCACCTGGTCGCCTTTAGCCGCGCCTCCATCCTGATTATGCTTATCCTGCTGGCCATAGTATCGGCGCTCATCGTACACCTGCGCTCCCAGGACATCGCCGCATTTCTGCGCGACAACCAGCGCCTTATGCTCATTGAGGAAGGGCTGTTCTGGCTACTCTTCTTGCTCTTCGTCTGGATACGCTGGCAAAACCCCGACCTCTGGCACCCCTCACGCGGCGGCGAAAAGCCCATGGATTTTGCCTACCTCAACGCCATCATCAAATCGCTCTATTTCCCGCCCTACGACCCCTGGTTTGCCGGCGGCTATATCAACTATTACTACTTTGGCTTTGTCCTGGTGGCCACCCTCACCCGCCTGACCGGTATTATTCCCGCCGTGGCCTACAACCTGGCCGTGCCAACCTTCTTTGCCATGACCGGCATGGGCGCGTTTACCGTTGCCTACAACCTGGTTGCCGGGTGGCCCAGACGGAGCAACGCGCGCCGTCCCCTCCCCGCCCCCCCCAACAACACAAGACGAGCGATACTGATGGGCATGCTGGCTATCCTCTTCGTTGTTGCCATTGGTAACCTGGGAGAGGCCCACCTCATTTTCAACGGCCTGCGCGAGATAAGCACCCTGGACGCGCCGCCCGATGTTCCCATCGTGCGCGAGGTAGCGCAAGCGGCGGATGGGCTCAATCAACTTATGACGACCGATGCCAAACTCAACTTCCGCGACGAGTGGTGGTACTGGAACGCCACCCGCCTTATTCCCCACCCGCCCGACGAAGCCGGCCCCATTAACGAATTCCCGCTTTTCACCTTCCTGTATGCCGACCTGCACGCGCACCTGATGGCCCTGCCCTTCACGCTGCTAGTGCTGGCGCTGCTTGTCAACCTGGTACGCGAAGCGCCCCCCCACCTGGCCCCGTCCCTCCCCCCACGCCGTACGCTCGCCACGCCTCCCC
>DAOTUK010000225.1:0-45087 GCA_034437375.1 Chloroflexaceae bacterium | reverse complement strand
GCGGCGGAGCGGGCGCGGCGCGAGCTTGATTTGCAGCAGCGTACCCGCAACCTGGAAGCGATTTACGACAATTTGTTGCCGGGGAAGGGTTGATACCAGTGACGGGTGAAGTGTGATGCGAGGACAGGTGCTAGATGAGATTACCCGACGTATTTGTGCCGTGAGCCAACCAGAAAAGATTATTCTGTTTGGTTCCTATGCTCGTTGTGAGTCCGGGTCGGATAGTGATATAGATCTGCTTGTTATTCTGGCTGATAGTGAATCAACGCGCCGCGAGAGTGTGCGTTTACGGGGTGTTCTCCGTGGATTGAAGGTTCCCATAGATGTGCTGGTGGCTACGACGCAACAAATTGAGCGCCATCAGCATACACCGGGGCTTATCTATGCAACGGCGTTGTGTGAGGGGCATGTGTTGTATGACCGCAATGTCGCCAGCTGAAATTCCGCGTGTGTGGTTGCAACGAGCCTGCTCTGATTTAGCACTGGCAAAGGCTGCGGTTGAGGTGCCCGGTGTCTTTCTCGAAGATGCCTGTTTTCATACGCAGCAGTGTGCAGAGAAGGCCCTCAAAGCGCTGTTGTTCCATATGCGGTTTGATGTTCCGCGTACCCATGCACTAGAATTGCTGCTTGATGTTCTGCGAGATGGTGGTGTTGCGGTACCACCAGAAATAGATGAAACGTTTTTTCTTTCGCAGTATGCTGTTGAAACACGGTATCCAGGCGAGTGGGAGCCTGTTACTGATGAAGAAATGGCCTCTGCTCTGGACGCTGCTGCACGGGTGCTGGCCTGGGTAGAAACAATCGTGGATAGTGAAATATAAATGGGGCATTCCCATAGAATCTCAAGAAAAAAGTCTCTATGCGGCTCTGGACTCTCCACCCACAATACCTTGATGCCAGGGGGCTTGTTGCGCTCTGGCGCGAGGCCTTGCTGGCCCAGAAGGTCTTGCAGGGCGCTACCGGCGGCTACCGCCACCATCCCCAACTGGCCCGCTTTCGCGCACAGCCAGCGCCGCTGGCCGCGATAGGTACCTACCTGGTGGCCGTTGCCGCCGAAGCAGACCGGCGCGGCTACCGCTTCGATGCCCGCAAGATTGGGGCCGGGCGTGTGACCGAGCCGATAGCCGAAACCGACGGGCAGTTATGCTACGAATGGTACCATCTGCGGCAGAAACTTCAGCAGCGCCAGCCGGCCCTTTATCAGCTCTGGCAGGATGTGGCGACGCCAGCGCCGCACCCGCTCTTTACGATTGTCCAGGGCGCTGTGCGCGATTGGGAACGGCAAGCGCAACCGTAGGACGACGCGGCTCCATCGCCCCGCACCGGCCCCAACCTGATAGCACCATCAGCGAAAAGCGAGCCTGGTATCATTTTGCCATATGCGGCCCTTTGGTATAATGCGATGGGGGAAACCATAGCACAAAGAGAGACAAGAGCCATGATGCAAGAAACCATCCGGGAGCGACTCGAATCCCTGGCGGGCGAGATAGAAACGCATGCGCCAGAGCTTGCCGAACGGATGCGCAATCTCGGCGCGGCGGTTGAGGGGGGGCAATCGGCGGGTACGTGGGCGAATAGCGACGTTTTCGCCCTGATAGATCCCGACCTGGCCGCCGAGCAATTGAGCCGCCAGGGCGCCGGGGGGCGGTGGGTGCGCGTGCTGGAACTGTTGCGTAATGCGCTGGTTTTTGTGCCCATCGCGGTGACCTGGTTTGGTATCTGGCATGCGCTCGAAATGTACTCAGCGGCCTTTGCGGCCGACCCCACCATTGCCGAACTGGGCTTTCTCTTTCTCTGGCAAAATGGCTTTGAGGGGCGCACGTGGATAACGCTCAGCATCATTGCGCTGATTGACGGCATTATCTTGAGCATTGTCTTTTTGTTGACGCTGGCGGTGCTCTGGTCGAACAACCGACAAGAGCTTGAGGAGAGCGAGGCGCGGCAAGAGGTTGCCGACGTGCTGGCCGATGCGGCGCTGGTATTGAATGGACGCCAGACCCAACAGACTACTACGTTTATCTATCAGTTTGAGCAGATGGCCCAGGGCTTGCTGAAAGAGCTTGGCTACGAGCGCAAGCGTATTGATGAATTGGCCGGGCGCAAGGAAAAAGAGGTGCAGGATCTGGCGCTGTTTGTGCAAGATTTCCGCGCCAGTACCGAAGGCCTGGTGACGGCAATGCAGGCCGTGCAGCATGTGCCGCAGCAACTTCAGCAGAGCATTGGCGACCTGACCGCCGCCTTCCGGCAACTGACCGAGCAGCACAAGCAGCATCAGCAGGCCTTTACGACCACGACGCAGCAAGCCGCCACCCACCTGGGGACGCTTACCGATACCTACCGCACGATGAGCGGCGATATGCAAGCCGTGGGGCGCAAATTGCAGATGGTGGGCGACGAGGTGCAGGAGATGGGCTCAGACTTGCGCGACGCTATTCACGTCTCCAATACGATGGCGATGCAAAACGCGCAGGCCATTGCCGATATGCACGCCACGGCCCGCAACCTGGGCACGGCCCAGACCCAGTTTCTCGATGCGTTGGCCCACGAACGCCAGGCGCTTGCCACCGGTACGCAGGGGATGCAGGCCGCCGTCCAGGCCTTGCAGCAATCCTATGCCACCGTGGAGCAAAAACTGGCCGCCCTCTCCGATGTGCTGCACGCTATGGCTACCCAACAACAGCAGTTTGTGGATACTACCCAACAGACGGCCAGCGAGTTTAAGCACCTCACCGAGGCCCAACAGACTATTGGTATCAATATGCAAACGATGGGCATTAACCTGCAAACCATGGTGGTGGAGTTGCGTACCGCTATTGAAGGCTTGCAGCGTACTGTGCAGGGAGCGGGGGCGGTCGGGCCGAAGACGGCCCCCCTCCCCCGCGACGACGATCAACCACGGGGGAACTAGCCTATGCCGCGGCGTCGTTCAGGTGCGCCCCGTGTGCGCGATATGACCCTGTTAAGCGGGTGGCTCTTTGCCGACCTGCTGCTAGGCCTGGCCATCATCTTTCTGGTTATCGCCCCCGCCGGCTCCTTCGCGCCGCTCCCGCCTACCCCCACCTTTACGCCGCTCCCAACCTATACCCCCGACCCGACCTATACGCCCAACCCGACGGCAACGTATTACCCGACCTATACGCCCAACCCGACGGCAACGTATTACCCGACCCATACGCCCAACCCGACCGCGACGCCCTACCCAACGTATACGCCGGGCCCCTCGCCAACGCCCTACCCGACCTATACGCCGGGCCCCTCGCCGACGCCCTACCCGACCTATACGCCCTATCCCAACCCCACCGTTATCAAGACCAACGAGGTGGTGCTGTCGAAGCAGGCCCTTTCCTTTACGCTCATCACCGATGCCGATGTGCTCCTGGGGCCGGATGGCGCGGCCAAAGACCAGGAGCGGGCCCGCTTGCGGGGCGACATACAGCAGCAGCTTGCCCCCCTGGCGCAGAAGCGGGCCGGTATTGTACTCACGTTTGGTACAGCGCCGGTGCCCTACGAAGGCGGGCAACTGTCGCAGGAGGTTAATGCGCTGCTTCAGGACGCCATGCCGAATGTCTTTGGCGGGGCCGTGATGCGCAGCTTCCACACCATAGACAATAACCTACAGCTCCGTGGCACGGTGGACATTGAGGTTTACGTGATTGTGGAAGGGCAGTAGCACCGCCGCGAGAGCCACCCCGCGCCTATCCCAGAAACGCTTGCAAAATGAAGAGCACAGCCATACCCGCTACAATCGTGAGAATGGTATTTTTTAGCCGCCATGCTATCATGATGGCGATGACGCCGGCCAGCAGGCGCGGGTTATCCAGCGCAATGGCGGGGGCTCCTTGCTGTATGCAAAGCTCCTGGGCAATGATGGCCGGCAGCACGGTGACGGGCACAAATTGCAAGCCCCGCTGGAGCGTGGGGGGAATAGTGCGCTTTGACAGCAGCAGAATGCCCGATACGCGGATAGCGTAGACAAGCAAGGCGGAACTGAGTATGATCATCCAGATGGTCATTGGTCGGGTTCTCCTGGGGGCGGGAGGGGGCGCTGGTGCAGATGGTCAACCCCCATGGCGACGATAATACCGGCAAAGGTGGCGACAATGAGGTCGAGCTTGTAGGGCATACCAACGGCCAGTACGGCTACAGCGCAGGCGGTTGCGGCCCCCGCCAGTCCAGCAACACTCTTGAACATGGGTACCACCAGCGCAATAAACGTCAAGGCAATGGTAAAATCAAGCGACCAGCTTTCGGGGAATTGGGCCCCCAGAAGGATGCCGAGGATAGTACTCAGTTGCCAGGTAGACCAGAGCGCAACCTGGGTACCAAGCAGATACCAGTGCTTGTTGGCGGGGTTGTCCTGCTGGTAGTAGCGGGTAATGGTGACGGCGTAGGCCTCGTCGGTGAGGGTATAGGCCAGCAACCACTTCCAGAACGGGTTGAGGTGCTTCAAGTGAGGGGCAATGGAGGCGCTGTAGAGGATGTGGCGCAGGTTGACGATAAAGCCGGTGGCAACGGTGACGAGCGCAGGGACGCCAGCGCCAATCAGCTTGACCATAACGAATTGGGCAGAGCCGGCCAGGACAAGCAGGGACATTGCCATGGCGGCAATGGGGGAGATACCGGCCGCAAGCGCCGATACGCCGTAGATAAGGCCAAAGGGAAAGACGCCGACCAGGATGGGAAGTTCGGCTTTGAAACCGTTGAAAAACTCTCGCTGGCGGGTCGGGTGGGTTGATTTCTCGTTCACGGGGGTACATAGTACCACTGTGCGCGATTCTCTGCAAGGGGAGCTATGAAACTGCGATTGGCAACCGAAGAGGATATACCGCTGCTGGTGCGCTTCAACCGTCGCCTGATTGAGGATGAGGGCCACGAGAACCGGCTATCCTCTTCCGAATTGAAGCAGCGTATGACTGGCTGGATGCGCGGCGACTATACCGCCGTCATGTTTGAGCACGAGCGCCAGACCGCCGGCTATGTCCTCTATCGCCTGGATGCGCTGGTGGTCTATATTCGCCATTTTTATATTGACCGCCCCATGCGCCGGCGGGGGGTGGGGCGGGCCGCTATGCACCTGCTGATAGAGGAGGTCTGGCCGCATGATACGCGGGTGCTGCTGGATGTGCGCGTCATCAATGGCGGGGGCTATGCCTTCTGGAAGGCGTTGGGCTTTCGGGAGTATTCGGTGATGCTTGAATTGCCGCCCCATTCGGGGGATTGACAGGGCAAAAATCACGGTATAATACCCAGGGTGCTGTGCTTCTGTACCAGCCAGCGACCATGGCATAGCAGGTATCTTCCTGGTGATTGGTATGGGTGAGGAGTAGCTATAGGTGTCAACAGTCATAGACGTTTCGGATCTGGTCAAAACCTATCCAGATGGGACAACGGCCGTGAACAATGTGTCGTTTACCGTCGAAGGGGGCGAGTTTTTCGGCTTTCTGGGCCCCAATGGGGCCGGCAAGACGACGACGATAAAAATTCTCATCACGCTGTTGCAAAAGACGCAGGGGCGCGTGGCGATTATGGATCTGGATGTTGACCGCCAGGCCAACGAGATACGCCGCGTGATAGGCTATGTGGCGCAGGAAATTGGGGTAGACGATGATTTGACCGCGCGAGAAAACTTATTCCTCCAGGGCGAGCTGTACCATATTGAACGGGCCGACTTGCGCCAGCGGGTTGATGCGTTGCTGGAATTGATGGATCTGACCGCCGACGCCGACCGCCCGGCCGGGGCTTTTAGCGGGGGTATGCGGCGGCGGCTCGATCTGGCGACGGGGCTTATCCATCGTCCGCAATTGCTCTTCCTGGACGAGCCAACTACCGGGCTAGACCCGCAAAATCGCGCCAACCTGTGGGTCTACCTGGAGCGCTTGAACAAGCAAGAGCAATTAACTATCTTCTTGACCACGCACTATATGGAGGAGGCCGACAAGCTCTGCAATCGGCTGGCTATTATTGATAATGGCCAGATAAAGACGATGGGCAGTCCGCGCCAGCTCAAGTCGGAGATTGGCGGCGATGTGATAACGCTCAACTTTGGCGAAGACGGGGTGGGGTCGGACGAGCAATGTTCGCGGGCCCAGACGGTGCTTGCTGAAAAGCCCTTTGTCACAGGGGTGGCCTGTTTCCAGGGCGGCGTGAATGTTTACGCGCCGAATGGCAGTATGGCTGTGTCCGATATTTTGCATTTGTTGGAGGAGTCGGGGCTGAAGATAACGCAACTGTCGTTGACCAGTCCATCGTTGGATGATGTCTTTCTGAAGCATACCGGCTATAAATTTCGAGATGAAGCGACCAATACCAACTGGCGCAGTAGCCGCGATGGGCCGGGCCGCCGTCGCCGCCGCTAACGGCCTGAGCCGCTCCCCCGCGGCGCGGCGTTCAACCGCAGACCAAACTACCCGCGCGGGGTGGGCCCGGTTTTGAAATATTGTATTGAAAGAGAGAGCGTGTGTAGCGTATGAGTATGCAACAATCTATGCGTATGGCCTCGTCTGGCGGGGTGGGTACGTTTCTCGGCGAAATCTGGACGCTCTATCGGCGGACGCTGCTCAAGTTGGTGCGCCGCCCGGTGTTTGTCTACTTCTCGCTGGTACAGCCGTTAATCTGGCTGTTGCTGTTTGGCCAGATTTTTGATCGGATAGCGCGGGCGCCCGGCTTTAGCGAGGCGTTTGGGGGCCAGAGTTACCTGGCCTTCTTTGCCCCGGCGGTTATCCTGCAAACTATCTTGTTTGGGGCCGGGCAATCTGGCCTGGGGCTTATCAACGATATTGATAGCGGGTTTCTCAGCAAGCTGTTGACCACCCCGATTAACCGGCTGGCTATTCTGCTTGGGCGCATATTGGGCGATATGACGCGCATGATTATTCAGTCCATCATCATTCTGGCGGCTACCTTCGTGGGGGGACTCCGGCTGGTGGATGGGAGCATAAGCCCCAGTATCTCCTATGAATATGGCCTTATCGGTGTGGTGTCGGCGCTGGCCATTGCGCTCTTGTTTGGGCTCACGCTGGCCGGTATGAATGTCGCCATTGCCCTGACGACGCGCAGCACCGAGTCTACCTTTGTTATTTCCAATTTTCTTACCTTTCCCTTGTTGTTTACCAGTTCGGCCCAACTGCCGCTAGAAATTTTGCCCGGCTGGCTCCAGGTGGTTGCGCGGGTCAACCCGGTGACCTATACCGTGGATGCGTTGCGGGTGCTGCTGTATGGCGAAGCTATCACCCCCACCGGCTTTACCCCCGTCCAGACGGTTGTTACGGCGGTGGTCATGCTCACGTTGCTGTCGGTGGTGACGCTGTTCCTGGGCACAAGCCGCTTTCGCGAGGTGGTGGGCTAGGCGGGGGCGGCCCGTGTCGCAGTATTCTAGGGAATTGTCCAGAATATTGTGATAAA
Organism: Chloroflexaceae bacterium; assembly: GCA_034437375.1. Classification (GTDB taxonomy): domain Bacteria; phylum Chloroflexota; class Chloroflexia; order Chloroflexales; family Chloroflexaceae; genus JAAUSY01. The sequence goes on along the minus strand of DAOTUK010000225.1, from coordinate 37,686 downwards.
ATATTGACTTTCGCGCTAGTATCAACTATAATATTGGTGTGTGTGTGCTGTGTTACTACCAGGCCAATATAGCCTGGTGCGTTTCCTCCACGGGCAGCAGTACGGTCATCTATGCACAGATGACCATACCCTGTGTACAGATGACCGTACTGCGTAGCCCTCTTTATGCTGATAGTGAAGCGCACTACGCTTGTGATACACATCGGTTGAATCTCTAGCAGTGTGATGTGCCTCCTGAAGCCCTCCAGCATCCAGATCAGCGGTTGTAAAGTACTGTTTGATCTGTTAAACTCTGTTAAGAGATAAACACCGATGTGTATTGATGTCAGACCTTGTTGTGGGTAAAGGGTAGTAGTATATGGCGGAAAAATCTGCGGTCGAGGGGAACGTTCGTAATAGTACCAGGGGACGACGCAAGCGCGGGGTCCGGAGTACTGGTTCTCCGATTGCAGATGCGGCGGCAACGATTTGTCCAGAAGTGGATGTCGGGCGGGCTATCCGCAAAATCCGCGAAGAGCAGGGCTTTTCTATTCGGGCCCTGGCCGAGAAAAGTTCGCTGGCGGTGAATACGCTTAGCCTGATTGAAAATGGCAAAACATCCCCCAGTGTGAGTACGTTGCAACAATTGGCCGGTGCGCTGAAGGTGCATATTACCGCCTTCTTCGAATTTGATGGTGCCGAAAATAATGTTGTGTATACCAAGAGCACATGCCGTCCGCATGCGCTGTTTACTCATGGGGTGGTGGAGGATCTTGGGGCTGGTCTGGTGGGCCGGATGCTCCAACCATTTGTGTTTACGCTTGAGGTGGGCGCGGTGAGCGGCACACAGCCCGTGGTGCATACGGGCCAGGAGTTTGTGCTGTGTCTGGAAGGGCGCATTGCGTATACGATTGACGAGCACTCCTATGTGCTGGAACCAGGCGACAGTTTGTTGTTTGAATCGCACTTGCCCCACCGCTGGCAAAATGTTGCCGAGGGGCATTCCAGGGCGCTGCTGGTGCTGTGCCCCTCTGATGAGCGCGACGAGCCAAGCGAGGTACATTTTCTCCCCAAATAGGTGGCGTGCCTCGCGCTTCCCGCCTCGCGCCTCGCGCCTCCCGCCTCCCGCCTCCCGCCTCACCCATCACTGATACCACCCATTTCTGAACCAAATTACCCCCACTTCCAAACAGAAAAAACCATTTGACATCTTCTTTCTTATAAAAGATCCTGCTATAATCAATACATCGTACGATTATGTATAGGAAGAAGTGTACGGCCTTATCCCATGAATCAGGCTCTTTCGCTCAGTGTGGTCTACCACCGCTACATAGAAGCGCTCTTGCACGGCAGCTATCGCCGGGCGTTGCGGGTGTGCCAGGCGGCCCTGAATACTGGTACAACCCTCAACCAGCTTTATCTAGAAGTGTTCCATCCGGCGCTGTACGAAATTGGGCAACTCTGGGAGCGGAACCGCCTTTCGATTGCGCAGGAGCATATTGCAACGGCCATTACCCGTACGGTTATGGCCCAGGTACATGCGATTGCCGCTAGTCGTTTGAGCACCAGAAGCCTGTTTGTGAGTGCGCTCAATCGTAAAATTATCACAACCTGCGTAAGCGGCGAATACCACGATATAGGCATTCGTATGGTGGCCGATTGCTTTGAGATTGAGGGATGGCGCGTCTATCACCTGGGTGCGAATATGCCCGCGGATGATGTCGTTCACCTGGCCAACCATGAACAGGTGCATGTGCTGGCCCTTTCGGTGACGCTCAATGTACACGTGCCCGATGCCTACGAGATTATCCGTCAGGTACGCCGTTCGCCCATCGGTTCGCGCATCAAAGTACTGGTGGGGGGGCAACCCTTCAACCAGGTAGAGGGGCTCTATCAGAAGGTTGAAGCCGACCTGACCGCGGCCAATGCGTGCGAGGCTGTCTATCGCACGACGGCGGCCCTCTCCAACCAGCACGCCGATCACGAGGGCCACTCGTTGGCCCAGGTGCTCTCGTTGCGTTCGCGGAGCGTTGGCCATGGCGATTGACCCCCGCTTGCTTGCCGGGGGCTTTATGGGTGGAAAAACTCCTGGATAGCCCGCGCTACCTGCTCCACTTCGGCGCGGGTGAGCTCTGGAAAGAGCGGCAACGATAGCCCCGATTGCGCGGCCTGCTCCGTGTGGGGGAGCGTTCCCACCGCAGCCGGGCGCATCTGCGTGGGCGGGTAGCCTGCCTGCTGGTGGGCCGTCAGGGGGTAGTGAACATCGGTGGCGACGCCGGCCGCGCTCAAGTGGGCCCGCAATGCCTCGCGTTGCGCGGTCGCCACCACGTACAGGTGGTAGACGTGGCCCGGCTCGTCCGGCGGCAATGCCAACGGCGTGGCGGCCAGCAGGTCGCCATACCACGCGGCCCGCTCACGCCGCGCCATATTCCATGCATCCAGTTGCGAGAGCTTGACCCGCAACAGCGCGGCCTGCATTTCGTCCAGGCGGGCATTGCGTCCGCCCGCCTCTGCCGTCACATACTTGCGCTCCCATCCGTACTGGCGCAACCGCTGTACCCGCTCCGCCAGCGCCGCATCGCTGGTCACAACGGCCCCGCCGTCGCCCACGGCTCCCAGATTTTTGGAAGGGTAGAAGCTAAAGCATGCCAACTGTCCCCACGCTCCCGCCCGTTGGGGTACGCCGGCCGGGTTGGGGAGCCAGGCCCCGTGGGCCTGGGCCGCGTCCTCGACCACCGCCAGACCGTGCCGCGCTGCTATCGCGTTAATCGCTGGCATGTTCGCCATACGTCCGTAGAGATGCACCGGCAGGATGGCCCGCGTGCGTGGCGTGATGGCCGCCTCAAGCGCGGCGGGGGCCATCGTGTGGGTGGTGGGGTCGCTATCGGCAAAAACGGCCGTCGCTCCCGTTTGCACAATAGCTGCCACCTGGTAGATGCCGGCGTTGGCCACGGTAATTACCTCGTCGCCGGACCCAATCTCTAGCGCGGCCAGCGCCAGATAGAGCGCGTCGGTGCCGCTGGCAACCCCCACGCAATACTGTGCGCCGCAATAGGCCGCGAACGCCGCTTCGAATGCGCTTACCTCCGGCCCCAGAATGTACCATCCACTGCGCAAGACCCGTAGTGCGGCCGCATCCAGTTCTGGCCGCAACGTCTCGTACTGCCGTTTCAAATCGCCCATTGGTATTTTATTTGACATAACTACCTCCCTGTCTCCTCGCCGCACCGTGTCCTCGTGTCCTCGTGTCCTCGTGTCCTCGTGTCCTCGTCTCACCCTGTATCCTGCCTCCCCGCTGCCTCGCCGCGCCGCAGCACCAGGGTCAACGCCACAATCACGGCCACCAGCACTATGACCGTGCTGAAGGCATAGAAGAGTTGTACCTGGTCGGCAAGCCACCCCAGAAAGAAGGGTGCTGAGAGCATTGCTACCCCCGCGCCCATCGAGATACGCGCGCTGGCCATGTTCGCTAATTCCGGGGCTACCCCGATACCCGCCGAAACGGCCAGCGGAAATAGCCCCGCCACCCCCAGACCGGCAATAAAGAGGCCCGCCATATTGAGCGGTGCGTAGGGCGCAAGCCACAGCAGCAGAAAGCCCGCCAGGGCGGTGACCTCTGCGTACAGGAGCAGTGTCGTGATGGGGTGTACTCGTACGGCGTAGCTACTTACCGTGCGCCCTACCACCATGCCGATGAAAAAGAGGCTCATTAGCGAGGAGGCCAGCGCTGGTTCCATATTGACATAATCAATAAAGAAGGTTGCTCCCCACAGCGAGATGCACCATTCAATGGCCACGCTGAGGTATAGCACAAACCAGTAGGCCCAGAAGAGCAGCGGCAGACGCGGGTTTGTATTGGCGGAGGGCATCGGGTGGCGGGGCGCGTCGGGCACCGGCTGTCCGCGGAAGGTAAAGGAGAGGATGAGCCAGAAGAGCGCTCCTAGATAGAGCCCCCCCCGCCACCCGATGCCGGTACTTTCGCCCATGCCGATCACCAGCGGAATAACCACCGCAAAGACCATGACCGACACGTTCGACTCGGTGAGGGCGATGGCGCGGTGTTCGCCGTGGTGGTCGGAGAGTGAGGCCTGGACAACCACCGGCACGAACGTACCGACCGCGCCCATCACAAAGGCACTGGCCAGCGTGAGCGCAACGTGCCCCGCTTGCGAGAGCAGTAGCGCTCCCAGGGCAATGCCCGCACTGCCTACCCACAGCGTTTTGCGGCGGCCCCAGCGCTGAATGAAGTAGGCACCATAGAACCCGACGGCCACATTGCCAAGCGCCAGCATGCTGAGGTGGAGCCCGCCAAGCGCATAGGTTAGTTGAAATTCGGCCCGCAAAAAGGGCAATATCGGGCTCAGCGAAATAACGAAATAGGCAAAGTAGCCCATCATAAGATAGTTCAGCCATGTGAGCCGGTCGCGCACAAAGGGCGTCGGCGGTGAAAGGGTTGAAGTAGCCATACCTCTCCTTCTGCTGGTTGATTATTCTTCTCCACGGGCCCGTTTGCGGGCCCGCTCCTGCGCCGCGCGGAGCTTTTCGAGCGGGTCGGCGGGGGGGGCGTTGTCTGTGTCCGCTTCGCGGGGGGCGGGGTCGGCGGATGGCGGCGGCGCTTTCGGGTGCTTTCGGGGCGCTTTCGCTCTGGTAGATGGCTTGCGGCTAAAGCGCCCCAACAGGCGGCGCACGGCAATATCGAAGGGCAGCAGCACCAGCGCAACCCAGAGCAAGGGGAAGGCGATACTGCGTACCAGGCCGGTGCGCTGGCCGGGGTCATCGTAGACCGCGGCCGGGGCGGGGTTGTGCCGTCCGCCCGTCGTATCGGCCAGCGTGGCCAGTAGCGCGGGGTTGTCGCCCTGGCGGCGATATTCGCCAGAGAAGGGCACCGCGGCCCCCGCTGTCACGCTGGCGTAGGGGGTGCCCGCCCCATCGCTGGCCAGCACGTGTAGCAGGTAGACACCGGGCGGCAGGTCTGGTACACTCAGGCGATACTCGCCCGGCAATACCTCGTGGAGCACCACATCTATGGCCGCCCCCTCGGTGGAAACCATCTGCCCCGCTACGCGCATACCAGCGGCGGGGGAACCTGTTTCGGTTTGTACCCGCGCCACCAGTACCAGTTGGTGGTTGATGGTCTGCGTTTCCAGGGTCATATGCTGCGCGTCGGCGGTGGGCAAGAGCCATACCCCCATCTGCGTGACCAGGCGTTGGTAGTCCGGCCAGCGTACCACCTCGCGGCCCCACTGCCCGCGCAGGTCGGGCGTCCAGGCCAGGCTATGCCCCAGGCCATACTGCCACACCGCCAGCAAGGGGTCGCCACGATCAGTTTGTAGGATGACGCTGGCGCTGTCTTTGGGGGTGGTCGCTACATAGCCGTACAGCGGCGGCATAGCGGCAATCTCGCGCATAACCGGGTGCATCAGCACGCGCACGGGCTGAAATTCGCCCTCGCGCACGAAGGGTTGTATCATTGCGTTGGCTTCGCTGGTCATAATGTCTGGTATCTCGCTGGCTTGCTCAACCAGGAAGAAGCGTCCCTCTCCGCGCTCAACCATCCTTTCAATGAAGGGTACGTCTGACCCATCGCCAACCGCCACCGACGACACGGTGACCCCCTCTGCCCGTAGCGTATCTACCAGGTCGTGTGCGCCTTCTTGTTGTACCGTGTCGCTCCCGTCGGTAATGGTGATAATGTGGCGAATAGGCTTGTCGCTGCTGCGCACCACGAGGGCCGCTGCTTGCAGCGCGTCGTAGGCGTTGATACCGCCGCCCCCCGCGCGAATGCCGGCTATACGGTCAATGGCCTGGTCGCGTTGGGTACCGGGCAGCGGCCCTACCACGTTTTGCGCCTGGCTATCGAAGGGTATGACGGTGATTTCATCCTCATCACGCAGTTGCATTGCAATACGAATAGCGCCTTCTGCGGCCAGTTGTACCTTGGTATATTCGCCCTCTTTGGCGCCCATACTGCCCGAAACATCTATTACGACCACGATGCTTACGGGCGGTTGGCGCAGCGTTTCGGTGCGTATGTCCATATAGACTGGCAGCGCTTCTTCGACCGGCGTTTCGCGCCACCCCCCCGCGCCAAACGATTGCGGCCCCCCGACCATTGCCAACCCGCGCCCCAGATCGCGCACGTAGGGGGCCAGCGCGGCGATAGTGCGTTCGGGTACGGCTCGTTTGGGGACATCTACCAGCACGACGGCATCGTAGGGTAGCAGCGTGGTCAATGTGGCGGGCATTGTGCCCGGCGTGGTCGTTTCCACCGCCAGTCCGGCGGCCGTGAGCGCGTCGGAGAGGGGGCGGGCCGCGTCGTCCGTCCCTTCGACCAGCAATATGCGCGGGTTGCCCTTGACCAGCGTGAAGGCTTCGGCGACGTTGTTTTCGGCCTGGCTATCGCCTTCGGCCCGCAGGCGCACGATGTAGCGGTTAAAGGTATCCTCTGGCGGCGGCAGGGTTGTCTCAAACGTCTGGGCCCCGCCCCGCAACGTGACCTCCTGGTCAACCAGCGTGCGCGATTCGTCCCCGCCCGTTGCGGCGTTGTGCTGTTCGACTAGCAGACGGGCCGCGACGGGGAAGGCCTGGGTGGTACTGGCGCTGTCGGTGTGGATAACCAGACGTAACTCTTGCCCTTCGGCGGCCACCGAAGGCAATTCTAGACCGCTGACCTGGGCGTCTAGCCCCTGTTCCTGCTCGCTCAAGGGCACCACATCTACCGGCACCCCCTGCGACGCGGCCAACCGCGCAGCCAGCATGGCGTCGCCGTCGTTCTCGCCGCCGTCGCTGAGCAGCACAAGCCGTCGCTGTACTTCTGTGGGTAACAGCGATAACCCCAGTTGGACCCCCGCTTCAATGTTGGTGCGCGTTCCGCCGGGGGGGGTAGCCAGTTTCCCAAGCGTCTGGAGCGTGTCGGGGGAACGTTCGACCCGCGCATCTTCGCCAAAGAGGACGATACCGGCTTTGCTATCGGGGGGCATCGCGGCTAACGCCTGCTGCATATACGCTTCGGCCCGGGCCCGCGCCGAACGGGACACCGAGTCGCTGCTATCCAGCAGGAAGACAACCTGTCGTTCGTTGACTGGCCGCATCATCTGGGCTCCGGCCAGGGCCAGTACCAGCGCCGCCACCCCAAGCGTGCGGAGCAGCACACTGCCCCGGAAAATCCATGCGGGCATGGTACGCGGCGACAGTACCGCCAGGGCCCACACCAGGGGCAACACCAGCAGCAACCACAAGTAATCCGGTTCGATGAAAGTGAGCATAGCCCCCCGACTACACACGCTCCGGTTTGGATACCACTGGTGCAAAGTATACCACGAGGTGACCGGGGGCGTGTGGTCGGGGGGCGTTTATGCCGAAGGGGATTCTATCACGACGACGCCATTATCGGTGCCGATAATGGCCGCCCCGGCCATCCCCAGGAACAAGCCGTGCCCGACCACACCGGCTTGTGCGTCGAGGTTGCGGGCCAGCGTGTGGGGGTCTTCGATTCCGTTGGGAAAGGTGCAATCTACAATATAGTTGCCGTTGTCGGTGATGTAGGGCGTGTTGTCGGGGGCCATGCGCAGGGTCGGGGTAGCTCCCAGGCGCTCGAATACGGGGATATTCGTACTCCACCCGAATGATACGACCTCGACCGGCAGCGGCGAACGACTACCCAGGCGCTCTACCCGCTTGCTGCCATCGGCAATAATAAGCAACTGGTCGGAGGCGGCCGCGACAATCTTTTCGCGGAGCAACGCGCCCCCCAATCCCTTGATCAGGTTCAAGTCGGGCGATACTTCGTCGGCTCCGTCTATCGTCATGTCCAGTCGCGGGCACTCCTCCAGCGTTGTGAGCGCTATCCCCAGGCTCCGCGCATGTTCCTCTGTGGCAAGCGAGGTGGGCACCCCCACAATGTCGCGGAGATTGCCAGCCCGTATGCGTTCCGCCAGCGCTTCCAGCAGAAACGTGACGGTGGAGCCGGTGCCAAGCCCCAGTTGCATCCCGTTGGCAACTCGTTGGGCGGCCGCTTCTGCTGCGGCCTGTTTCTTGTTCATACTCGCGTCTCCTCCCTATCTGGGGGGAACCTGCCTGGGAGCGCGAACGTCTCTGCTCGCGGAGCAGGCGGGACGCCTGCGCTCCCAGGGATGGCCCCATTGCTCTGCGCCTGGCCTCACGCTGCGGTTGATGTGCTGATCATGCGGGTGATAGCGGCGGTTGGCTTGGCGAACGGCAATTCTACCACATCGTTGTACTGGCGCAGCAACTGGTAGGTGAGCAGCAACTGGGTCAGAGCCAGCGGGTCGCTGTGGCGTACCTCGGCCTGGTCATAGTAATCGCCAAACTGGTCGGCGCCCAGTTGGCGCACGTCTGGCATGTGATCCCAGATGGTCTGTTCCAGACCGGCGGCCGCGTCGGGCGAGACATTGCCGTCAATCTCCAACACGTCTACCGGCTTGCCGCTGTCGCGGTCGAGGAAGGCCCGAATACCGGACTCCTCGTGGTCGGGAATATTCCAGAGATAGCTCAAGTCGGGGTGCGGGATAGTCGGGCGCAGGGTGAGGCGCACATTCAGATTTGAGCCGGCTTCTTTCGGGTCTACTTCCTCTGGCGGGTAGAAGTTGATGACAATATCGGCGTGGGCCCGCTGTGGGCGAATAAACGCATCTGAGTCGGGCTCGCGCTTGTCCATATCGGCCAGCACTTGCTCTTCGGTATAGCCGCGCTTGGTGGTATCGCGCTTTACCTTCCACAGGCGGCGCAGGCGTTCGTCGGGCGCAAGGTAGACCTTGACATCGTAAAAGTTGCGCATGGTGGCGGTGTGGTAGCCAAGCAGGCCTTCCACGATAACAAACTCACGTGGGATGACATACTCCGGGCGGGTCAATGTGCCGTTGGAGTGGTCATACACCGGCTTCAAAATAGGCTGTCCATAGTGCAACCGTTCCAGGTGCAACTCCATAATGTCAACGTAATTACAATCCGGGTGCAGGGCGGTTATTTTATGGATAGACCGTTCGCGGCGGTCATACTTATGGTAATCATCGGTACATACGTGCGTGACGCGGTCTGGCCCGATGAGCTTGACCAACCCACTGGTGAGGGTTGTCTTACCGGCCGCGCTATCGCCCACAATGCCCAGGATGATAGGTCGTTTTCGTATCACTCTACTCCCCTTCCTTCTTCTTTTAACAGTTGTTCTCGCTCCAACCGCCCAAGCAATAAATGGTACGCGATGAGCAGTTGGGTTAGCCCAAGCGGGTGACTGTGACGATGATCCTGCCCCTCAACAAATGTGCCAATCTCGTCGGGGCGCAGGTTTTGCAATTCAGGCAGGTGCGACCAGATGGCATCTTCAATGGCAACCGCTTGCCGGGTGGTCACACCGCCGTCAATGTCGAGAAATTCGGTCAGGCGGCCCTCGTCGCGCCCAACGCGCAGGCGCAGTGCTGGCTCGCCATTGTTGCTGCCCTCGGCGATGACGTGGTTCAGGTCCGGGTGGGGCAGCGTTGAACGCAGGGTCAGTTGTACATTGAGATGTTCGCTATCGGAATGATCGCGCGGTGCATAAAACTGTACCACCATATCCGCCCATTTGCGTTGTGGACGGATGAACTCAGCCGAGTCGCGCTCGCGTTTATTCATATCTTCCAACACTTGTTCCCTGGTATAGCCCCGCTTGGTGGTATCGCGCTTGATCTTCCACTGGCGGCGGAGTTGCTCCGGAGGGTCAAGGTAGACTTTGACATTGAAGGCATTGCGGAGGGTGGGGGTTGAAAATCCCAACAGTCCTTCGACAATCAAAAAGGTTTCTGGTCTAATATATTCGGGCGGGTCGAAATCGCCGGTACTATGGTTATAGACGGGCTTGAGTATGGCTTCCCCCGCGGACAGGCACTTGATGTGCTGTTCCAGAATGTCCATATAGTTACATTCCGGGTGCAGTGGGGTAATACCCATTTCGCGGCGCTGTTTGCGGTTGTAGCGGTGGTAGTCGTCGGTGCAGATAACCGTGACCCGATCAAGCCCCAGTATTTCGGCAATACCTGCGGTAATCGTCGTTTTTCCGGCGGCACTATCTCCGACAACGCCTAAAATCACTGGTCGGTTCGGCATAGTTCTCTATCCTTTGTGTCATTAGGACTCAGCCACTACCTGTCCTTCTATCACATCGGCGTCGAGCTGTCCCTCAAAAACCCGGCTGGTGCGAATATCCATCTCGTCAATGCGCGTGAGTTCAGTTTTGGCGATACGCCCGCCCTGCCGAACCAGTCGGTTGGCCTGGCGCATCTTGGCGCGGTCGAGGGCATTGCGGACGCTGCGGGCATTGGAAAAGTGGGGCAATCTAGTGCGCAGGTCAAGGTATTCTGAAAAGGCCTGTCGTGACTTTTCGTCAAAGGAATACATTTGCTCTTGCAACATCAGCTCGGCTATCAGCATCAACTCATCCTTGCTATAGTCTGGGAAGTCTATGTGATGGGCAATGCGCGAGTGGAAGCCAGGATTGGACTGGAAGAAAATATCCATCCGTTCTTTGTAGCCGGCCAGAATAACCACCAGGTCATCGCGCTGGTTTTCCATCGCCTGGAGTAATATTTCAATACATTCTTGCCCATAGTCGCGCTCGTTTTCTGGACGGTACAGGTAGTAGGCTTCATCTATGAAGAGAACGCCGCCCATGACCTTTTTAATCATTTCTTTTGTTTTGGGGGCGGTATGGCCAATGTATTGCCCGACCAGATCATCACGGGTAGCAACAACCAGGTGGCCCTTCCGCACATAGCCCAGGTGGTGCAATATCTTTGACATACGCATGGCGACCGTCGTTTTGCCTGTGCCGGGTCGTCCGGTAAAGCTCATATGCAAGGTCGGGTGTTCGCTCGAAAGCTCCATCTGCTCGCGCAGGCGGGCTATGAGCAGTTGGGCCGCAATTTCGCGGATGCGGTCTTTCACTGGCTTCAAACCGATCAGTTCCCGGTTCAATTCATCGAGCAATTCCTGGATGTTCGTTTCGCGGTAGGCGGCATCCATATCAATGAATGTTTCTTCGCCCCCATTGACCTGTTCCGTTGTGATATTTTCCGGGGCGGTCGTCAGTGGTTCCTCTTTCATGACGGTGCTCCTTTATGTGCTGTGTCTGAGAGAAGGTACTCGGCCGGGGCTATGGCGAGTAGTCCCGTGGTGCTGCTCTCATCACGTGCTCGTTCTCTTCATCTATTGGTATCTGGTTCCCCTGATAGGCGATTCTGGTAGCCGGTATCCTCACCGGGGGGCGGGCGGTAGCCTATCCCCCCGGTGGCCTCTCTCCTCTTTCGAATTTAGCTCTGGCCGTAGCGCTGTCCGGAGGGACGGTCGGTGGCGTAGGCGCGGGTGGTGTAGCGAATGGCGCGGTCGGCCGCTTCCTGGCGCTCCAGCGTGAAGCCTTCTTCGTTGGGCGGGCGGTTGACGATAAAGCTAATCGCAATTGTCTGCCGTCCCAGGCTGCGGTCGTAGCCGTTGATGCGGACGTAGTGGTTCGGGAAGGTCTTGCGACATTCGGTGATCTCTTCCATCACGCCGGCCGGGTCTTTCAGGTCGAACAGCGGCAACTTCCACATATGCCAGTAGACGTTGCGCGGGTGTGGGTCGTCGGTATATTCTACGGCTACAGACCATTCATTATCCAGGCAGTACTGTACCTGCTCCTTAATCTCCTCGTCGGTAAAGTCGGGCAGGAACGAGAATGTACCCTGTGTAATACGCATAATATCTCTTCTCCTTCTATAGCTTATGCCGGTGTCGGGGTCGCCGTGACATCCGGGGCATCGGTTGACTCATACTCAAACGTGACATCCTTCCAGATCTCCAGGGCCTTGGCCAGGGCCGGCGACCAGCGGGCCGCCTTTTGCAAAATTTCGGGCCCTTCGCTCATGTAGTCGCGCCCGGCGTTGCGGGCCTGGACCATCGCTTCCAGCGCGACGCGGTTGGCGGTGGCGCCGGCGGCGATGCCATCCGGGTGGCCAATTGTGCCGCCACCAAACTGCAATACCACATCGTCGCCAAAGTGGTCGAGCAACAGGTGCATCTGTCCGGCGTGAATACCACCCGACGCAACCGGCATGACTGGCGCGAGCGATGCCCAGTCTTGCTCGAAGTAGAGGCCCAGTTCTGGCATGGCCGGTATCTTGTTCGAGCGCATGGTGTGGCAGTAGCCCTTCACGGCGCGGGGGTCGCCTTCCAGCTTGCCAACGACGGTACCGGTGTGCAGGTGGTCGCAGCCGGCCAGGCGCAGCCATTTGGCGATAACGCGGAAGTTGACGCCGTGGGTTTTCTGGCGGGTAAAGGTGCTGTGGCTGGCGCGGTGCATGTGCAGGATGAGGCCGTTGCGGCGGGCCCACTTGGCCATAGACTGAATGGCCGTGTAGCCAACGGTCAGGTCAACCATGATGATGACGCTGCCCAGTTCCTTGGCAAATTCGGCGCGTTCGTACATCTCTTCCATCGTGGCGGCGGTGACGTTCAGGTAGTGCCCCTTCGATTCGCCGGTTTCGGCCTGGGCACGGTTGACGGCTTCCATGGAGAAGAGCCAGCGGTCGCGCCAGCGCATGAAGGGCTGGCTGTTAATGTTTTCGTCGTCTTTGGTGAAGTCAAGCCCACCAAGCAACGCTTCGTAGACCACGCGGCCATAGTTGCGGGCCGACAGGCCGAGCTTCGGCTTGACCGTTGCGCCAAGCAGGGGGCGGCCATATTTGTTCAAGTACTCGCGCTCCATGACGATACCGTGGGGCGGGCCCTGGAAGGTCTTGGTATAGTGGGGCGGAATGCGCAGGTCTTCCAGGCGCAGCGACTTGAGCGCTTTGAAGCCGAACACGTTGCCGATAATGGACGAGGACATGTTGGCGATAGAGCCTTCTTCAAACAGGTCGAGGTCGTAGGCGATGTAGGCGATGTACTGGTCGGTGCCGGGTACCGGGTCAACGCGGTAGCACTTGGCCTGGTAGTGTTCGTAGGCGCTCAACAAGTCCGTCCAGACCACGGTCCAGGTTGCGGTGGATGATTCGCCGGCCACGGCGGCGCCGGCTTCGATAGGTTCAACGCCCTGTTGGGGCACGACACGAAACGCCGCGAGAATGTCGGTATCCTTGGGTTCATAATCGGTATTGTAAAAACCCATTTCAGCATAGGGAGTTACCCCTGCGTTCAGACGCTTATCTGCTGCCATTGTCTTTTTCCCTCCTCATACGAAAGCTGTTCCTTTGCAGCCTTCACAGTGCAATCTTCTCTTTTTAGTAGTCTATTTCGCTTAAATCCTTGAGTTTGTCCCATCGGTGGGTTGATTCGATGCGGCGAATCGTGCCCGATTTGGCCCGCATCACCAGCGATGAGGTAATCGCTCCCGTCGGGGTATAGATAACCCCGTGCAGGAGTTCGCCATCCGTCACCCCGGTGGCGGAGAAGAAGACATCTTCGCTCCGGGCCATATCATCGGTCGTCACAACCTGGTTTATATCCAGTCCGGCGGCTTCCAGTTGTTGGCGTTCTTCGTCGCTCTGGGGGGCTAGACGCCCTTGTATTTCGCCACCAACACACTTCAACGCACAGGCGGTAATTACGCCCTCTGGGGTACCGCCAATACCCATCAAGACATCTACGCTGGTATCGGGCATGGCGGCCAACAACGCGCCCGATACATCGCCATCGGTAATCAGACGAATACGCACGCCAAGCTCGCGGGCGGCCTGGATGATGTGCCCATTGCGGGGGCGGTCAAGCGTGACAAGGGTCAGTGTATCCACCTTTTTGCCCTGCGCCTTGGCAATACGTTTGAAGTTTTCGGCCGGCGGTGCGGTAACATCTATCGCGCCCTTGGCTGCGGGCCCCACGACAATCTTGTCCATATAAAAGCCGGGGCCGGGACTCCACATGGCCCCACGCGGCGCGAGCGCTACCACCGCAATGGCGTTTGAACGCCCCTGCGCCAGCAGGCGGGTGCCTTCCAACGGGTCTACCGCAATATCTACCTGGGGTGGGTTGCCATTGCCAATTTGCTCGCCATTGTAGAGCATGGGGGCTTCATCTTTTTCGCCCTCACCAATGACCACGACCCCATCCATTTCAATGGTGCTGAGGATAAGGCGCATGGCTTCGACGGCGGCGTGGTCGCCGTCTTCTTTGTTGCCGCGGCCCATCCAGCGACCAGAGGCCATCGCGGCCGCTTCGGTCACGCGGGCTAACTCAAGCGCCAGGTTTCGATCTGGTTTTGACATGACTTTGCTCCAAACATCACAAATCGGTCTATATTCGTTCCAGAGAACAACGAGTACACTATCCGTTAGCGGGTAGCGCCGGGTACAAAGCGCAAAGCATAGGCGCATAGGCTATGGTTTACGCTTTGTACCGCTGCTGTGCTTATTAGCTCAGGGCGGCCCGTACTTCTTCTAGTTTCCCTGCGGAAAGGAGTTTCTCCGACTTGTGGACAATGAACTTGGCATATTCGCTGACAAAGATGGTGCCGGGTTTGCGGAAGTCGAAGTTTTCGGGGGTATCGCGGAAGTGTTCGCGGTGGACGCGCGTCCAGACCAGGCGGCCGTCGGTATCAATGTTGACTTTGGTGACACCCAGGGGTACGGCGCGGGCAAATTCATCTTCGTTGACGCCGCGGGCATCCTTCAACGAGCCGCCGGCTTCGTTAATGCGCCGGACTTCCTCTTGTGGCACCGAGCTAGAGCCGTGCATGACCAGCGGAAAGTTGGGCAAGCGCCGTTGAATTTCCTCAATGCGGTCGAAGTGCAACGACTGTTGCGACTTGAACTTGTATGCGCCGTGGCTGGTGCCAATGGCGACGGCCAGACTGTCGCAGCCGCTCTGTTCAACAAAGGTCTGTGCCTCGTTGGGGTCGGTCAACATGGCGTGCTTCTCGTCTACCTTGATGTCCTCTTCCACGCCGCCAAGCATGCCTAGCTCGGCTTCAACCGAGATGCCCTTGGCGTGGGCCCGATCAACGACGCGGCGGGTAATTTCAATGTTTTTCTCCAGGGATTCGTGCGAGGCGTCAATCATCACCGAGGAGTAGAAGCCGGAGTCAATGCAGTCGTAGCAGGTCTGCTCATCACCATGATCCAGGTGAACCGCAAAAATATTCTGGGGGTAAATCTCTTCGGCCGCACGGATAATCGCCTCAATCATTTTCACATTGGCGTATTTGCGTGAGCCTTTGGAGATCTGAACGATAAAGGGGGCCTGGGCATCGGCATGCCCCTGGAACAGGCCAAGCGCCTGCTCCATATTGTTGATGTTGTAAGCGCCGACGGCAAACTTGCCATAGGCAATCTTAAACAACGCATCCGTGGTAACAATCATTGTTTCTCCTCCCAATATTGTATCAGGAATTCGTGTGCGGACAGTGGTAGTAATAATAACACAGGTCGCTTGTGAAAAAAAGCGCCAAATGTGTAGCCTTTCGGGTTGGGAACGGGTAGGCTTTTCCCTACCCGTTCGGGTAGGTATTCCCCCAAGTTCCCCAGACGGGTGCTACGGGTGCGGCAATTGCAAAGTCTTACGTCAACCAGGACACCTGGGGAGCGGGCGGGGCTGGGCCCCGCAAAACCACCTTTTTGGGGGTGGGGCGCGGCGAAGCCGCGCCCCACCCCCCGTACCTCGCGCCGAAGGCGCACATCAACGGCTGCGCATGCAGCAAAGCCTGATGCGGTCGTCGCCAGGGCAACGTTGCAATCGCCCTGGTGCTACGGGTGTGGGGTGGGACGTGCGGCGAGGCCAGGTGCTGCGCATGCGCTCAGTGCTGAGAAATCCATAGCAGTCATCACCCGAATCTGGTAGCATATGCGGCTCCCCTGGTTGACAATATACCCATTTTGTCCTATTATACTTGACGAATGTTTAGTATATTGTGATAAATAATCTCGCTTCAATGATGGCTTATGGTGGGTGCCATTGTGGTGGGATGGGTTGTGGTGCGTGCGACGCACCAGAAAGCAGGAGGGATGATATGGTATGGCGCTCTGTGACCACCCGCGACCAGGCTCCAATATCTCGGAAGGCGGCCACAGTGGTGCGTGGTCTGGCGTTGCTTGCGCTGCTTGTGTGGGTTGGGGTGGGGAGCGGGCCGCTATCCCCTGCGTATGCCCAGGATAAGCAAATCGTCGTAGCCGAGCGCAACTGTGATTTGACGATTCTTCCCAGTGGCGATGTCGAGGTGGTCGAAACCTGGAAGGTGCGCTTTCAGAAGGGGCGCTTTAGCCGGGTGATGCACACTGTCCCCCACGAGCATAGCAGCGGTGTGACCGGTTGGGAGGTGCGCGGGTCGGGCACGCGCTATACAGAGAGCACCAACGAAGACTCTATCAATTACGAACCCCACACCTATACCATCCGTACCGATGAGGAGGATACAAGTATTACCTGGTACTTTCCCAAAACGCAGAATCGTACCCGTACGTTCACCTTGCGCTATACGTTGCAAGGGGCTGTACGGGTCTATCCCAATGGGCATGATGTGTTTTCCTGGCTTGCGGTAGAGCGTACGCATGCCTACCCGATTACCGCGTCGCAGGTAGTTATTCATCTGCCCGGTACGTATGACGCGGACGCTGTGCAGGGGTGGAGTTATCGCAATCAGCACCCGGAGACGGTAGAACCCGCTATTGATGGAGAACGTGTGACGTTTACCAGCGGTTCGTTCGATCCGGGTATCCGATGGGATGTGCGCGTGCAGTTTCCCCACGGGGATGTGCAGGCGGAACGGCCGGCCTGGCAAACGGCCGCCGAACATGCTTTCTCCGATCCGACGAACGCCGCCACCGTGGAGCGGCGCGACCGCGATCTAACGATTACGCCCAATGGCGAAGTACAGGTTGTTGAGACGTGGGAGCTCGATCTTACGGGCGGGCCCTTTAGCAATGCCTCATTCGACATACCCCACGATCGCCTGACCGGCCTGGATGGGTGGAGCGTCCGCGAGGGGGAAGCGGAGTACCAGCACGCCAGCAACCAGCAAGCGCATACCTTCGATGTGGTGGACAAGGGCGACCATACCCGCCTCTCCTGGTACTTTCCCGTCACAACCGATCAGACGCGCACGTTTACCATTGGCTATATGGTGCAAGGGGGCGTCTACATTGACGCAGCAGGTGATCAACTTTCCTGGGCGCTAAGCGAAGCCGAACGGCCCTATACGGTCAACGCGGCGCACGTGACTGTACACCTGCCGTCCGCGGTTGCCTCGGAGCAGGTCGAGGCTATGGCCGAATGTGCGCCGGCTACCCTGGAGCCAACCATAGCACCACAGGCGGGGGGCGTGACGGCCAGCGGCGGCCCCTTCGAGCCGGATGAAGCGTGTACGTT
Source organism: Chloroflexaceae bacterium (assembly GCA_034437375.1). Classification (GTDB taxonomy): domain Bacteria; phylum Chloroflexota; class Chloroflexia; order Chloroflexales; family Chloroflexaceae; genus JAAUSY01. The sequence continues at coordinate 20,382 of DAOTUK010000225.1, read as the reverse complement.
GCACGTCACATTTCCACACGGGAGCGTTACCGCAGACCCGCCGCCGTGGCAACAGGCGCTTGACCAGCAGCAACAGCAAGCCGAAGAAGCAGCGCAGCATCAGTCGCTTGTCAATATGCTGCTGATGGCGGGGGCGGGGGTGTTTGGTCTGGTGCTGCTGGTAGGGTTGGTACAGTTCTGGCGCAAGTTGCCGAAGTGATGTACCTATTTCCACGTGGGAAAAGAATCCTGGGAGCGTAGGCGTCCCGCCTGCTCCTGGGAGCGCGGGCATCACGCGCTCCCAGGAGCGAAAAAATATCTGTCACACCTACGCGGACAACCGATATGACAAAAGCGCCTACCTATGCTACAATCGCCTGCGGTGCCCTTCCACATTGGAAATGCGAATACCCTATGGAACGTAGCGAATATGAGATATTAGCGGCGGTGGAAGCAACGCACTGGTGGCATGGCGGTATGCGAGCCATTGCCGCAGCATTGCTTGACCCACGCTATCCGCCCAACCCACAAACCCGTATCCTGGACGCCGGCTGTGGTACGGGGGGGAATGCGACCTTTTTGCGGCGCTATGGCTCTGTCACAGGGATAGATCTGTCGCCAGAGGCAATTGCGTTGGGGCGTTGGCGGCCCGATGATGCGCTGGCGTGGGGGTCGGTGCTGGACTTACCCTTTGCAGACAATAGCTTCAATCTGGTTACATCGTTTGATGTGCTCTACCATCGCGCGGTTCCCGACGAACAACCGGCCCTGGCAGAATTTTGGCGGGTGTTGGCTCCGGGCGGACGGTTGCTGCTCCGTCTGCCGGCCTACGAATTTCTGCGCAGCAAGCATGATCGGGCGGTGCATACCCGCCGGCGGTACACCCGGTCGGCGGTACAGGCCTTGCTCACATCCGCTGGCTTTACGGTTGAACACTGTTCCTACGTCAACACCCTGCTATTTCCTGCTGCCGTGGCCCAACGCTTACTGGAACGGGCCATGCCAGCGCTGGAACAGTCGGAATCTGACCTCTCGCTACCCCCCGCAATCCTCAATAGGGCTTTGCGTCTTCCTATGGCGCTTGAAGCCTCCTGGCTTTCCCTGGGTGGAACATTTCCGGCTGGTCTGTCGGTTATCTGCCTGGCCCATAGCGGCAAGTTTGAGCGGGTACGGGCGACACGGGCAGGGAGAACCAATGGGGCTTGAAGGGCTACTGGATCGGGTGAGCCAGATGCCGCAGGTGTGGAATGTTCTGCGCCGGCTGGTTGAAGATGGCTTCCGTGGCGAAAAGGCGGTCATTGGCGAGGAACTTGCCCCCTGGAGCGACGGCCCACCGCGACGGTTTCTTGACCTGGGGTGCGGTACGGGCGAGTTTGCGCCCTGTTTTCCCCCCGATTACTACGTCGGGGTTGACCTTTCGCCAACATATGTACGCTTTGCAACCCATACCTATCGGGGCAGCTTTACTGTCAGCGACAGCACGCGCCTTGCACTGCGTAGTGAATACTTCGACGCAGCCCTGGTATTGGGCGTGCTCCACCATCTACCAGATGTGGCCGTCCATGCAACCTTGCACGAACTGCACCGCGTATTACGGGCCGGCGCGCTGGCCCTGGTTATGGAAGATATACCCCCACCAGACCGGCGCAATATTCCCGGCCACGTGATGCACTGGCTTGACCGGGGAGGTTATATCCGTTCTGAGGCTGATTACCGGGCCTTTTTCAAGTCCGGGTTTCAGGTTGTACGCACCTATACAATGCGGAGCGGCATTTGTGATTATGGGGTCTATGTGCTGCGTCGGCATAGCACTTGAGGGTTGAGAGATTACCCATGGCCAGACTGGACAACCCCTTGAAACAACTCATCAGCATGGGCATTGACGATGTTGCAGCCTGGTTGCTGCGCGGCGATGTTCAGCACGTCACCCCCATTGCAAGCGAACTGTTGCCCGCAAGCAAAACCGTCTGGCCCGACCTGCTCTTCCGCGTGACGATGCGCGATGGCACCGAAACGATCTTGCATATTGAATTTCAGGGACGCACGAGCCACAAGCCCATCCCCTTGCGGTTCCTGGATTATATGGTGCGGTTGGTACTGGTATACCCAACGTTGAGCATGTATAATGTAGTTATGTATGTTGGGGAAGGGGCCGGACAGCACGACACCGGCCAGCATCAGGTACGGCGACCGGATGGGAGCCTGGCCTTGCAGTGGACGTATGGGGTGTTGCGGTTGTGGGAGATGGATGCGCAGGAGATTATCGCGCTCGGGAAGCCGGCGTTGCTGCCGCTGATAGGGCAGATGCGCATAGGGGAGCCGGGGGACGTCGTCCCCGCGGTGATAGGCCAATTAAAAGGGGTTTCGGATGCGGCCATGCGACGCGGCTTGCTGACGGCGCTGGCGGCATTGATGCGGAATGAGGAGGTGCTGGTGATGCTGGAACAGATGATCGCGGCGGATGACGAGCTTATGCTGGATACCCCGTTCTTGCGACGTATCCGCGAGGAGGGACGCGAGGAGGGGCGCGAGGAGGGGCGCGAGGAGGGGCGCGAGGAGGGGCGCGAGGAGGGACAACGTTCTACCTTGCGGCGCAATATCCTGGATGCGGTGCAGGTGCGGTGGCTCCCCTCGGAAACCGTGCTGCATCAGGTGGAAGCGCGGTTGGCGGGGATAGCGGAGGAATCGCGCTTGCACCACCTCTTCCTGACGGCGCTACAAGCCGACCACCTGGATGCCTTCCTGGCCGCGTTGGAGCCACAGTTTACTGGCGGCATTGATGCGGAATGAGGAGGTGCTGGTGATGCTGGAACAGATGATCGCGGCAGATGACGAGCTCATGCTGGATACCCCGTTCCTGCGACGTATCCGCGAGGAGGGGCGCGAGGAGGGGCGCGAGGATGGACAACGTTCTACCTTGCGGCGCAACATCCTGGATGCGGTGCAGGTGCGGTGGCACCCCTCGGAAGCAGTGCTGCATCAGGTGGAAGCGCGGTTGGCGGGGATAGCCGAGGAATCGCGCTTGCACCACCTCTTCCTGACGGCGCTACAAGCCGACCACCTGGATGCCTTCCTGGCCGCGTTGGAGCCACTCAATGGGTGAAACACACCTTGCCTTGACGAGTTGGTTGTGAGTGCGCCAATTTATCAAACATCCAGATGTATGGACATTCGCGTTCCTCCTGGGCATCGGGGTGCTGCTGTGGGTTATTGCCTACCAGCGTTCACCCTCGTTCCACCTCTTCATTGGTGGGAACACTACCACACACCGCCGCGAGTACGATGCCCCCTTCATCCAGGGATTTCATGCATCTGAGCCATTCGATGATGACATCTGGCAATGGTGGACGCTTGACCCCGGCTACGCCTATCGCTGGACGCGGCCCGACGCAAGCATAGACCTGCCGGGCCCTGGCGGTCGGCAATGGATTGTATCGCTGGACGCGGCCAGCGGACGCCCCGATAGTAGCGCTACTACGAGCACGTGGCAGGTTGGGGAGCAGACATTGCTTCCCTTGACCATTGCCGCGGCTCCGCGCACCTATCACGTGCTTGGGCAAACCAGCAGCAACGGTAACCTGCGTATCCAGATGACTACCCCGCCCTACCGCCCCACCGATGACCCCCGCGACCTGGGATTTGTGCTGCGCGGGGTGCATATTGCGCCGCTGAAAGCAACGCTGTACCCGCCGGCCCTGGCGCAGGTGGGGTGGATGGCCGCCGTAGTGACGCTCTTCTATAGCCTGGCTCGCTGGCTCTCGCTGCCCCGCCGGGCGGCCTCATACATAACGCTTGCTGTAGCCCTGTTGCTTGCAGTACTGCTGTCTACCCATCGGCTCGTACTGGCCGCCTTCACACCTACCTTGACTCTGCTCCTGCTGGTATGCTGGTTGTTGGCGCTTCTTCTGGTCGGAGTAGTTCGGTCTGGGGCACAGTATGCAAGGGTACTCCATCTCACAGCGTCGTACATCAAGCCCCTTGTGGCGCTGGTAGTGCTGGCGTTTGCGCTTCGCCTGGGAGGTATGCTGCATCCGTACGCTATCTTCAGTGACCATCTGATGAACGCCAACAATCTGCTTGAGTTGGGGCTTGGGCGTGTCTATTTCACCGAAGGATTGCCGAAAGAAGCCGGCGGCGGCCAGGCTCCCTACCCGCCCGGTACCTACCTGATGGCGGCTCCTCTCCAATTGCTGGCCCCAACCGATATAGCCGCCCGTGCGCTTGTTGTACAAAGTAGCGTTGCTCTGCTCGATAGCCTGCTGCTGGTGCTGTTGTGGCTTGCCCTGTGGTTGGCGCGAATGGGCCCGCGTGCGGCTCTGTACGGCGCGGCGCTCTACCTGGCCCCCGCCCCCATTATGACCTCGTTTTCCATCGGGGAGTATGCCAATATTGGTGGGCAAGCCCTGGCCCTGCCGGCCCTCTTGCTGCTGGCTCGCTTCCCTATTCCCGGCCGCGAAGGGGGGCGTTCATTCGCGCTATCTCCCCTCCTGGCGTTGCTGCTCACGGTGGCCCTGCTTGGGCATATGGGAGTGACGCTCTCGCTGGTGCTGGTGCTGGCCGCGATGTGGTTGCTGCTCGCGGGTGGGTATCTCGTCCAGCGTGCTACGGAGGGGGCATCGGCAGGGCAGGAGCGCCTCTCCGCGCTTGCCCGCTTCACCCTGAGCGCGGGAGCGGCCGGCGCGGTTGCGGGCCTGGTCTACTACTCGGCGCCACCATTTCTTGCCATTGTGTCCCACCGTATGGCGGGCCACGCTGCGGCCGATACCGCCCCGACTACGGCTCCGTGGGAGCCGCTGCTGCGTAGTATCGGCGGGGTCTTTTTGCCTACCAGCACCTTGTTGCCGCTGTTGTTCCTCTGTGGGGGTATGGGCCTGGTGGTGCTGTGGCAGCGCCGCAACGACTCGGATAGTCGCGGCTTGTACCGCTTGCTGCTGGCCTGGTTTCTGGGCATACTCTTTTCGTTCGGGTTGCTGTTGCTGGCCCGCCAGGGTGTGCGCTGGCAACACTTTCTCTTTCCGGCGCTTTGTCTGGGTGCCGCGCCGCTCCTGGCCGCCTGGCACCAGCGGGGGCGAGCGGGAAGCGTGGTCGCATGGGCGGGGGTGCTGCTTCCCATTGGGCACGGCGTTGCGGTGTGGATAACGCATATTCAACGCTATTTGCACTGAGAGCAAGAAGAGGATGAGAAATGGAACGAAACCTGTTAGTAAGGCTGTTTGAAGCGCAGAAGCAGCATCTCCTGAAGCAATGCCGGGCGTGTGGACTATGCTACAGCGCTGCCCCGTGATTCTCCATACGCCGCTGGCAGCAGTTGCACCGGCTACTATCCAGCAAGACATCAAGGCCTTTTTGATGGGCGGGGAGGTAACCGAGAACGTCTACACCCGCGCTTTTGCCTGTATGGAGTGCTTCGGATGCGGCGATACCGGCTGTCCCAGAGGGCTTGACCCGCTGGCTATCAACGAGATTGTGAAATGGGAGTATCGCCAGCGTTTCGGCACTCCCGACTGGTTTAGCGATCCTGCCGATCCCGCCGCGCCCCAACGTATCCTGGCTAGTATCCAGGTAGCGCCTGAAGATTATCAACGGCTCATGACCCCTTCAGACCGCGAGCAAGCGCGGTACGTTTTCTTCCCCGGTTGCAATGTCTATAGCCAGCCGGAGAAAGTCCTGCAAGCCCTGGATATTCTGGAATACCTAACGTATGATGTAGCGTTTGTGCCGGGGCTTGATTTTTGTTGTGGCGATGCCTACCTCTTTGCCGGAGATGTCGAGCAGGCCGGGGCCGCGTCAACACGCATGGTCAACCAGATAGCCGCCTACCGCCCGGAACGGGTCATCTTCTGGTGTCCCACTTGCCTGTGCCGCTTCAATACCACGCTTGCGCCAATTCTGGATGGATTGGATACACCGCTCGTCTTGCAATCTTTTCCCCAGTTTCTGGCTGAACATATGCTCCTGCTGCCACAACGCGATAGCCCGCCTGCAACAGTGACACTGCACGAGGCTTGCAAGGCCGCATTCACTGGCGTAGACCGCACTGGCGCACGCGAGATATTGCGGCAAGCGGGGTATGCACCTGGTTGAGATGCCACGCCACGGGCAGGAGACGGCTTGCTGTGGTGGCGGGGCGGTAGCTACCTTCCCAGAAAGCTACCGCGCCGTACGCGACGAACGCCTGCGCGCAGCGGCTACGACCGGCGCGGAGATGCTGGTTGATGTCTGTCACTTTTGCCATCAGACTTTTGCTTCCCAGGAACCCTACTATCCCTATGAGATTATCAACTATGTGACGCTGGTAGCCCGTGCGCTTGGACTTGAACGCCTGGATATGCTCAAGCAGATGATCCAGGCGGGAGATGTGGAACGCATACTGGAAGATGCGGCCGACCGGGTTGAGCAGTCGCCATTTACAAGGGAGCAAATCAGGGCTACCCTGAAGCACGTCATACTTCTGGAATAGATAAGCCGAGCATTGCCGCGTCGTCCACTGTGCAGCAGTGGTATGGGTCGTCGTCGTGAGAGGTATACCGGCAGATACCAGTCTCAATATTCCATAGCGTCAGCGTTTTTACCTCTACGTATTCACACCTGGGGGGGGGCCTGGGAGCGCGAGCGTCTCGCTCGCCCCGGAGCGGGTACGATGCCCGCGCTCCCCGGAGCGGAAAAATGTCTGGCACACCTGGAAGGAGATATACGCTTGCACCATTCCCCATTCTGTGCTACAATCATCGTGGTCAATGCGGGAGTAGCGCAGTTGGTAGCGCATCTGCTTCCCAAGCAGACGGTCGCGGGTTCGAGTCCCGTCTCCCGCTCCAACCCCTATTACACAGCAACGGGCCCGGTACCCGCCGTACGTTGTCCAATCTCCTGATACAGCGCCTCATAGCGCTTTACAATAGTCGCTAAACTGTAGTGATCAGCAACCCGTTGCCGCGCCTTTTGCCCCAGGCGAGCGCGTCCCGCTGGCCCAATGTCGAGCAACGTTTTCCAGGCCATCGCCAGCATGCGCGGGTTCTGAGGCGGCACAACCAACCCGGTCTCCCCAACAATAGCCGCCGAATCTCCCACATCCGTTACCGCACAGGGCACCCCACACGCCATAGCCTCGCCCACCACATTGGGGAATGCCTCACAGTGCGATGACAACGTTGCAATATCCAGCGAAGCCGTTAGATGGGGTACATCATCACGTTCTCCCAGAAGGTGAAATTGCCCCGGCAAACCAGTGGCATCAATCCACTCGTGCAAGCGCGTATTATTCCAGGTAACATCGCTACCACACAGCACAAACTGTACCTTGACGTTAGTATCGCCAAGAACCTGTGCCGCTTCGACAAAGGTTTGATGCCCCTTTTCCTCATGGAATCGTGCAACCATACCAATCAACCGTGCATCAGACGACAGCCCCAGGTTCTGGCGGACAGAACGTTTCGCGCCCGAGTCGGGGCGAAATTGATCAAGGTCAAAGCCATTGGGAATAATAACCCAGTTTGCCGCGTTGTATCCCTGTACAACATGGTAGTCTCGGGTTGAGGTGGCATTAGTCACTATCGCGGTTGGGATGCGCTGAGAAAGTTTTGCACAAGCTGTCAGAACCCATCGTGTGGTCTTCTTAATCTTCCCAGATTGGTCTGGCCCATGGCGAACATTCCACACAACCGGAATATCCCCCACCATCCTGGTTGCCAGTCCCCCAAGCAAATCTGCGTGGTACATCCAGGTTTGCACAACATCGGGGCGGTACGCTTGCACTATCTGTTGCAACCGGCGCACAAACCGTGGGTCGGGTACCCCGGCCTGCATCCCCAGTGACCGCACCGGGATACCCAGGGCCTGGATCTTTTGCCCCACCGGCCCGATGCCCCCGGCCAACGAAATAACCTCCGATGAAACCGTCGCGCGATCCATGCCGCGCAGCAACTTGTAGAGCATCATCTCGGCGCCACCGGTATTCAAACCGGTGATGATATGAAGCACGTTCATTGCTTCTTCCTTCCCTGGGCATGCCCTCTGTCAGGCTACGCCATTCCTCCGCATGGGGCCGGATTATACCAGCTTCTCTCATGGGATAAAATGATAACAACCTGATACTGCCCCCACTTTCGGCGGTGACTATACAATAAAGGGCCGGGCACCATACGCTGGTACCCGGCCCCTGGATAGCGCTCTGTCACGCTATCAGACCCAGACCACCGCTGTTCCTAGCGGAACAGCGATGGCAAGAAGACTGTGTTATCTTCAATATTGTTGACCAGCGCAAACTCTGAGAAGTGGTCTACGTCGGCTATCAGATAGCCATCTTCGGTAATGCGCTGATTACAGCCATCCAACTGACAGTAGGCGTCATCGGTTGGATCAACCCATTCTGAACCATTCCAGTACACGAGCTTGATGGTAGAGATGTCGTAGACGTAGGCATAGGACATGATTTCAATGAGATTGATGCGGATTCTGACGGTCTTTTTGAATTTCTTGATGTGGTCGCCACCATGGCCGCGGGCGTGGAAGCTCATGTAATAGTCCAGCGGTTTCCAGAAGGACATATTCGGGAAGAACATAATCGGTTGTACCGGGTAGTAGCGGCGAATGAAGATGAAGTCTATGTTTTTGCCAAAGGTTCGGCGCGGGAATTTGACCCGGATAGCGCCTTTACCACAGGAAACTTCATCGCCCTTGTCATCGTCAACCGGGATTACTTCCTGTTCGGTGTCTTCCTCGCCAACAAATACTACCTCGGTCGTGCCCGGCTTGAGTGTGCCAAAGCTGGCGGTGATGACGGCCGTACCCGTCAGGACGTCTGAGGTGAGGATGACGTTGGCTACGCCGTTTTCGTCAATGGGGGCGCTGGTGGCGCTGAGTACGCCTGCCGATGTTTCAAAGTTCATTGAGCAGACCGGCTCTTCCGGGGTGGGGCTTGGCGATGGTTCGGGGGATGGTTCGGGCGTGGGTGTGGTGGATGGTTCGGCGGTGGGAGAGGTGGATGGTTCAGGCGATGGTTCGGCGGTGGGAGAGGTGGATGGTTCGGGCGTGGGTTCGGCGGTGGTGGTCGGTGTTACGGTGGTGGTGGGCATCACGGTGGTGGTCGGTGTTACGGTGGTGGTCGGTGTTACGGTGGTGGTCGGTGTCATGGTGACCGTCGGCGTAATGGGTGCAACCACGGCCGCAAGCGTGGTGGTGTTCGTGACGGTTGGGGTTGGTTTGGGGGTTGCCGCCGGGGGACAGGCATGCCATGCCGATGCGCCAAGCAGGAAGACCGAGTCGCCGGCTTCGGGGTTGTTCCACTGCGACTCGCCTTTGGGGGTGGGCGGCGAAATGAGCGCCACCTGGACATTGCGCGTACCGGCCGGTACATCCGCCAGGGTCAGTTCCACGACATTGACCATGGGTTCGTCGGGGTCTTTCAGCGTTTCTTCCGCTTTGACGTTAGCAGCCTGGGCCCGAACGATAGCGATGCGCTGGTCTTTGTCGCTCTGCGGGTCTTTGTCCATCACAACGACTTTGACGTTTACGTCCATCTTCGCGGGGAGTGGTTCCGGGAGTCTGAGCAGCATAGCTGCGGGTCTGGTGGTGCCCCGGCCATTGTCGCCACCCCAGGTATAGCCGAGCGTTGGCGCGAACGTGCCGCTGTAGGCGGTGTCGGTGGGGTTTGTATAATAGGCGACCAGCGATTTGGCTGTTTCTTCGCCTTCGATGGTGGCGGTCATGGCGCCCGGCTTGCCCGGTACCTCAAAGGTATAGCCCTTGATACCATCATCTCTGGGGCGGGTTGGCTTGTTCAACGCTTCGGTGCGGCCATCAAATGCGAAGGTGACCGTTTCGGGGGCCCTGGCGTCAAAGGTGGTGCCGCCAAGCTGTACCAGCGACCAGTCCGATTCGGGGATGGTCAAGGTCTGGGTGATGGTACCGTGCATACCGGCGGCTACGACATCAACGAAGGAGGGTTTGCAGGTATAGGCCTTGATGGGGCCCTTATTGACATTATCGTCGTCGTCGTCGCGGTCGTCGTCGTCGCGGTCGTCGTCGTCGCGGTCGTCGTCGTCGCGGTCGTCGTCGTCGTTGCCGTCGTCGTTGCCATTATCGCCATTGTCGTCGCAGCTTCCATCCCAATTAACAATTCTGGCGGTAATGGTGGTGGTGCTGACGCCATTGGCTTGAATGACATCCGGGTTTGCGTCTACCACAATGTCGGCTCCCGCCGGGGGTGGCGGGGGTGGGTTGTCGTCATCGTCATCGCCATCATCGTCATCGTCATCGCAGTCGCCATCGTTATCATCATCACAATCGCCACCGCGTCCAACAAATCGGACGGCGACAATGTTTGACTCGATGCCGTCATATGACGCGGTTATCTTGGCAATACCTGGCTCGTTTGCAGAAGTGAGCAGGGCCAGGGCCTTGCCGGCTCCATTGGTCTTTTTCGTTTTTTTGATGGTACCCAGGGTGGTGGTGAAGGTTATCTCTTCGCCTTTGACCCGGATAAGGTGGCCATAGTCATCGAGCAGATAGGCCGACAACATGGTTTTACTGCTGCCGTTTGCGGTCAACCGGTGACTTGATACCCTGAGCAACACATCGGCTACAACAAATTCCGGTTCTTTCTCTGGTTTTTTGGGTTTGGGGGGTTTCTTCTGTTCTTCTGCCTGGGCGTGGGCCGTCTGGGGGGCCATCCCTCCTGCGCTGGTCAAGAGCAGACCTTGCGACAGCAGCAGGGTGATGGCTAATGCAATACGTACAAACTTACTCATGTTCCTGTTACCTCCTACACGTTCCTATTCAATAACGCAACAATACCAATTCCTACACCGTCGTACCGATACTTCCAACATGACCGGGGGATGATGACCGGGCCATATACCTGGGTGCCCTGTGTTGCCTGGGGATGTGACGCGCCATTCCGAAACGTGCGAAACAGCAGGCTTGTTTCCTGGTGCATGGGATTTCCTGGTGTGGGTTGCTGATTGCTATACCTCCATTGGGTATGCTAAACCTGTTGTTCGTGGCACATGGGGTACGTTCCAAAGGTGTTGGTTTTTGGGAAAGGAGGGTCGTACCCGCGCACAAGCGAGCAACAGTAGCGTATGCAATTGGCGCGCTGAGCTTGATTGGCAAAAGCTCTGGCAGGGTATATGTACCGGGCTACAACTTCCCTATGTTCTGAAACGATGCAACTGCGCAAATGTTACAAGTATCACAAAGCCCGGTCATAATCTGGTTCCAGTGTATATGAAAATTTAACAAAAATCTTTAGTACTTTAGTCCCTGCGGGGCGGAGCGGGGGAGCGGGCGGAGCGGGGGGGCGAGCGGAGCGGAAAAATGTCTGTGTCCGCTCTCCCTCCTCATATCATGTCCCCGCGAGAGACAACGAGAGCCGAAAGCCCCGAATGTGGAGTCTGATGAAGGGGTGATCCTTGAAACGTGAACTACAAAATAAATCTTTATCATTACTTACCCAACTGCCACCTCTTAAGGAGGCCTCACCACTCGATTCAATATCGTCAACCACGGCCCCGCTTTCGTCCGCGTAGCCGCCCTCGCTACTGGTCGGCCACTCCCACACGCTGCCCACCATATCCTGCGCTCCATTTGCGGCGGCCCCCTACGGACGGCCACCGACCGGTGCGGGTTTGTCGGTTCCCCAATCCTTGCCAAAGTCGGCTAAGTCTTGCGTTGGCTCCTGTTCGCCCCAGGGGTAGGTCTGGCGTTGCCCGCTCGTATCGTAGGCGCAGGCCGCTTCCCACTCCGCTTCGGTGGGCAGGTGTATCGGGCCTGCGGGGAGTTGCAGTTTTGCGGTGAGCCAGTTGGCAAAGGCGGTCGCCTCGTACCAGTTCACCCCCACGACCGGCTGGTTGTCGCTGCTGAAACGTTCTTCGTCCCACAAGTAGGGTTGCGTGCGTCCCTCGCTCTCTTTCCACTCCCACCCGTTGTCTGTCCAGTATTCCTCAGTGTCATAGCCGCCATCCTCAACGAACTAGCGGTACTGCTGCACGGTGACGGGGTAGCGGGCTATCCAGTACGCCTCCAGGGTTACGTCGGCTTGCGGGTCGTTATTTTCCCATTTATCGTCTGTCCACCCGCCGATGGTGTAGGTGCCGCCGGGCCCGTAGCGCCAGTAGTGGTCACCCTCGCGGGTGAATTCGGTGCTGCGGTTCTGCGTTTCGTTGCGCCACTCCTCAATGGTGACGGGGAAGAGCGGGTTTGTCCATTCAGCAATGAGCGTGGGGGTGGGCGGTACGGGGGTGGGCGTCTCCGTCGGAGTAGCCGTATCAACCACGGCTATCTGCGGTGTTTTTGTTGGCGTGGCGGTGGGGTCAATTATTCTGCCGTTACCCCCGCCCGGAGTACTAACCAGGGCCCACAACGCCAGCACTACCCCGACCAGGCCAACTCCCGCAAACCAGAAGGCGCGTCCGGGTAGCGATACCTTTGGCAATGATGGCATGGTTGGACGGGGGCGGGGCGTAGTTTGCTGCTGCTGCTTCCACTGCTCCAGCGATAGTCCAAGCTGTCGGGCCCGTATCTTGAAGGCCCGCATCAGCGTACGGTAGCCATCCTTCTCGAAGTAGTCGCACCAGTGCCAGCGGCGCAGGCGGTCGGGCACCTTGCAATCCTCAAGCCGCACCGGGATAACAAAGATGGCTCCTTCGGGTTGCTCCTCGGCTACATCCAGCGCGAAATTGATTTCGCGGTTGACAAAGCCGGCCTTGGTCACGGAGCGGTTGGAGACGCAGGCCAGGAAGATTTGCGACTCGCGCACGGCCTTGCGTATTTCGGTTTGCCAATCTTGCCCCGGTACCAGGTCTTGCTTGTCCATCCAGGGTTGAAAGCCGTCGGACTGAAGGCGGCGGTAGAGCTTGAGGACAGCATCTTTGTCCTCGTGCGCATGGCAGAGGAAGATACGCAGGGGATGGGATTGGTTGTCGGGCGAACCGGTCATAGGCGGTTGAATGGATATTTTGAGTACGGGTTGTTACCGCCCCCATTATAACACGCCCTTGCCCCGGCTTCTTGTCCAATTTTCCCCCTTGACAACGATAGACAAAATAATGTACCCTTCTACGACATGACCGTGAAAAATATAGCCCCTGAGGCCCAACCAGCAGAACCGCCAGCAACGCCGCAACCGTCAGACAATCTATGGCCCGCCGCGCTTACGCTCATCGGCACAATACTGCTGACCGTCGCGCTCATTCTGCTGGTACCGGTCACGGTACTTGAACAATTGGGACAGTATGGATACGTGGGAGTCTTCCTGTTTGTGCTGCTGTCCAATGCGACCATCGTTTTGCCGTCGCCTGCATTGGCCGCAACCTTTCTGGCCGGTAAAACGCTTGACCCTCTGCTGGTTGGTATCATCAGTGGTCTGGCCGCTGGTATTGGAGAAAGTACGGGCTACCTGGCCGGCGCAAGCGGGAGCCAGCTTATCCGCTCACGGTTCTACCCCCGTATCGAGCGGTGGGTAGCGCGATGGGGTACGCTGGCCATTTTCGCCCTGGCCTTGCCCCCCAACCCGCTGTTTGACCTGGCGGGCATTGCGGCCGGTACGCTGCGGATGCGCTTTCGCTCCTTTATCGTGGCCTGTACATTGGGCAAGACGGTGCGGTTTCTGGTGATAGCCTGGCTTGGCTCCCTGACAGGATAGGAACACGCCTATGACAGAACTACTTATCGCTACGCATAATGCTGGTAAGCTGCGCGAATATGCCGCTATCTTCGATGGATTGGGCCTGGCCCTGCGCTCGCTGGACGACCTGGGCATTACCACCGATGTTGCAGAAACCGGTACCACCTTTGCTGAAAATGCCCGCCTCAAAGCGCACGCCTATATGCAACAGAGCGGGTTGCCCACCCTGTCCGACGACAGCGGCCTGGAAGTCGCCGCGCTCAATGGCGAACCTGGCATCTACTCGGCCCGCTACGGCGGCGTGAGCGGCGAAGCCCAACTGCACTACCTGCTCAAACAAATGGAAGGCATCCCCTTTCACCAGCGCCTGGCCCGCTTTGTCTGTCTGATTGCCCTGGCCCACCCCAACGGCACCATAGACTATGCCGAAGGAACGCTGCCGGGCGTTATCGAATACCACCCGCGGGGGAGCGGCGGGTTTGGGTACGACCCGCTCTTCTACCTGTTGGATGAAGATAAGACCCTGGCCGAATTGACGCCCGAACACAAAAATAGGATAAGCCATCGTGCCATTGCCGCCCGACAGGCCCGCACCATCCTGGCACGCTGGCAAACCGACGGCTGGCTGGCACAGCCAGCGTTATGAGCCATCAGGAGCAGCCATTGGCCCCCAGACGGCCCCGGCTGAACCTGGCCACAAGGAGCAAAGATCCATGGCTATACAAAAAAGCGATTACATCTGGTTTAATGGTCAACTGGTCGAATGGGACAAAGCAACTATCCACGTAATGTCGCACGCGCTCCACTACGGCACCAGTTTCTTTGAAGGTATCCGCTGTTACGAGACGCCCTATGGTCCGGCCGTGTTCCGCCTCACGCCCCACATCCGCCGCCTTTTCGAGTCTACTAAAATCTATCGCACCAGAATACCCTATACCCAGGCCGAGCTGGTTGCGGCAAGCAAGGAAACCGTCCGCGCCAACAAGCTCCGCGCTGGCTATATCCGTCCGCTGGTCTATCGCGGCTATGGCTCTATGGGGGTGAATCCCGAAGAATGCCCGGTTGAGGTTATGATTGCCGCGATTGAATGGGGTAAATATCTGGGAGCGGAGGCGATGGAGGCGGGGGTAGATGTGTGCGTCTCGTCGTGGAATCGCTTTGCCGCCAATACCTTGCCGTCGCTGGCGAAGGCGGGCGGCAACTATCTCAACTCGCAACTGGTCAAGCTAGAAGCGCTACGCCACGGCTATAGCGAGGGCATTGCGCTCGACCCGAACGGCTACGTGAGCGAGGGCAGCGGGGAAAATATCTTCCTCATTCGCAATGGTACGGTGATTACGCCGCCCATTGGCTCTTCCATCCTGGAGGGTATTACGCGCGATACGGTGCTGCGGCTCTTAAAAGATATGGACATTCCCGTGCTAGAACAGATTATCCCACGCGAAATGCTCTACATTGCCGATGAGCTCTTCTTTACCGGCACGGCCGCCGAAATTACGCCTATCCGCTCGGTGGATGGTATTACCATTGGCGAAGGCAAGCGCGGCCCCATCACCACTGAGGTGCAATCTACCTTCTTTCATATTGTGCAGGGCGAACATGAAGATCACTATGGCTGGTTGGAGTATGTTGGGGAAACGGAAGCGGAAAAATAGGTATTGCAAGCCGCCATATCATCCGCTATAATGGCTATCCGAAAGCATAAACGACCGGCGCAGGCGGGGTTGGCAATACCAACAGCAAGGCCAGAATCGTTGCACGATTCTGGCCTTACCGTATGAAACCTTCTGGCTGTTCAGGTGTGGTACAACTAGCGTTGTTTGTAGAGCGTACGCAGATGACTGGTACAAACCCGTACCTGCCGGCGAGTACCATCAGAATCAACAATTGTTATCTTTTGAATGTTTGGTTTCCAGGTTCGACGGGTGCGCCGCTTAGAATGGCTCACATTATTTCCAAAAGAAGGTTTCTTTCCCGTTATTTGACATCGCGCCATTTTGTGCTACCTCCGAGTTTTGGTATGGAAGAAATCAATCGAAAATTCGTTGTAGACTATACCATGATTGGTATGCTTTGGCAAGCATGCCGGTTTGGGCATGGCTCCCGTACCAATACCCTGGTTGATCAGGGCGATGGCAATGTCGCCTTGCCGACAATAGAATCAGGCTTTTCTGCATGCGCAGACGTTGCTTTGCTCCTTCGGTGCGAGATTTTGAGGGGCTGTGCCCCCCACCCTCCCCAGGCATGCTCGTTGACGTAAGATGTTGCAATCGCCCTGCCTGGTTGATGAAAGTGGTTGAAAAAAGAGGTCTTTTCTGACAGGAAACGGTCGAGATATGAAGGGTACATGGTTTATAGATAATGGGAGTCTGCGATGAGCAGCATTAAAATTGTGACCGATAGCACGGCTGATATACCGCCCCACCTTGTTGAGGAGCTTGATATTGAAATTGTACCGCTCCTGTTACATATTGATAATCATATCTACCGGGCGAATATTGATATTTCAACTGAGCAGTTCTATATGCTCTTGCAAGATGGCTATCATGCGTTGAGTTCGTCTGCGCCAAGTGCGATTGTCTTTGAACAGCTCTACCGCCGGCTGGCGATTGAACACGACCATATTTTCTCTATTCATTTAAGTAGTCGGCTTGGCGAGATTTATCGCTCGACGACGCAGGCGTGTGCCAAACTGCCGGCCTCGTTGACTCGCATTGAGTTGATTGATAGTAAGTCGGCTTCGATGGGGTTGGGGACGGTGGTTATTGCGGCGGCGCGGGCGGCCAAAGAGGGGGCCGGGCCGGGCGAGGTGCGCCAGCTTATCAACGCGATGATGCAGCATACGCACGTGGTCTTTTTTGTGGATACGATGGAGTATCTGGAAATGAGCGGGCAACTCACGCTGGCTTCGTCGGTGATTAGCTCTATGCAGCGCATCAAGCCGTTGATGATATTGGATGATGGCGAGATTGTGCCCTATGAGCGTACGCGCACTCGTGCCAAGGCGATAGAGGGGCTCTATACGTTTATTGAGGATTTCCCCCAGGTGAAGGATGTCACCGTGCTGTATGCGACGACGCCGGAGGATGTGGAGAAGTTGCTGGACAAGGTGGAGCCGGTCTTTCCCCGCGACAAGGTGCAGATTGCGCAGTTTAGCCCAAGTACGGCTATCCATCTGGGGCCGGGCGCTATGGGGGTGTCGGTTTTTGAGGGGTTGGAAGAGGAGTTCTTGCCGGAGTAGTGGCCCCTGTCGCTCCCCCCACCCCGCGGCAACGGAGGAGCGACCCGCACGGCTATACCCCACGGGCCGCCCCCGATGGTCAGGGCACGTTTTCCGTTCTGTTACCGCCCGATTAACGTAAACGAATTCAGGAACATGTCCACGTCTTGCATCGGCAGGGTGTCGCTAATGGACAGGGCCATCAACTGGTACAGACGATTGTCTACGATGTAGAAGCGCCCTTTCAGGGCCAGGCGGCTTCCATCGCTGTCAACCCAGCCGGTGGCTTCTTTCCCAGGGTAGCCTTGCAACGATATATCCTGGATGGTGTCAATTTGCCCGCCCATACCGCCAAAGGCTCCTTCGGCGGTGCTTTGCAGCAGAACGTTTTTATCTTCCACCAACTCGATCAATTCAACCGGGAAGTCATTGTAGGCGGCTTGATAGACGACGTTGTTGTCTTTGATGGTCTGGTAGATAATAATGTCAATATTGCCCACCGCGGTGCTGGTTGTTTCGGTTGATTCAGCGGGGGTGCCGGGCATCCATATCGAGAATCCGCCGCTTTCTGAGGTGAACTGCTGCCACCCCTCCGGGATCTCTGGTTGGGGGGCCGGTTCGGGTTGCGGCTGTGGCTGTGGCTGTGGGGCCGGCGCGGGGGCCGGGGCGCCGCCCATAATGTCCAGTACCTCTCTGCCAAGCAGGCCAAGCAATACGTCGAAGGGTGGTTGGTTGTCGGCGTGGTGTTCAATGCGGCGGCGCTCGAAGTATTGCACTGTGCCCGTCCAATCGCCAATGGTTTCTTGCATGGGTTCGGTGATGGGGTAGCCAAAGCGTTCGAGCCCGCCCCGGTTTTGCCAGAAGGACAGGAAGGGGGCGCACAGGCTATGCCCCGTTTCGGGGAAGAACTGGCATCCTTCTGGGGCCGCGTCTACGCGGGGGTAGCTCTCCCAGGGGGTGCCGCGGTGTTCAAGCATGGTTGCCCCCAGACGGCCCGCCAGCACGCCTTGTTCGCCGTGGTCTTCAAGCCGGTCGCGCTCGAACCATTGCACCGGCCCCGTCCAACCCTCTATGGTTTCCTGCCGCTGTTCGGTGATGGGAAACCCGAACACGGGCAGTCCGCCGTTTGCTTCCCAGTAGGCGCGGATGGGGCCAGCAATGCACTGGCCGGTTTCGGGGAAACAGCGTTCATCGGTCTGGGCATAGGCGCTGGTACCGGGCGTTACGAGTCCGGCAACCATCGTTATCCCCAACACCACAACTACGATAAGCGATACCCACTGCTTCTTCATGTACACCTCTCTTTTTGTTGGTGAGTTACGAAGGACACTGAGAACTTGGTATGATCTCAGTGCCCCGGTTTCTCGCTCTGGAGAATAGCTCTATTCCTGTTCTTACGGTTGTGTTTCCTCGGTGGGTTCCTCGGTCGGCTCTTCAGTAGCTTCTTCGGTCGGCTCTTCAGTAGCTTCTTCGGTGGGCTCCTCGGTCATTTCCTCGGTGGGTTCCTCGGTCATTTCCTCGGTGGGCTCTTCGGTCATTTCCTCGGTGGGTTCTGCGGTCGGTTCGCCTGTGGGTTCCTCGGTCGGTTCGCCTGTGGGTTCCTCGGTCGGTTCGGTCATACCGCCCTCAGCCTCGTAGACATCCTTGCCAAGCAGACCAAGCAGAATGTCGTAGGGCGCTTCGTTTTCGGGGTGGTGTTCGACGCGGCGGCGCTCGAACCACTGCACCGTACCGGTCCAATCTTCGTTCCCTTCGCCCATGGCGATGGTTTCGGTTATCGGTTGGGTAATGGGGAACCCAAAGCGTTCGACGCCACCGTTGTTCTGCCAGTAGCTCAAGAAGGGTTCACACACGCTATGGCCTGTGTCTTCAAAGAATTGGCAGCCTTCTTCGGCGCTTTCAACTTTTTCGTACTCTTCCCATGGGGTGCCGCGCATTTCCAGCACGCGGGCGCCCAGGCGGCCGGCCATCACGCCGTCGTCGCCGTGGTCTTCCAGGCGGTCGCGCTCGAACCACTGCACCGGCCCCGTCCAATCTTCGACGGTTGCTTCGTGCTGTTCGGTAATGGGGAACCCGAACACAGACAGGCCGCCATTGGATTCCCAATACGTCCGAATGGGGCCAGAGATACACTGCCCCGTTTCGGGGAAGCAGCGTTCATCGGTCTGGGCAAGGACACCGGGATTCTGAACCGTTATTCCAGCGAACATGGCAATGCCCAACGCGAAAATAACCAGTGTTGAAAACCAACGCTTGTTCATAGACTCCTCCTCTTTTTCCTTGTACAATCTATACCCACAGATATAAAAACGATGACAGAAAACATTACATAATTCTTGCTGTCATCGTCACAGGCACCTATCATACCACAAATCGGGTAGTAAAGAAAGCCCACGGGCCAGGGTATTTGTTCATATTTGGGGGAAAATTGCTGTGAGCGTGCGTGTCTTGCTTGCGCCGGGGCGGGCCAGATGTCCGCGCTTCCCGGCAAGGATGTATCGTACGGCCCCGATCCTGCGCCGACGTATTATCTGGTATAATGCTGTGTCCTGCGTAAATGTTGGAAAAATGGGAGTATCTATGGCGACAGACATGACGGCGCTGGTCGAATATATTGAGCATATGGGCAGCGACCTGTCTATTGTCAATGCGGCGCGGGTGAGCTTTGGCAAACACAAAACCACCTTTGACGAGAAAGACTACAAGTTGCTGGTGTATTTAATCAAGCACGAGCATATGAGCCCCTTCCGCCACGCGGTTGTGAAATTGCGTATTACTTGCCCCATCTTCGTTGAGCGGCAGTGGTTTAAACACCAGGTCGGTGCGACGGCAAATTCTATCTCCGGGCGCTATGTTCAGTATGACCTGGGCTACTGGGTGCCAGAAACGTTGCGGCAGGGGTCTTCTGCTATCAAGCAGGGGTCGTTGGATGAGCCGGTCGCACAGCATGCGGAGGCGCTCCAACTCTACCGCGATACCTGCGAGCATGTATGGCAGGTCTACCAGCAACTTATCCATGACTATGGCGTTTGCAAGGAGCAGGCTCGTACGCTGCTTGGGTTGAATACGAATACCCAATTTATCTTTACGGCCAGTCTGCAAGCGTGGTGGCATTTCTACCGCCTGCGCAGCGACGCCCACGCCCAGGCCGAAATACGCGCCTATGCCCACCTCGTGGGCGAGGTTGTGGGCGGGCTCTTTCCCAACGCCTGGAAAGCGCTGTGCGAACACGGTATAGGCTCGACAAAGGAGGGGGCATGAGTATCAAACCCGACCACTGGATACGGCGCATGGCGCTTGACCACGGGATGATTGAACCATTTGTCGAAGCTCAGGTGCGCGATGGGGTTATCTCCTATGGACTCTCCTCCTATGGCTACGATATGCGCGTAGCCGACGAATTCAAAGTCTTTACGAACGTGTTTAATGTTGTGGTTGACCCCAAGAATTTTAGCCAGCGCTCGTTTGTAGATATACAAGCCGACTATTGCGATATTCCGCCCAATTCGTTTGCGCTGACGCGCTCGGTAGAGTTGTTTCGTATTCCGCGCAAGGTTGCGTG
>DAOTUK010000224.1:0-3553 GCA_034437375.1 Chloroflexaceae bacterium | reverse complement strand
ATCTCCTGCAACTGCTGCCCAAGGGTGTCGGGCACTTCGATGGTCAATGAGATAGTCATCGCTTCCCCTCTTTCGGGTCTGGTAGTGGTCGCACCTGATGGTACCAACCAACTGTTGTCGTCGCCTCATTCGTCAGGGCCAGTATACCACGCTTTCCTGCGATATGAAGCGATACTGCGTTGCAGGAGGCGCAGAAGCCACGCAACGTCGGAGCCCCGGTTGCTCCAGGTCAGCGTCACGGGCCGACCGTGTTCCGTATTATGCGACACGGGAATGCTCCTTTATTACATTGTTGACCTGCGTATTATACGACCCCTGGGGCCATGTTCTGAGGGATAGGAGTCGCATACGGGGGCTTATACGACACTATTGCGCCACCCCCGTGCGGGGGGGTGTGGGGGAGAAATTACGAGGCATAATGCTCGGACAAATCGGAGACACCCAGATCGGTGGCGAGGGAGGCGATACGGTGCAGCAGATGTTCTTCCGTTTGTTCCGCCTGCGCCACGAGCGACTCCAGGAGTTCCACCGGGTCGGTCTGCCGCGTGGTACTCAGAGATTGCAGGCGACAGTTTCGATGGGTAGACAGGGGGGCACTTGCTACTCATACCATGCCGACGTTCGAGCACAGGTACACACCTTTGTGGAATACGCCACCACTGACCGTAGTCATCCTGGCAAGAATAGGCTTTCCAACTGACCAGACAGCCATCATCACATCTATGCTACAATGCAGAACAGGAATATGCGAGAGCCGCGAGATGATGATACCCAGGAGGCAATGATGAGATGACGAGAAGGAACATGAAACGTTTGCACGCTATCTATCTGGCCGGGTGGACTCTGCTGACCGGCATACGCACCTACCACACCGTGCGCCAACCACAGCAGCGACCACCCCGAAGCGACCCCACAGAACGCACCCTGCTGCTGCTGCAACTGCTCGGTATGCAAATCCTGCCGCTCCTGACTATCTTCTCGCGGCGGCTGGCATTCGCCGACTTCACCGTGCCCCGGAAATTCCAGGCCGCATCCGGGGGCGCGGGAGTACTGGCCTTTCTGGGGGCCGCCTGGTTGCTGCATCGCTCCCACACCGACCTGGACACCAACTGGACGAGCGAGCTTCAGGAACAACCCGACCAGACCCTGGTGACGACGGGGGTCTACCGACTGATGCGCCACCCGATGTATGCGGCCCACTGGGTATGGGGACTCGCGCAGGTCGTTCTGCTGCACAACTGGCTAGCCGGTCCCGCGTTCCTGGTAACGTTCTGGCCCCTCTACCGCTACCGGGTGCCGCGTGAGGAAGCGCAGATGATCGAACGATTTGGTGCAGACTATCAGCACTATGCAGCGCATACCCGCCGGCTGCTGTGGTGGTAGGACTTCGGATGCCTCGTTCGCGTAGGTCAGCACCTTGTTGTTGAAATGCATGTACTTCGCGCCCAACCCTCACCCATCAGGCCGTATCCGTCCCAGGGCATATGCGTCAACATACTGCCCATCACGGAAGACATAGCAGCGATGGGTGCCCTCAATGACAAAACCAGCCTTTTTATAGAGCGCAAGGGCCGCCTCGTTATCAGTCCACGTCACCAGTTCCAGCCGCACAATATTCAGCCAGTTGTCTGCGAGATTGAGCATGGCTTGCATCAGGGCTGAACCGACTCCTTGCCCCTGGAAATCATCACGCACGGCTATACTCAGGCTGGCGACGTGGCGGCGGCGTGGCGCGGTCTGCATATACACCGCGATTGAACCTACAATCTCACCCTGCACAACGGCTACCAACCAGTACTGTCCCTCGTTCATGCTCGTTACCAGCTTGCGACTGCTTTCAACCGATGTCCACGGTAGCACCATCGTACCCCATATAGCACGTGGCCCCAAAATGATACGGTTCAATGCCTCATAATCGTCTGGTTCCACGTGGCGGATAGTTATTTCATCAGTCATCGCCATACCACTGTTCCTCCTCCTTTGTTTCCCCGTTACACAAACCGCGCCACCAGCGGGACTCTCCGTATAATGGCGGCAACCACAAAGCAAAGCGGCACCCCGATACCCACGATCAGACCAAACTTGAACATGTTTGCAAGCTCAATGTCCCGCAGGGCAACCGCAAGCCCAACCAGCACGAGACTGTGGATAAGGTAGACCATATAGCTGTGCTGCGCCAGGAACTGGCCAACCCCTCCCGACCCGTTCAAGAAGCGGCGGAAGAGGGTAATCATGCCCAGGCACAGCCCCACGGCCATGATGGAATCCCACAGCGCATAGACCGCCGACTGCCAGTGTCCGCCGCCCAGAAATTGCCCGCCCAGGCCACCGAAAAAGGCCAGTGGGAACAGCAGCACGAACGCCACCACCGCAGCCACAACGCCAACGATACCCATAGAACCAGGCATCGTCTGGAGCCAGTTGCGGCGGTAGGCAACCATCCCGACCACAAAGAAACTGAGATACTGCGGGAAGTAGGCCAGCGATGGGAAGCTGAGAAACGGGAGCATGAGATTCACGGGTTGTCCTATCGGCACAATGATGCGGAGCAGGTAACTGGACAGCGTCAGACCCAGGATAAAGAGTACAATGCTGGCATAGGTGGGCTGTGAAGGGGGACGCGGCGGCGTGGGTGTCCGTTGCTGCGGCAGCATGCGCCATGCCGCATAGCCTGCGTCGAAGATGAGCAGCAGCGCCACGAACCACAAAGGCCCCAACCCCAGGAGATGGGGGTACGCCTCCCAGGTAAGCGAGCCGGGTATGCGCGGCACTGGCTCCAGGTATAGCCCGATGCTTGCAAGTGGGTTGAGCACGAAGACCCAGACGATGAGCGGGACACCCAGACGCAGCAGCCGCCCCTTCAGGAAAGCCCCCGCCCCCCTCCGCTCGTAGGAGCCGGGCGTGAAATAGCCCGCCACCAGGAACAAGGCTCCCATAAACCATGCCTGGTTCAGCAGCACGAAGACCAGCAACCCCAGGTAGGTGAGCGATTCTTTCTCTGGGGGTTCGACGTAATAGAAGGATACGCCCTCGCCATAGATAACCGCCGCATGGTGGGTAGTGGTTAAATAGTTGCTGATGCTACCAGATACCGGCTCGTTCAGCATTGTAGGCATCCACGACAAGACGGAGCCGTACCGCATGCAGGGAGACATCACGACTGAACGACAACGTTTTTCGCACCAGATTGGCGCACCACTGGCGAAAGGTATTGTGGGCGCGGTCAACGAGACTGGTAGCTCCATGCCCTTTGGGGAACGGACGATGGCGCGTTGCTGGCAAGATCTGGCGATAGACATGGTATGCATCCGTATAAAAGATAGCCCGTTTGCGATAATCGGCGGGCAACGACTCCCAGCGTTTGCGACCCGTCGCGGGCGACCGATCCCCGACGGCCCATCCCACCACGCGCCGGGTGGTGCGTTCGACTGCGACCCAGTGCCACACGACCTGGTTTTTTGCGCCGACCTACGACCATTGTTCGTCAATCTCGATCTCCGGGCGGGTCAGGGTGGGCAGAATCCGCGCCCCGATGGGGCGCAGGACTTTTTTT
>DAOTUK010000223.1:0-5307 GCA_034437375.1 Chloroflexaceae bacterium | reverse complement strand
ATACTGGGGGCGACCAGATCTTCGGCGAGGCGGCCCATGTTGTGGGTGATGGTGGCCAATTCCTGGCGGAAGCGCTTGTGCTCGCGTTCGGAACGCGCCTCAGCCTCTTGCATTTCGTCCTTGAACTCCTGCATTTCGTCCTTGAACTCCTGCATTTCCAACGACAAGCGGTTGACGTTTTCGGTGGTTTCGGCCACTTTGCGCGACGTTTCCGCTACGATGCGCTGTAGCTCCACCATCCCTTCCTCAAGGCGGTCTACGCGGGCTGGTAATGATGCAATGGCCATAATAGTGCTACTCCCTTCGTCATTCCAGGGGGCCAGATGGGCCCCAACCGGTGCTAGTTTCTATGATACCACGACCGGGGCGAAACGCCAGAGTATTGGACGGAAAAAAATTCCAGTTCCCCCTTGACACCCCCCCGCGTCAGGTCTATACTACAAACAACACTGACCGACGGTCGGTCAGTAATGAAGGATGACATCATCAATGGTTCGCATTGTCAAAGAATATGACGAACGCTACGCCGAATTTCTGGCGATTGCCCAGGAACTCTTCTACCGCAAGGGCTACGAACAAACCTCGGTGCAAAAGATTATTACCGCGCTTGGCGTAGCCAAAGGCACCTTCTACCACTACTTCGCGTCGAAGGCCGAACTACTCAACGCGCTGGTAGAGCACCAGTATCTGCAAACCGTCGCCGCGCTGGAACCCATCGTTACCGACGAGTCCCGCAACGCGGTGGAGAAATTTACGGCCCTCTTTACCCACATTGGCACCTGGAAAGCCGCCAACCGCGATTTGCTAGTTGACATGTTGCGCATGTTCTATCAAGACGACAACCTGCGCCTACGCACCCGTATGATGGCGCAATTGACGGCTGCGATAGTGCCGCTATTGGCGCGGATTATTCGGCAGGGCGTGGCGGAGGCTACCTTTGATGTAGCATACCCCGACGAGGTAGCCGAGATTGTGCTCACCATGGGGCTATCCTGCTCAGAGTCCATCGCGGCCCTGTTGCTGGCCGGTACCTGGAACGACGCGGACATCCGTAGCATTGAACGTAAACTCATGGCATATGAACGCAGCATTGCGCGGGTGCTTGGAGCCTCGGAAGGGGCGCTCCGGATTATTGACCCGGACATCCTCACTATCTGGCTTCCCAACGAATCGTGATGGGTTCGTTGTGACCAGGGCGTTTGTCAGGAAGGTTGGTATGATTCGCCCACGCTGGCATAAAGTAATCAATGATTTATGGGTCAACAAAACCCGCACCCTGCTGGTGGTACTCTCCATCGCCGTGGGAGTCTTTGCGATTGGCGTTATTATGCATGCGCGTCAGGTGTTGTCGAACAGCCTCACCGCAACGTATGAAGCCACCGACCCCGCGCACGCCACCTTCTTAACCCTGGCCGCATTCCCGGCCAGTCTGGCCGACTCGGTGCGCAATGTGGAAGGGGTGGAGGAAGCAGAGGCCCGCCGCAGCGTGGTTGTACGGGTACAGACCAACAACAACGAGTGGGTCAACCTCCAACTTCAAGCCATCCCCGACTACGACGATATGCGCGTCTCGCGGGTGCGCCCGGAACGTGGGGTCTGGCCGCCCGAAGGCCACGATGTTCTGCTGGAACGGTCGGCGCTGGCCCTCGTCGGTGCGAACGTTGGCGATGTCGTAACGATTAAAACACCGGAGGGACGCGAACGGCGCGTCCGGATTGTCGGCCTCAGCCACGACCTCCAGGCGTCGCTGTATGTGCTTGGGGGCATTGCCTACGGCCATATCAACGCCGATATGCTGGAATGGCTTGGCGAGGAACGCAACTTCAATGAATTGCATGTGCGCGTCTCGCAGGAGGCTATCGAGCAGGGGCGGTTCGACGCGGTTATCCACGATGCCCAGGACAAGATCGAACGGAGCGGGCGCACCGTCCTGTTTACCATGATTCAGCCACCCGGACAACTCCCGGCCAACTACATCGTCCAGGCCATTCTGGCTATCCTGGGGGCCGTCGGCGTGCTATCGCTTATTCTGGGTGGGTTTCTGGTGGTCAACACCACCGCGGCCATCCTCACCCAACAGGTACAACAGATTGGCATTATGAAATCCTTTGGCGCACGCACCGCACAACTGGTACGTATGTATCTCATCATGGTGTTGATCTATGGTCTGCTGGCCCTGCTCGTGGCGCTCCCGCTCTCAAGCATTGCGGCCTACGCCATCACCAGGCTTATTGGGGGACTGCTCAACTTTGACCTGACCACCTTCAAGATGTCCCCACAGTCCATCGTAGCGCAGGCGCTGGTAGCCCTGCTTATACCGCTCGGCGCAAGTCTGGGGCCGGTACTCTCCGGTACCCGGGTTACCGTGCATGAAGCCATTATGACCCAGGGGGTATCGCATGGATCGTTTGGCACCAGCATCATAGACCGGCTACTGACCAGTCGCATTACGCAGCGGGTCTTATGGTTCCTCGACCGCCCTACGATGCTCTCGCTCCGAAACACCGTTCGCCGCAAGACGCGCCTCCTGCTCACCCTCTTTACCCTGACACTGGCCGGCACGGCCTTTATCACGATTGTGAGCCTTCAGGCATCGCTGCGCAGCACCCTGGATAGCTGGCTCAACTACTACCAATATGATGTAGCGATACAATTGGGGCGGCCCTACCGCATAGGCGAGGTACAAACCATCCTGGCGCAGATACCCGGCGTCGTCCTGGCGGAGGGGATGGGCTATACCACGGCCCGCCGCGCCCGTCCAGACGGCACAGACAGCGGCAATATTAGCGTCTATGCCACGCCCCCCCAGACCGACGTCATCAACCCGGCGATTGTCAAGGGGCGCTGGCTCCTGCCTGACGATGACAACGCCATTGTGCTCAGTACGATGGTGTTGCGCGATGACCCCGATATTGCCCTGGGCGATGAGATTGTGCTGAAGATAGAGGGCGACGAGGTACCCTGGGTAGTAGTGGGGTTTGCGCAGGGTGGCTCGCCGCTGCCCACCGCGTTTGTCAGCTATGACTGGTTGGCGCGGGTGCTCAACGAGGTTGGCCAGGCAGAATACATCATGGTCGTGACAGATGACCATAGTGCAGAAGCGCAAATTCGTATGAGTAGCGTCATTGAAGATTACCTGACCCGGTCGGGTATTCGGGTGGGCATCGTCGCGCCAGCAGAGCTTGATAAGCAATCGGTTGCGGCTATTTTCCAGATTGTGTTTGTGCTATTGCTCGTGGTAGCAACCATCCTGGCGACGGTGGGCGGCCTGGGCTTGATGGGTACAATGAGCATTAACGTGTTGGAGCGTACCCCCGAAGTTGGCGTGATGCGGGCCATCGGCGCATCCACCGGTATCATTCTCCAGATAGTCATTGTTGAGGGTATGCTCATCGGGGTGCTAAGCTGGCTTATCGGGACAGCGTTGGCTTACCCCCTGAGCAAAACTCTCAGCGATGTGATTGGGCAGGTGTTGCTCAGTTCGGTGCTTGAATATCAATTCTCTATGAGCGGCACGCTTGGCTGGTTGGCACTGGTCGTGGTGCTGTCGGCGATAGCCAGCTTTATGCCGGCGATGAATGCGGCGCGGGTGACGGTGCGCGAGGTGCTGGCCTATGTGTAGAGGACAAAGTATGCGCATTGAACACCGGCCCTGTAGCACCCCCCCTTTTTCAGAAGAACCGTCCATTAGTAATGGGCTGTTTCCTGGGAGCGCGGGCATCCGGCCCACCCCAGAGCAAGCGAGACGCTCGCGCTCCCAGGGGTATCCCCCTAACCGTGAACACTTGCTTTCAGGAAGCGACGGGGCCAGGTTCGGGGGGTTATCGAAACGTAGCGCGGATGCCATCAATCAACTGCTGTTGCTCGGTCGGAGAAAGGCGCGCTTCCGGGTGCAACCACAGATAGTCTTGCAACGGCATTTCACCCTCCTGGATCGTCTCGATCATTTCTCCCGCTCCCTCCTGCCCTCCGCGACCCTCGCCACCTTCCCCGCCATGCTCCTCCGCTTCCTCCTCCTCACCACCGTTTGCATAGGCGGTCGCTGGTTGCAGTCCCAGAGCGGCCAGCAAGTCGGCGTCGTTGTTGACGGCTTGCCCACCACCGGGTAGTGGTTAAATAGTTGCTGATGCTACCAGATACCGGCCCGTTCCGCATTATAGGCATCCACGACAAGACGGAGCCGCACCGCATGCAGGGAGACATCACGACTGAACGACAACGTTTTCCGCACCAGATTGGCGCACCATTGACGAAACGTATTATGGGCGCGGTCAACCAGACTGGTAGCTCCATGGCCTTTGGGGCACGGACGGTGGCGAGATGCTGGCAGGATTTGGCGATAGACATGGTATGCATCTGTATAAAAGACCCCGCGTTTGCGATAATCGGCGGGCAACGACTCCCAAAGTTTGCGACCCGTCGCGGGCGACCGATCCCCGACGGCCCAACCCACCACGCGCCGGGTGGTGCGCTCGACTGCAACCCAGTGCCACACAACCTGGTTTTTTGAGCCGACATACGACCATTGCTCGTCAATCTCGATCTCTGGGCGCGTCAAGGTGGGTAGAATCTGCGCCCCGATGGGGCGCAGGACTTTTTTTCGCAGCCATTGAATGATGGTGCGGCGACTCACGCCCGTGATACGGGCGATACCGCGTTGCGACACCCGTTCCCGGTGGAGTTTCTCGACCAGTTCCATCGTCGCGGCTCGTTCCTGGGCGCGGTCATCGGTCACGGTGTACCCGCGACAATCGCGGCAATGGTACTTTTGTTGGCCTGCGGGTGTGCGCCCATTTTTGATGGTATTGGGACTTCCACATTTTTGGCCCTGCATGGGTACCTCCAAATTCACTCTGTTGGTTCCGAGGATATACCAGCAATTTCTGTACCACTACCTACGATTCGAGGGAGATGTTCCACAGCTTGACCGTATTTTCAGACGACGTTGAGGCCAGCGTGTGCCCATCCGGGCTGAACGCCACGCTATTGACCCAGTCCGTGTGCCCCTCCTGGTGTAAATTATTGTTGTCAAATCAGCAGTTTTATCGCGCCAAATAAAGCATATCTTATGCCTACTTGACTTCCGTTATGTCTACCTTCTCCGCCGTTTCCATGTCCACCGTCTCCTTCCCGCGCAGCCGATACGACGACCCGCGCAGGTAGAACACATCCCCGTGGTGCAACAGGCGATCCAGAATCGCCATCATCAACGTCGTGTCCCCACCAATCACCTCCCCCCACGTCGGCAAGCTCTTGTTCGATGTGATGACCGTCGCGCCCCGCTCGTACCGCCCGGCGATGACTTCA
>DAOTUK010000222.1:0-14582 GCA_034437375.1 Chloroflexaceae bacterium | reverse complement strand
TCGGGTCAACCAGGGCGCGTTGAACACAAAATACTCCGTGTGCCTCTGTGTCTCCGTGTCTCCGTGGTAAGAATTATTGTCCGGGGGGCGTACCGCCCACAATTGCTTGACAAATCGTGCATGCACCCGGGGCGGCCCTGTCACATAGCCCGGATTTCTGCTATTATAGAGCCCATGCTACTGTATTCTGTGTCAAAAAGTATATATCCGAAGGAGGTATCCTATGGCTGCCAAGAAGATCCTGATGATTGTGGGAGATTTTGTTGAGGATTACGAAGTGATGGTACCCTTCCAGACGCTGCTGGCTGTTGGTCACCATGTTCATGCCGTGTGTCCCGGCAAAACCAGCGGGCAAACCGTCCGTACCGCTGTACACGACTTTGAGGGCGACCAGACCTATAGCGAAAAGCCCGGCCACAACTTTACGCTGACCCATAGTTTTGAAGAAGTCAATGTGAAAGAGTACGACGCGCTGGTTATCCCCGGTGGCCGCGCCCCGGAATATCTGCGCCTGGACGCCAACGTTATCGCTATGGTGCAGCACTTTGCCCAGGCCAACAAGCCAATTGCGGCGATTTGCCACGGGGCCCAATTGCTTGCGGCCGCTGGTGTGCTGGATGGCAAGGAATGTTCGGCGTATCCGGCCTGTAGCCCCGAAGTGAACCGCGCCGGCGGCACCTACCAGGACATCCCCGTCACCGAGGCGCACGTTGATGGTACCCTGGTCACTGCGCCGGCGTGGCCGGCCCACCCGGCCTGGATGGCCAAGTTTCTGGACGTGCTTGGGACAAAGATAGAACTCTAGGGGACAGGGAGCAGGGGACAGGGGATAGGGGACAGGGTTGGATGGCAAAGATTGTCCTCTGCCGCTGTCCCCGCCTCCCGCCTCCCGCGTCCCGCCTCCCGCCTCATCGCGTCCCCGTGTCCCCGCCTCCCGCCTCCCGCCTCTCGCGTCCCGCGTCCCGCCTCTCGCGTCCCCCGCCTCCCCGCCTCCCCGCCTCATCGCGTCCCCGTGTCCCCGCCTCTCCGTCGCGCTATATCGGCGGCAAGCTCTGGGAAGGCCGGGTCTATGCGATAGGCGTAGCCATTCCAATAGCCATCACGGGCCGGTACAAAGCGGCGGGGTGGGGCCATCTCTCCCGAAAGGGCGGCCCCCTTGAGCAGTTGTTGTACCCGCAAGCGTATCGGCTCTGCCCCCTCGCGGGCAACTTCCTCTGCTGGTATGGGCGGAAAGACGCGCATACTGACACGCTGGCCATAGCGCAAGCGGGGGGTATAGGGGTACTCCCAGACGCGATGGGTGCCTGTGAGCGCCACGGGCAAGATGGGCCGCTTGAGCAAGCGGGCCAGGGCAAACGCGCCCGGCATAAACTCCGTTTCGATACCAAGTAGCCCGCCCTGGGGAAAGATAACCAGGCTCTCCCCCGCCGCTACCACGGCCCGCGTCTCGCGCCGCAGTTGGCGATAGCTGCGGCTCCCTTGCTCTGGCGATACCTCAAGGTGCCCCGTTGCCCGCAGGTAGATACCAAGCAAGCGCCAGTCGAAGAGCTCATCACGGGCCACAAAGCGCATGGGAAGCGGCAGGTGCCACAGGATCATGGTATCGGCAAAGCCCTCGTGCAAGGGCGTCACGATGTAGGTTTCGCGGGGGTCAATATGGGACAGGCCCTCTAGCTCAAGCTGAATGCGGAGGAAGTGGCGCAGACGGTGGGCCCACCAGCGTTGCAAGCGGTACATAGCCCCGCGCTGGCCCAGACGCACCAGCAGCAGCGCCAGGAGCGGCGGCCCGCCAAACCAGAGCACGGCGCCGGCCAGCGTCCGCAGATAACTGAACCCATCGGGGAGCCCGATTTTGCGCCCCGGTAGCAGCAGTAGACGCTCGCGGGGCGATGTTTCTCTGGGGTCGGTGGTGTCGGCAATGCTCAGATGATCCATACCCCGCTACCCGTACCACCCCACATCAGACCAGGTAAGGCGGGCCTGGGCTATCGCCACCGTGTCGCCTTCTTGAACGCCGGCTTTCAAGAGGGCGGCCGCAATACCAGAGGCGCTCAAGACGCGCTGTACGCGGTCGAGCGCTTCTGGTTGGGCAAAATTGGTCATCGTCACCAGGCGCTCTATCTTTACCCCGCGCACGCGCCACTCGTCGCCCTCGCGTTCTACCGAATACTGCTCCGGGTCTACCTCTGGCAGGGGCCAGGTCAACTCTGGCTCGTCCGGGTCGACCGGATCGCGGGGGACAACGGGCATATCACGCAGGTGCCGCGCAACCACCGCCAGGAGCTTGTCTAGGCCCTCGCGCGTGGCGGCCGAGATGGAAAAAACCCTGTCTCGCGGTACGGGCAGATCGCGCTGGAGTTGGGCGATCCGTTCCTGAGCGTCGGGCAAATCTAACTTGTTTAATACCACAAACTGGGGCCGTTCCAGTAATGCTGGATGGTATAGCCGTAGCTCCTCGTTAATCTGGTGGAAGTCGCCCAACGGGTCGCGGCCATCTACCCCGGCCGCGTCTACTACGTGCAACAGCAGGCGTGTGCGCTCGATGTGGCGCAAAAAATCAAACCCAAGCCCCTGCCCCTGGTGGGCATTTTCTATCAAGCCGGGAATGTCGGCGACGATAAACCGCTCGATCCCGACATCTACCACTCCCAGGTTGGGTTGGAGCGTGGTAAAGGGGTAATTGGCGATGCGGGGCCGCGCCGCGCTGATAACCGAGAGCAGGGTGCTTTTACCGGCGTTGGGAAAGCCGATGAGCCCGACATCGGCGATCATTTTTAATTCCAGATCGAGGCGCAACTTCTGGCCTGGCTCGCCGAGCTCGGCAATGCGCGGGGCCTGGCGCGACGAGGTGGTGAAGTGGACATTGCCAAGCCCGCCGCGTCCCCCGCGCGCGGCCAGTAAGCGCTGGCCGGGCCGTTCGAGATCCAGGCTATACTCCTGGCCATCTATCGTTGTGCGTACCACTGTGCCGGGCGGCACAGCGATAACCAGGTCGTTCCCCTGGCGCCCGCGCCGCTTTTGTTTGCCGCCGTGCCCGCCATTCTCTGCTGAAAAGCGCTCCCGCTCGCTAAATGAGCGCAGCGTATTCAAGCGGGCGTCAGCAACCAGGTAGACATGCCCCCCGCGTCCCCCGTCGCCGCCATCGGGGCCCCCGCGTGGCACATACTTCTCGCGGCGGAAGGTGGCAGATCCGTTGCCGCCCGACCCCGACGAGATATAAATCGTTGCTTCATCAAAAAGTGTACCGCTCATACCCTCTATTCCTTGTGCCTACCGGTCATCCAGTAGCACCTCAAGCGCGGCCATCATCGCGGCAATAGAGCGGTCGTAGCCTGCGACCGGTTCGCTGCCGCGCCAACTCCAGGCCCAACACCATGTCCCCGACTCTTCGTCTGGGACACTGGACACTTGAAGCCCTAGCTCGGCCAGTTGCTCTATCATCAGCTTGCGCTCTTGCATGAGGTGCTCAAACACGTCGTAGTGAAATTCGAGATCGCCAATGCGGCTCTGAAGTTGTTGTAGCGTAGCGACGGCTTCATCGTAGGCTTGTAACAGCGCCGCGACCTGTGCAACGTCCGGCGGGTGTCCGTCCTGCACCTGTGCCCGTACTGCTTCGAATGTCTCAGTAGTTTCTAGTTGCTGCTGTTCGTCCATCACCCCTCCCCCTATTCTCCGGCTGCTACTATCTGTGACTGGCGCAAAATTTCCCTTTCGCACCACGCAAAGGCATCGTAGACAAAGGGAAAGCGCTGTTCGGCATAGAAGCGTACATCGGCGCGTTCAACGTAGGCGGTCCAGACTGGTTCTTCACTGTCGCTCGATACGACCCCGCGCCACCCCAGGGCGCTGGTTTCAAAAAACTCGCGCAGGTTATAGTTCCAGACCGGCAGTTTGTCCAGCACGGTCTGTCTGTTGACTGGTTGCTGCGTCTGGTTTGCCAGGGTGGCCCGCATGTGCTCTATCATCGCTGAACGACACTGCGCCAGCAGGGCATATGCATCACGCTCGCGCTCGGTGTCGCCAAGCGCTGGTTGCACAAGATGCATCAACGCTTCGGCCGCCTGTACCCGTTCCAGCAGTATGCGTGTTTGCTTGATTGTGGGTGGTTTGCCCTGTTGTAGACGTTCCTGGACTATCTGAATAACGTCGGTATTCATTGACAGCATCTCCTGATCAATGGTGGTGGTGTTGATGCGAAAGAAAAACGCCAGTTCGACAGAGATTTTCGGCCTCTATCGCTACTGACGCGGTATCACAAAAACCTTGCGACCAGTGCAATATAGCTGGTTTGATGCCTGGCCTGGTTTACCAGACCCCCACGAGATCAGGCTTTTTGCTCACCCTGGCCAGGGTTGTCTACCGTTACCTTTTCTTCGTCACCCTCATGCACGGCTTTTTTAAACTCACGGATGCTACCGCCAAGCGCTGCGCCAATGCCGGCTATTTTGCTGGCTCCAAATAGCGCAATGACAATAGCGAGAATAATGAGCAACTCCCATGGACCCAGATTCATCTTACCCACTCCCTGGTATACACCGCAGGTAACGCCGGTGTTCAACCGCTACAGACAACGCCACCATCCAGGATTGGCCCATCGCCAATCCGTTCCCCATTATACCGTGTGCTGATAATGGCTGTCAATGATGGGGGGGGTGCGGGACGCTGGCGCTCCCTCCCCCCATCCCAAGGGTTACCCATTGGCAACGAGCGAGTGACGGGTGAATCTCTGACGTGAACATACTCGTGGCTTATGCCATTATGGTGTGCGATAGTCCATGAGAGTCTGGTTCAAACATAGCAGGGTTTTTTTACAGCTAGAAGGAAAAAAAGGCAGGGAACCCCCCGCCCCAAAATGGCGACCTCGACTGGGATCGAACCAGCAACCTTCGGCTCCGGAGGCCGACGCTCTATCCGATTGAGCTACGAGGTCAACACACCAAAAAGTATACCCCAACCCCCCCCGCATGTCAATGCATAGCCTTGCCCCCCCTGCATACCCCCACACCACCAGCAACAGAACCGACATCTGCATAATTTTCCCCCTATTCACAACATTTTCCCACCGAATCCCTATCTTTCATCCTCCCCTACCCGTGCTATGATGAGAAGACAAAAGTATACAGGGAACGGCGAGACACACGACGGGGGGCACACAACGTTGACACCCCCGGTTTGGTGTCTCAAAAAGGTCACAGGGGTATGGAACATGAACAGGCCATAATCAGAGAGCCAGAGAGCGCCTGGGAACACGAGCGCGACACCAACGGCCACCATGAGCGCAACGGAAACCAACATACCAACGCATGGAAACAACCCATTGCCGCCTATTGTCAACACGTAAGCGCATTGGAGCAGCAGCACACCGCCTGGGAACAGACACACCGTTATGATGCGCCAGCACCAGACGAACTGACCCTCTGCCGCCAGCGCATTGCAGAACTGGAACACGCCATCGTCGGCTATCGCTGGCGCGAACAAGCCTTCCAGATCCGCATCAAGCGGCTGAACAACGCCTTCCAGGGTCAGGCCGATGCCGCGCTTCAGGACGAAAACCGCACCCTCCACAAGCAGATAGCCACGCTAGAACATCAACTAGCCGTATCCAGACGGACACGCGAAGAAGAACGGACACAACGCCTTGCCGCAGAAACCGCCCTGCATCGCAGCGAAATGCTATTTCGTTCGCTGATAGAGAGCAACCGCGACCCGATACTGGTTATTCACGACGACACCATCCGCCATATGAACAGCGCCGCCGAAGAACTACTTGGGCGCCCGGCCAGCGACCTGGTGGGCGAACCGATAGGCTTTCTGATAGCCAGCGAGCTTACCGAAGTTGACCTGCCCGGCCCCCAGGGGGTGCGCATTGCCGACATGCAAGTGGTGGATATTGAATGGGAAGGTCAGAGCGTTTCGTTGGCTTCGCTGCGCGACATCACCAGCTACAAACACATGGCGGAAGAATTGCGGCATACCAACGAAGCGCTTGAGCAGCGGGTAGAAGCGCGTACCGCCGAACTGTTGCAAGCCAACGAAGCGCTACGCGAGAGCGAAGAGCGCTTCCGCACCATCGCCAATTTCACCTACGATTGGGAATACTGGCAGGCCCCAGAGGGCCACTATCTCTACGTCTCCCCCTCCTGCGAGCGCATCACCGGCTATCCCCCCGACGTATTTTACGCCGACCCACACATCTTGCAGCGCCTTGTCCACCCCGACGACCAGGCCCTCCTTGCACAGCATCTAGCGAACAAGGAGGGAGATAGCCAGTCAAAGGGAATTGAATTTCGCATTATCAGCCGCACCGGCGACGAACGCTGGATCGGGCATGTGTGCCAGCCGGTGTATGGCGCTGATGGACGCTGGCTTGGCCGCCGCGGCAGCAACCGCGACATCACCGAGCAGAAGCATGCCGAACTATCGCTGCGTAAGACCAACGAGCTGCTTGAAAAGCTCTTCTCCTCTATCCATGTCCACATCGCCTACCTGGATCGGCACTATACCTTCATCCGCGTCAACGCCGCCTACGCCGCCGCCGATAACCAGGAGCCCGCATACTTCGTCGGCAAAAACCACTTTGACCTCTACCCCAACCCGGAAAACGAAGCGCTCTTTCGCCAGGTGGTCGCAACGGGCCAACCCTATACCGAATACGCCAGAGCCTTCCAATTCCCCGATCATCCAGAGCGCGGTATCAGCTATTGGGATTGGACGCTCTACCCGGTAAAGGATGTCCAGGGGGAGGTCGAGTCGCTCATCTTGAGCATGGTCAACGTTACCGGGCAGGTTGAAGCCGAAGAAGCCTACCACATGCTGGTGGATCACGCAATCTATGGCCTCATTATTATGCAGGATGAACAAGCCGTGTTTGTCAACCCGACCGCCGCCAGCATACTTGGCTATAACGCCGACACCTTGCGGGCTATGTCGCACCACGAGCTTACGCTCATCGTCCACCCCGATGACCGCCCCATGCTAACCAGACGGGTACAAGACCGTCGCCAGGGGAGTCCGGCTTCGTCAACCTTCGCGCTACGTATTATCCGGCAGGATGGCACACTGCGCTGGTTGGAAATATTTGTGGCTTCAACCACCTACCGTGGACATCCCGCGCTCCAGATTTCCTACCTGGACGTGACCGAGCGCAAGTGGGCCCAGGAAGCCTACCGTACGCTGGTCGATCACTCGCTCCAGGGGTTGGCTATTTTGCAAGCAGACCGCATTGCGTTTGTCAACCCGGCCATGACGACCATCCTGGGCTATACCGCCGAAGAACTGCTCGCCTCTACCGCAGAGGACATTTCTATGCGGGTATACCCCGATGACCGCGAACGGACGCAGGACTATTTGCACAAGCGCCTGTCGGGGCAAGCGGCCCCCACCCGCTACGAAACACGGCTGGTTCGCAAAGATGGCACTATCCGTTGGGTCGAGGTGTACGCGGTTGAGGCGCTCTATCAGGGCCAGCCGGCCAGCCAGGTAGCCTATGTGGATATTACCGAGCGCAAGCAGGCCGAGCATGAGCTGGAACACGCCCGCACACTGCTGCAAACCATCTTCGAATCGGTTGCCGAAGGTATTGTCGTCTTTGCCAACGATCAAGGCATTATGGCCCATAACCACCGCTTCGAAACTATCTGGGGATTGCCAGATACCTGGCAGCATTTGACAACATGGGAGCAACAGTCCACCCTGCTGGTAGAACAGGTAGCCGACCCGTGGGGCTTTGCGCAACAGATTGAAGGCCTCGCAACCGCCAGCGAATACGAAGGGCGCGACACCATTCAGCTTGCCGATGGGCGCTTGATAGAGTACCACTGCCGGCCCTATCGCGTTGATGGCGTGGTCGTCGGGCAGGTGTGGAGCATGTTGGATGTGACCAGCCGGGTACAGGCCGAGCAAGCCCTGCGCGAGAGCGAGGCCCGCTACCGCGCGCTGGTGCAAAACTTCCCCGACGGTGTGGTGCTGCTGTTTGACCAGGATATGCGCTTTCTGGTGGCGGGCGGCAAACAGCTTGCCGCGATAGGGTTGGCGCCAGATATGCTGGAAGGGAAGACGCTCCAGGAGGCCGTGCCGCCCGACGTTGCCGAGATAGGCTTACCGCTCTACCGCGCGACGCTCGATGGCACCGCGCCCGGATCGGTTGAGCAGCACTATGGCGAATACATCTACCGCACACAGCCGGTACCGCTTCGCAACGAGCAGGGCCAGATTGTCGCGGGGATGATCATTTCCCAGGATATTACCGAGCGCAAACAGATGCAGATAGTGCTTGAGCAGCGCGTACAGGAACGGACGGCCCAGCTTTTTTCCGTGGTTGAGCAATTGCACAGCGAGATAGGCGAACGGGAGCGCAGCAACCAGGAATTGGAACAGAGCCGCAATTTACTGCGCGTTATCTTCGATAGTATTGGCGACAGTCTCATATTGCTCACGCGGAGCGGGCAGGTTCTGTCCGCCAACCAACCCGCCGCGACCTTGCTTGGGTGGCCCACACCGACCGATCTTATTCAACAAGGGTGGGCCGATCTGTGCCATAGGCCTGGCTGCAATGGTGACAGGCCGGCAAGCGTCTTTCCCGGCCAATGGGTGCTCAAGGCGCTTTCCAGAAACCAGCCACAGCAACGACGCGAAACCGTGGTAATGCCCGATGGCACGTCCGTAACCCTGGATATGCAACTGCTGCCGCTCGTGCCGCTGGTAGACGAGGGCAACAAAGTGCCCGACCAACCGTCGCTGGAGCAGATGGTGCTGCATATTGCCAATGTAACCGAACGCTTACAACTGGAAAAGCTCCAGTTTGAAAACGAACGTCTGGCCACCATTCGCAAGCTCACCCAGATTGTAGCCCACGAAGTCAATACCCCCTTGCAAACCATTCTCAATGCGCTGGAAGGCTTGCAACTGGCCGACGAACGCTACCGCACCCACTTTCTCTCGCTGGCCCAGGCGGAGATAGAGCGGGTCGGAGCTATCCTCCATCGGCTAAAAGACCCGCTGCAATCCCCCACAGAAGCCTTGCAGCCGGTGCATATACCCGACCTGCTGCAACGAGTGTTGACGATTGCCGATTCGATGCTGCGCAAGCGCCATATTGACGTGGAGCACGAGACAGCGCCAGAACCGCCGGTGCTCCCGGCTCGCCCCGACCAGTTGACCCAGGTCTTTCTCAACCTGATCTTGAACGCGATGGAAGCGATGCCAGAGGGCGGTACGTTGCGGGTACGCACCAGCACACTGGCGGCGCAGCCTGATAATGGGGCCGGCGGGGTGCAGGTAGAGATACACGATACCGGCATCGGTATCGCCCCCGATATACAGGAACGCATCTTTGAAGCCTTCTTTACCACCAGAGCTATGGGCACGGGCCTGGGCCTGTCGGTGAGCCAGAAGATTGTGACTGATCACGGCGGCACGATAAGCGTACGGAGTACGCCGGGCGTAGGCAGTGTCTTTACCGTGTTTTTGCCCAATTGTTTCATCCCAATGGCTCGGTAGCAGGGTTGTACCTCGTATCACAATGTTTTCCCTATGAATTGCTACCTTCCATGCCGCGCAACCTGTTGGTACCATACAAGTGAAGGGAATGGAAAGGAGCACCCAGATGAGCGGCCATACGTTAATCATTGAGCCAGACTCGGCCCTGGCGCAGCGATTTCGTGAGACGTTAGAGCGGGCCGGTATAGCCATGGATCTGGTAACAACCATGGCTGACGCTATCGAAGCGGCCCGGCGCTGTCACCCGGATGTGATTGTGCTGGACTCGACCCTGTTTGATAATGCGGCGGTGGAAGATCAACCGTACTGGAGTTTGAAAACCAACCCGCACACGTTCCATGTGCCCATTGTTGTGCTGGCCCAACAGGAGCAGGCCCGCGCCGTGGGCGAGGAGCATTCCTTGCTGCGTTATGGCGACTATACCCTGCTCAAGAATATGTTTGTCCCCTATACCCTGTTCGAGTTGTTGCGCTTTATGGAAGTGGCGTGATAGCAGGTTCGGGTCTGGGTATCGAGGGTTGGCTCAGCGTGGAGGCGGCACCGGCGCCTGCAATCTGTGCAGGGGTTGCTTACGGCCTTACGGCCCTGTGCCTGGTTGACGTGCTACCATCGTCCGAGCATCGAAACGCAGGCTTGTCTAATCGTCTGCCCGCGTCGCCAGACGGTCGCAAAAGAACAGCGTGCCCCCACCCACACACACCGGAATAGCCAGCAGATTGACGAGGGGGATACTTACCAGGGCCAGACATACCAGGCTGAAACTTGCGCTAGAGGGCAACCCGCGCCAGAGATACCCAAGCCGCGCACGAAAGGAGCGCACGCGCCGCGATAGGGGCGGGTCAAGAAAATCAAGGAAGATGATGGTTGCGGCCAACAGCGTCAAGCCTGCTGTCCCCAGGATTGGGCCCACCGGGGGGAAGAAGTCGAGCAGGAGGAGCGGAGCCCCCAACCCCACCAGCAGCAGCACCTTTTTTACCTCAAACAATAGTGCGTCCCAGAGCGCGGCGGCTACCGTTTGTACGCTCAAGGGCGCGGACTCTGGATGAGTCCCCAGGCGCATCGCTTCCAACTGTTCCGAGAGGCGGCTATACCAGGGCGAGCCAAGCACAACGCCAAAGCGCAGCAGCACAAAGCCGATGATGATGAGCAGCAGTACCACCAGAATAGCTTGCAGCACCACCTCGATCAGCATTAACCATTGCGGTAATCGCGCAACCATATCATCAATGACGCCAAGACCGGCAAAGAATAACCCGGCGTAAAGCCCAATCCCAACCAGCAGATTGAGAATAACCGGTATCAAGACGTAATCCCACAGGCGCGGTGTCCGCACCAGCAGCGCCAGCGAGCGAAAAGGGTATAGCCCGCCCGCGAATAGTGCCCCCGGCAGCGCCAGGAGCCGCCGCGGCATTGAGCGTGTCTTGTCCTGGGTTGTCATAGATTCCTCCCCCTCTTGCAAACGTACCACCCTTTCCTTATAGCATAGCTGAAACAATATGACAAGGTGGCCCGTCATGTTTCTATGCGGTAATTCCAGTGACGGGTGATCCCGGTGATGCGTGAGGCGTGAGGCGAGGACAGGTGATGCTCATGCATACTATGCCACGGAACAATATAGAAGTAATCAACCAAACAATGGTTATGATGCATGACGCGAGGGGTAGCGGGGCCCGGATGTCTAGATGCTAACGGAACTTTAACAGGAAAACACTTTCAAAAACGCCTCCTTTCCGCTACAATAGAAAGTGACGTATACTGATAGCATGGGATGTCTCCCCTGCTACTGATGGCAGCGCCAACCGTTCCCTGATGATATGGAATACATGGTTCCCCTTGAAATACCAACAGAAGGATAAAGACAAATGTTTCCAAAAGATAATCAGAATAAACCAGACGAACAACGATCCGGTGGGTTTTCGTGGCGACCCAACGGGCGCTTTTTCATTATACTGCTTATGATTATGCTGGTGCTCAACCTGTTTACCTATACCTCGGAAAGCCCATCGTTGCAACTGCCCTACAGTAGCTTTCTGGCGCAGGTACGCGATGGCAACGTGACCAGCGTTGAAATGCAGGGCCAGCGAGTCACCGGGCAATTTCAGAAACCCGTGGCCCCCACCGACGATACGAGCGTCCAGGGGGGCGTTCCCTTTGTCTCTACCACCGATAAGGTAGGCCACTTTACCACGACGTTACCATCGGTAGATGATGAGCGACTGTTGCCCCTGCTCGAAACGCATGGCGTGGAAGTAACCAGCATCCAGGAGGGGCGCTCGTTGCTGCTGAGCCTCTTGTTTGCCTTTGGGCCCGCCCTGTTAATCGTGCTGCTGATAATCTATTTCATGCGTCGGCAGATGGGCAACCAGCAAGGCATCTTTACCTTTGGGCGCTCGCGGGCGAAAAACCATACCGTAGATAAACCAACCGTGCGCTTTAACGATGTGGCCGGCGCCGACGAAGCCAAGCGCGAACTGGTTGAGGTGGTAGACTTTTTGAAATATCCAGAGCGCTACAAACAGCTTGGGGCCAAGATACCGCGGGGGGTGTTGCTGGTGGGGCCTCCCGGTACGGGCAAGACCTTGCTGGCGCGGGCGGTGGCCGGCGAGGCCGGCGTGCCCTTCTTCAGCACTAGCGCCAGCGAATTTGTCGAAATGTTTGTCGGCGTGGGGGCCAGTCGTGTGCGCGACCTCTTCGACCAGGCCCGCCGCAACTCGCCCGCTATCGTCTTCATTGACGAGATGGACGCTATCGGGCGGCAGCGTGGGGCCGGCCTGGGCGGCGGCCACGACGAGCGCGAACAGACCTTGAACCAGATACTTGTTGAGATGGACGGCTTCGAAGAAAGCGTCAATGTTATCGTAATAGCCGCAACCAACCGCCCCGACGTACTCGACCCGGCGCTGTTGCGCCCCGGTCGCTTCGACCGCCAGATTACGGTGGGATTGCCCGATGTGCGCGGGCGCGAGGCGGTCTTGAATATTCACTTGAAGGGCAAGCCGGCCAACCCCGACGTTGACGCCAGCACCATCGCCCGGTTGACGCCCGGCTTTGCTGGCGCAAACCTGGCCAACCTGGTGAATGAAGCGGCCCTACACGCGGCCCGCCAGAGCGAAAAGCACATTGGTATGCGCCACTTCCGCGAAGCCCTGGATAAGATTATGCTTGGCACAGAGCGGCCCTTGCTGATGACCGAGCACGACCGCAAGGTAATAGCCTATCACGAAGCCGGGCACGCGCTCGTCTCCATGCTGTTGCCCGAAAGCGACCCGGTCAACAAGATTACCATTATCCCCCGCGGGCGGGCGCTTGGCGTCACTGAATACTTGCCAGATGGGGATCGCTTCAACTATTCGCGCCAATACCTGATGACGCACCTGTCCGGCCTGCTTGGTGGCCGCGCCGCCGAACATGTGGCGATTGGCGAAATTACCACCGGCGCCGAAAATGACTTGCAACGCGCAACGCAGGTGGCCCGTCGTATGGTGGGGCGTTGGGGTATGAGCGAGGAGCTAGGCTTGCTCTTTACCAGCGACGGCAGCAACGACAACCCCTTCCTGGGGCGCGAGATGGCCGGCCCGCGTGACTATAGCGAAGCAACGGCCGCCGTGGTGGACGAAACGGTACGCGGGTTGCTCGATGAGCGGATGAGCACCGCCACGCGCTTGCTCACCGAAAATCGCGCGGCGCTCGATAATCTGGCGAAAGCCTTGCTCAAGTTTGAAACGCTTGACCGACAGGGTATTGATGCCGCCTTGCGGGGCGAAGAGGTGCCCCCGCCAGAGCCGCCCTCGCTGAACAACCCACCCGCAGCGCCGACATCCTCTGACAAGGAGGACAAGGATGACAAGGAGCGCGTCCCTAGACCGAAGCCCGGTATCTTGCCGGTGTAATCAGATGTACGTAAGGGACTAACTATCCGGGGAGCGCGGGCACCTGGCCCGCCCCGGAACACCTCCCCTTCAGGGGGAGGTTTTTCTTTTTGGTATAACGCCGCACCCATCCTCGCCTCACGCCTCACCCATCACTGGCCGCACTCTCTATAACAAATTGAGCCCCTCGTTCAAGCTCCCGGAGCGGAAGCCAGCCAGGTCAAGCGTAATGTGTTGAAAGCCAAGCCGGCGCAGGTGGGCGACAATGCGCTGGCGCACATCGGCCTCTGCGATACGGGGTATCTCGTCCGGCTCCACTTCCAGGCGGGCGATATTGTCGTAGTGGCGCACGCGCACCTGCCGCAGGCCAATCTCGCGCTTCAGGAAGATTTCCGCCTGGGCTACCTGGTTCAGGCTTTCGACGCGGATAGGCTTCCCATAGGGGATGCGCGAGGCCAGGCAGGCGTTGGAAGGTTTGTCGTGGGTGGGCAAGCCGCGCTGGTGCGAAAGGGTGCGTATATCGCTTTTGCCCAGGCCCGCGTCGCGCAGGGGGGTCTGGATACCGTTGGCTTCGATGGGGCGCAGACCGGGGCGGTAGTCGCGGTCATCGTCGGCGTTGATGCCATAGACCACATAGGGGATAGCGTGGGTCTGGGCAATGTGCCAGATGCGCTTGACGCGGTGTTCCTGGCAATGGAAGCAGCGGTGGGCATCATTCCGCAAATAGTCCGGATCTTCCAATTCAAAC
Source organism: Chloroflexaceae bacterium (assembly GCA_034437375.1). Taxonomy (GTDB): domain Bacteria; phylum Chloroflexota; class Chloroflexia; order Chloroflexales; family Chloroflexaceae; genus JAAUSY01. Next base: position 467 of record DAOTUK010000222.1, on the reverse strand, counting down.
GTACTGATCACTTCAAGCCGTACGCCAAGGTGGGCGGTCAGGTGGTGGGCCTCCTCTAGCTCCTGGTCGGGCAGGGTAGCCGAGCGGGCGGTAACCGCCAGCACATTGGCGGGGCCCAGCGTCTCGCAGCAGAGCGCCAGCAGATAGGTGCTATCGGTGCCCGCGGAGAAGGCCACGACCACGCGGCCATAGGTGGTGATAATCTCGCGCAGGCGGCTTTCCTTTGCGGCCAATACTTCCGATATGCCGCTGATAGTTTCCTCAATTGGTTGGTTCATAGCCTGATACTCCGGTTTTCTCAGACAGTCAGAAAATCGCGCACGATTGCGCGAAAGGCGGTTGGATACTTCCAGGCCAGGATGTGCCCGGCCGTACTGTCATAGATGAGCCGGGCGCGGGGCATATCGCTGGCCAGGTCGTAGCCGCGGCCAGGGGGGCAGAAGGGGTCGCGCCCGCCCTGAAAAATA
>DAOTUK010000221.1:0-4258 GCA_034437375.1 Chloroflexaceae bacterium | reverse complement strand
CGATCTGGGCGCGGGCTATAGGCGTGGACGCGGGGGGCGCGGGTGGCACAGCACAGGCCGCCAGCAGCAGCAGCGGCCACAGCAAAACAAAGAGCCGGGCCGCGGAGTATGCCCCCGCGCCCGGTACGTTGCTATGCTGCCAATGGTATCGCCGCATCGGGCTTACGCCAGGGCGGCTTTGTTGCTGCCGGCCATGGCCCGCAGGCGGGCGATACGCTCCTCAGAGGGCGGGTGGGTGCTGAAGAGGCCAGCGAGGCCGCCGTGGAGCGGGTTAATAATGTACAGGTGCGAGGTGGCCGGGTTCACCCGCATATTGGCATGGCTTGCCAGGTTTGACATTTTCTCCAACGCGCTGGCCAGCGGCAGCGGGTTGCCCAATATTTCGGCCCCGCCCGCGTCGGCCCCATACTCGCGCGAGCGCGAAATAGCCATCTGGATAAGCAGAGCCGCAATGGGAGCCACAATCATCATAAACAGGCCGCCCACCATACCGGCCATGCCGTTGTCCTCGTCGTCGCCGCCAAAGCCGCCAAAGATGAGCATCCACTGGGCCATTTCGGCTATCATCGTAATGGCACCCGCCACCGTGGCGGCAATGCTTGAGATAAGCGTGTCGCGGTTTTTGATATGGGCCAGTTCGTGGGCCATTACCCCGGCTAACTCGTCGTGGCTGAGCGCTTGCATAATGCCGGTCGTTGCGGCCACGGCGCTATGGTTGGGGCTGCGCCCCGTCGCAAACGCATTGGGCACCGGGCTATCTATCACATAGACGCGCGGCATCGGCAGGTTGGCCCGCTGCGCCAGCGACTCCACAATGCGGTACAGCTCTGGCGCTTCGGAGCGGCTTACCTCGTGGGCCCCGCTCATCTTCAGGGCCAGCTTATCTGAAAACCACCACGTCCCCATATTCATCGCTACGGCCAGGAAAAAGGCAATCATCATGCCGCCCCGACCACCAATCAGCAATCCGATGGCCATAAAGAGAGCCGTCAAGGCGGCTAGTAACATGGTTGTCTTTACCGTATTCCACATAGTACACACCTCCATGCTTGTACCTGGGTATATGCTGTGGGGGCCGGCGTCCCCGCGCGGCCACCCTATTACTTGCCTACGTTGTCTGGTATTATACCGAAATCATATTGAACCGTCATTAGCCACTCGTTAGAGCTTTGTTAGAAACAGCGCTTTTCGCCTATCGCGCTCGCTGGTATAATGGGGATACCAGCCAGCGACGGAAACAGGAAGGGCCCGGTTCCTGGGCAACCGTCACGGAAAGCGCCAACCCTATGCTATAATCAAGGGGTACTTTCAAAATGGGTTCGTCTCTGCGTTCATCTGTCACAAGATAACGGCCGCCCCGGTGATGGTAGGGGCGGGAAGTCTCGATAAAGTAGGGGTATGTATGAAACTGTCCTGTATGCAAGAGAACTTGAAGCGCGGATTGGCAACCGTGGGGCGGGCTGTGGCCGGCAAGAGCCCCTTGCCCGTGCTGGCCAATATATTGCTGGCCGCCGATAATGGGCGGCTGAAACTGGCCGCAACCGATCTGGAAATTGGTATTACCTGCTGGATAGATGCACAGGTGGAAGAGGAGGGCGCAATAACTCTGCCGGCCCGTCTCTTTGGGGATATTGTAGGGAACTTGCCCAACGACCACGTACGCCTGACGCTGGATGCGCGTACCCAGACAATGACCCTGGAATGTGGGCGCTTTACCAACAACATCAAGGGCATAGAAGCCGACGATTTCCCGCCCATCCCCACCGTTGCCGACCAGGAAACCATGATGCGTATACCGGCCCCGGCGCTGCGCCAGTGTATTGAGCAGGTCGCCTTTGCGGCCTCAAGCGACGAGTCGCGCCCCTCGCTAACGGGCGTTCTGGTGCGAACGCACCCCGATAACCAGACCGGTGGTACTACCACCACCTTTGCCGCCGCCGATGGCTACCGCCTGGCTACCCGCGCTATCGCGCTCCCAGAGGGGGCCCTGGCGGGCGGGGAGGATGTGAGCGAGTTTATTGTACCGGCGCGAGCGCTCACAGAATTGGCCCGCGTGGTTGGAGACACCGAGGAAGATGTGCATGTCACTGTCACGCCCGGCGGTACCCAGGTGCTCTTTCATACCGAGTCGGCTGACCTCGTTTCGCGGCTTATAGATGGCAAGTTTCCCGATTTTGAGCGCATTATTCCCTCTGAGTATACCACTCGCTCGTTGATAGATACGCAGGAACTGCTCAAAGCGGTGAAACTGGCGTCCTTCTTTGCAACCAATAATCAGAATTTTGTGAAACTGAGCGTCGAGCCGGGCGACGAGGACATGCCCGGCAAGGTCACAGTCAGCGCCAACGCGGCCGAAATTGGCGACAACAAGGGCGAATTGGATGCGACGATTGAAGGCGAGGGGGGCCAACTGGCCATGAACGTGAAATTTCTCAACGAGGCGCTGGCCGTGATGGGAACGTCGCAAATAGCGCTAGAAATGCAGACCGCGCAAAACCCCGGCGTGTTGAAACCGGTGGGCCAAACGGACTATGTCCATATCATTATGCCCATGACCTTGCGGTGAGGCGCTTGTTTTCTGATGTAGTCTAGAGTATAATACAAACGTTTCTCCCTCTAGAACATTTTCTTAATGAGGTGATATGCCAGTAGTTGTAGATACAGAACGTTGTCCGTGTGCAACCCCCTGCTTTCCAGCAAAGATGTGTCCATACGACGTACTCCATTTTGATTTCGACGCTCCCACCAACTCCGCCACCCTCAACCCGGAGCTGTGCGGCGATTGTCGGGGCGTTTGTACCAATTTCTGCGACCCCCGCGCATTGCGATTTGCCCCTACCATGGACGAGTTGCGCTTGATGGAAGCGGAAATGAGCGGCACAATGTCAACGGAAGAATTGAGCGCCGAGCGGAAGCGGCTCAAGGAGCAAGCCGAAGCGGCAAAGCAACAACAACAAGCGGTGATGGAATTGACCGCCGCAACGTTTGAGCAAGAAGTTATGCAGAGTACGGAGCCAGTGTTTGTAGACTTCTGGGCTCCCTGGTGTAGCCCCTGCAAAGCCTTTGCCCCCACCTTTGCCCAGGTAGCCCAGGAATACACCGGCCGCGTCAGGTTTGCCAAGGTCAACACCGAAGCGGAGCAATCGCTGGCCCAGGCTTTCCGCATCCAGAGCATACCGACTATGATTATCTTTTACGCCGGGCAAGTGTTGGGCAGCTTCTCCGGCGCGGTCAACGCTTCACAGCTTCGGTCGGCGGTAGAACAGGTGCTACAAAGTGTCTCCCAGATGACGCAACCCGCTGCGGGGCAACCCGCCCCAACTGCGACACCAGCAAGCGCTGCACCGGCAGAGCGGGTGGCGCGTGGAAAAAAACGCTAAACGTATGCTTGGTTCAGTGACCAGTATTATCCTTGTTCATGCCCATACCCTATATCGTGAAGGGTTACGTCATAATATCGCCCAATTGCCAGATTTTGTGGTGGTTGGTGAAGCATCCAATGGGCAACAGTCCATTCAGCTTGTGGCCGCCGTAGACCCCGATATTGTGGTAATGGAAGTAGACTTGCCAGGCGTCAATGGTCTGGAAGTATCACGGGTTATCAAGCGCAATCACCCCGGTGTGCATATTGTGTTGCTTAGCTCCTCGGTAGATACCCATTACGTGGTAAAGGCGATGCGGGCCGGGGTTTCGGCTTTCGTCCTGGGCAACGTCTCGTGGGACGAATTATTGCAGATGTTGCGCAACGTGCGCGACGGCGAATATCCTATCAATGAGCTTATTCTCTCGATGCCCGACGTAGCCGCCCAGGTAATTACCGAATTTCGCCAGATGTCCGTTGATGCTGAAACGCAGCACATCTACTCGCCGCTTTCGCCGCGCGAGCTTCAGGTGTTAGAGCTTGTGGCCAACCGCCAGACCAATAAAGAAATAGCAACGCTGCTGGATATTAGCAACCAGACGGTGAAAAACCACATCTCGTCTATTTTACGCAAATTGGCCGTGAATGACCGTACCCAGGCCGTGGTGTACGCCGTTCGCCAGGGTTGGATCAAGTCTGTCGTACCCGATGAGAAGGAGTCGTAAAGGGAAGTTCATGGGGTCAAGGAGATTCACTCGTCACCACTGGTTGATCATATTGTTCGCGCTTCTGCTCTTCGTTATTGGGAGTGGCTGTACCCAGGTGACCCCCTCTGAAGAAATCATGAACGCCGAAACGATCAAGGCCCTGACCCCCACGGCGACGCCCACCCCCACC
>DAOTUK010000220.1:0-19437 GCA_034437375.1 Chloroflexaceae bacterium | reverse complement strand
AGATACGACGCCTGGCAAGAAATCCCCTTTCACAATACCCGCTCACCGGGCCGGCCCTGGCGCGTCGCGGTAGGTATCATACTCCCTCACCGTATCGGCAATATAGATAGAACCAATAGCCCAATCGTTGCCCCAGTGCCAGCCGGCCATACCCTGCGCGTCACGGCCACGGAATCCGTCGCCCTGCACATAGGGTTGCACCAGATCGCCCTGCCAGCGGTGCGCCAGAAAGACAGCCCCCACCTGCTCCACCAGCAACCGCTCAGCCTGCTGAAACAACGCCCTCCGCTGGTCCGGGTCATCCGATATACTATTCGCCTGGTGTACCAGATCATCATACTGCGCAAGCTCCCAGGTATGCCGCCCGCTCGAAAGCCACACCCCAAGCATACTGGAAGGATCGAGATAGTCCATACCATAGGACACCGCGCCAAACTGCAAGCGCGTCGGTTGGGCATTAAGCGCATCCATAAAGCGCTCATACTCCACATTGGTTGCCTCTATCTGAATATCAAGACACTGGCGGATAGAAGCCGCCGCCGCACGGTACACCTCCTGCATCCCCGGCGACTCGTTACGCATCCACATCGCCACCTCTGGGAACCCCTCACCATCGGGATAGCCCGCCTCCGCCAGATATTGCCGGGCCTGCTCGCAATCATATGCCTGATACTGGTCAAGCTCTCCCACCGCATGCGCCGCGGGAAAGCCCGGCATAAGCATCCCATAGGCCGGCATAGCCCGCGCCTCACCAAACACCCCATCAACAATTGCCCGGCGGTCAAGCGCGTGGGCAAAGGCCTGGCGCACCAGCAAATCATCAAAAGGCGGATTGTCCGTATCAAAAAAGAGGTAGTCGGTACGAAAATCTCCATGATGGCGCAAATAGTTTTCGCGCAATTCCTCATCACCCTGAATAGTGGCATAGTCCGCCAACGTCACATACTCACTTTTCACATAGTCTATCTCGTGGTTTTGAAAGGTCACAAAGACCGTATTCATATCGCGGTATTCGCCAATAAGCTGGCGCAACATCGGCTTGCGATAGCCGCGATAGGTCGGGTTCGCCTCCATCACCACCCGCACGCCCGGCTCATACTCTCTCAAAACAAAGGGCCCCGCCGACACCGACGTTTCCACGCTGCTATTGTAATAGGGCCCATACTCCTCTAGCGCTTTCTGCTGCAAGACAAAGGAATTGCGCATCATCGCCGGGAAGAAGGCCACCGGCGTCTGGGTCGTAAACTGCAACGTATGGTCATCTACAGCCACCACCCCAAGCGCCTCCGGCGGCATCAGACCCGCCGACACGTCATCCCAATGCTTTAGCACGCCACGGTAAAACCAGGCGAAATCCCACTCGTGGGCCGGGTCGGCCATCAAGCGATAGGTCGCCACCCAATCGTGGGCCGTCAGCGGGGTTCCATCTGACCAGACCAACCCCCGCTTGATGTGAAACGTCCACGTCAACCCATCGTCCGACACCTCCCACGACTCCGCCGCCGCTGGTATTACCTGAAAATCTCTATCCATCGTCACCAGTTGGTCTTGAAACAGATCGTTAAGTCTGCCCTCCCATTCACAGATACGGTGATAGACAGACACCGCAAAGTCAAAGGTACTTTGCGTATCGGTCATATTACAGGCGACTTTGTACGTTTGCAGCGTATAGGGGGCCGCATCGTCCGGCAGGCGTTCGCCATAGACGGTGGTATAGGGGTCGCTACCCGCCGCAGAGGGTTGCGACAGAGATGCGTCGGATTCCCCCGCGGTTGTCTCTCCCTGCGCTGTCCCCCCCGCTGGCGCGTCGCCGTCCCCAGATGCAGGCGGTTGCGGGGGAGCACCACACGCCAGTAACACCAGCACCAGCAGCAACAGTAAAACCGGCCGCGCCCCTCGCTGCAACGCCTTCCCAAACCTGTACATCCTTCCCTCCCTATCGCATCCAGTGACGAGTGATGCGCAATACAAAGCCACGTCATACGAACACGCCCGCGAGAACGGATCATGGCCCTTGTCTTTCCGGCCAGTATAGCATAGAATGCACAGGTTACCCGGAAGGGGCGAGAACCACAAAACGTGGAGCAGAAATTGGGGAATGAGTGAGGAAACCGAGCCATGATCCGACGCGAATTTACCGTTGAACACGCCTACCACTACAACCACCAGTCGCCGCTACGCTGGATAATCTCCCACCTGATGCGCTACCCCATAATACCGGTCGCTACAACTATCGGCTATCTCCTGGCCAATGGCCTGTTTAGCCTCATCGCCATAGAAACGGGCATGGCTTTTGACTTGGTAAGCACGCCCGGCACCACCCGCGGGGAGATATTGGAAATAGCGCTCATCATCCTGGTCACCAGTCTGATCCAGGGAGTGTTGGGGATTGGGAGCGCCTTTGCCACCGAAGTAATGGCACAGCGGCTCGAACGCAACGCCCGCGAAGAGCTCTACCTGAGCCTGCTTGGCAAAAGCCAGACCTTCCACAACCGCCAGCACGTTGGCGACGTGATGGCCCGCGCCACCAACGATGTGCTACAACTCAACCGCATGATAAGCCCCGGCCTGGCGCTCACCCTGGACTCCTTCTTCATCACCCTGACCCCGCTCATAGCTATCGCCTTTATCCGCCTGGAACTGCTCATCGTGCCGCTACTCTTTCTGCTGGTCTTTATCATCACCCTGCGCAACTATAGCCACCGGCTCAACCCGGTGACAATGGCGCAGCGGGCCCAGTTTGGCAAGATGAACGCCCGCCTGACCGAAGCAATAGCCGGTATTGAAGTGGTCAAAGCCTATGCCCAGGAGGAGCGCGAGCAAGCCATATTCCGCGAGAATGCCCGCCAGTACCGCAACTACTTTGTAGAAGAGGGGCGCATCAAAGGGCAATACTTGCCGCTGCTCATCTTCGGCATCGCCTTTGGTCTGGCCTTCGGCCACGCGCTGCTGCTCTACTTCAACGGCACAATCACCGTGGGACAGGTGGTAGCCTTCACCAACCTGATGGGCATTCTCCACTTTCCTACCTTTATCTCGCTGTTTAGCTTTGTGCTGATTCAGCTTGGGCTTTCTGGGGCCGAGCGCATTCTCGATCTGATAACCACCGAAACCGAACTGGACGAGAACTCCGGCGGCCTGGCCCAACCCATCAACGGTGACATCACCTTTGAGCATGTCACCTTCCACTACAACGACCGCCCCATCTTGAAAGACGTGAGCTTTTGCGCCCGCGCCGGCGAAACCATCGCCATCGTTGGACAAACCGGCTCTGGCAAAACCACCCTGACCCGGATGGTCAACCGTATCTATGACACCAGCGAAGGGCGCGTGTTGATAGATGGCACCGACGTACGCGCATGGAGCCTGCACGCGCTGCGCTCGCAAATCTCAACCATCGAACAGGATATTTTCCTATTCTCGCGCACTATCGGGCAAAATATTGCCTTTGGAGCCCCCGCCGACGTAAGCCAGCAGGAGATAGAGCAGGCCGCCCGCGAGGCCCGCGCCCACGATTTCATTATGCAATTTCCCAATGGCTACGACACGATGATAGGCGAACGCGGCGTCACCCTCTCTGGCGGCCAGCGCCAACGCCTGGCCATTGCCCGCGCCTTTCTCACCAACCCGCGCATCCTGATGTTAGACGACTCGACCAGCGCCATAGATAGCGCCACCGAAGACCAGATACAACGCGCAATGCGGCGCATTCTCAAGGGACGCACAACCTTGCTGATAACCCACCGCATTTCGCAAATACGATGGGCCGACCGCATCCTGGTGCTGCGGCGCGGGGCCCTGGTAGCCAACGGCACCCACGACGAATTGATGCAAACCAGCGAGGACTACCGCCGCATCTTCGCCCGCTACGAAACCTGACGCCCGGTCAGAAAAAGCAATGCCCTCGGTTCTGCTGCCGAGGGCATCCCAAACTTCTTCAGTAAGAGAAAGGAGTAGTGAAGGAGGAAATTATCTTTGTCTATAGTATGCCTTCCCAAGATGAAGAGAAAATAAATCCATGGTAAGAATTAGATAAGAGGGCCTGTTAGCGTTGCGTATCTACCGACCAGGAGTGCTCCGACTCTAGCACCTCGCCGTCGCGCAGCACTTCGCGCACCTTGCCCGTCTGCACGTCGGCGTGGTAAGTTATGCGCCGCCAATGCATGGTCAAGACCCCTTGCCGCACGCGGAAGGCTGTTTTCAGCAACGCCACAACCCCGAACAAAAACGCCACGGGCATAGCCACAATCCAGCGCGACAGGCGGTAGGGGCTATCCTCTGGCGCAACGCTGGCCGGGTTGACCGGCGCGGCTTTATAGAGCGCGGCCCCCGCCAGCGCCACCAGCACCAGAAAAAGCAGACTGGCCCCCGTCGCGGCCACATCACGATAAACCAGACCATACATCAGCACAAAGGGCACCACCAGAAACGACAAAGCGTAGGGTATCGCCACCACATAAAAGATTGCATACAACAGCTTGAAATAAATCTGGGAAAACTGGATCTGGCGCACAAACCATTCGACCGTCTCAGCGACGCTCATATCGCAATAGCTCTTGAGCGTACAGCTTTGCACATAATGCCGCTTGATACGGTGGGTATGCAACGCATGCATCACGACAATATCATCCACAATTTCAGAGGCAAAGCGCTCGTACAACCCGTACCGATCCATCACCGCTTTGCGAATGGCCAGGCTCCCGCCCCAGACGCCCTTCACCAGATTGTCGGAGACACCCGTAACCAGCAACGAGCCCAGAATACCGGCGATATAGTCGCCCCATCGGAAGCCGGGGGCCATAGGCGTCCGCCGAAAGAAGCCAGTGGTTACCCCCATCGTCGGGTCGGCAAAAGGCGCAACAAGCTCCTGCAACCACGTCGGGTGCGGCTGAATATCAGCATCAGCTATCACAAAAATGTCTACCTCGCCCGCGCAGTCCATCCCACGCAAAACGTTGAAGGTCTTTTGCGCACAGCGCGTGGCCAGGCCGGCCACACACACCCGCACCCGCTCGAAGCGCTGTTCGAGATAGCGCAATATGGGCAACGCGGAATCCTGCTCGCTCTCGACACAAAACAGATATTGCACCGGGCCAGCATACTGCTGCTGCACAATGTTGCGCAGATTGTTTTCAAAATCCGGGTCGTCGTTGCCTTTGCACGGCACCACCACCACCACCGAAAACTGCGCGGTTGGCGGATAGGTGCGGTTGAGCCAGAGCCGGGCTAGATGTGCCACAGCCATCACTAAAATAAGACTGGCCCACCCGATAGCCCCCCAGACAAAGATGTCCATACCTATGCTGTCACCTTGTTTCGCGTCCGTCTCGAAAGCCGATAATCAACCGGTTTGAGCAAACGCACACTCAACACGAGGAACAATGCTGTAAACACCAGACTCAAGAAAGTATACGCCAGCCATGGCGAGGGCACCCAGATGTCGTTTGCCCCTGGATCAATGGTAAAGAAGAAGACCCCTTCGCCCTCGGAAAGGGCCGCCTCGGTCATCCCAAGCGCAATAAAGGGATGCATACATAATATAGCCCCCACGAGGTAAATGAAGAAGGCTATATCTTCGAAATCATTCAACCAGCCGATGCCATCCAGAAATGCGCCCGTGATAATAAAGAGAAAGGGGATACCGAGCAGCGAGAAAATAATAGTGGCCTGGGCCATAACCGTCGCGCCAAGCGTGCTACGCATAATGGTAGACCAGAACATCCCCACCGAAGCGTAGAGCACCACCGTCACCAGCAACCCGACCATCCCGACGGCCAGTTCGACACCGCTCACGCCGCCAAACAAAAACGATAGCCCGGCCAGGGGCAACACCGTCAACACCAGCAACCCCGCAAACGCCACCGCCGCGCTCAACTTGCCAAGCACAATATCCCACGGCGACAACAGCGTCGTTATCAGCACATCAAAGCTCTGGCGCTCCTTTTCGCCGGCAATACTGCCCGCCGTGAGCGAGGGGGTAATGATGCATACCTGGATAAGCGCAACCGTCATCACCGTGAGGAAGATAGCCTTGCCAATATCGTTACCTTCCTCCCAACTGGGCGACATACCCTGCGAGGATACAAAGGCCAGGTAGATCAGCAAGGTGACACTGCCGATAAGCGACAGGTAGATACTCAGGATAATGAACGCCCGCGGCCCGCGCATACGCCCGCGCAATTCCTTCAACAATACCGGGTTGGTGAGCAATTTCTTCATAGCAAAAATTCTCGTAGATAGCGGTTCACAAGCTCTGGCTGTTCTTCCTGTACCCAATGCGACGAGTCGGGCACATACTCTAGCCGCAGATTGGGGACAAGCAGTTCGGTATCATAGGATAGCTCTATCTCCAGGGCCGGGTCTTGCTGGCCCCATATCATCAACGTTGGCACCTCTACCCGCGCCTGGCGGTGCGCAAAGCGGAACAGCTCACCATCGCGTAGCAACCCGCGATACCAGTTCAGCGCCGCCGTGAGCGCCCCCGGCTTGCTGGCCGCATCTTTGTATACCTCAATCGTCTCATCATCAAACGCGGTCTTGCTGGTAGCCGTGCCGCGCATCATCCAGTCGAGCAGCGCATAATCACCGGCCCGCAAGAGCGCCTCTGGCAAGAGCGGCAACTGGAACAGGGCCATATAGATGCTGCGGGCCATCTGGCGCGGGTTGGTAGCCAACGCCTGCTGCATCCTGGAGGGGTGGGGCATATTGAGCGTTACCAGACGCTCCACTCGATGGGGATAGGTTATGGCCAGTTCCCAGGCCAGCACGCCGCCCCAATCGTGCCCCACCACACAGGCCCGCTGGTAGCCCAGAGCCTGCACAAACTCGACGACATCGGCGGTCAATACATCTACCGTATAGCCCCAGTCGGGCTTGTCCGTCTCGTTATAGCCGCGCAAGTCGGGCGCAACCACGCAAAAGTGGGCCCCAAGCGCCGCCAACTGATGCCGCCAGCAATACCAGAACTGGGGAAAGCCATGCAGCAACAGCAGCAAGGGCCCCTCCCCCGCCATCACATAATGCATCCGAACGCCGTTCACCACGGCTGAATGATGCGTTATCTCATGCACCAGATGTCTTCCCTCTCATACCCACGAAGGCACACCCAACCATGATACCACACCTTGCCCAACCAGCGACAACGCTAGAGCCCGCCAAAGAGCTGTTGCACAGACACCGGAACATCCGGAATGACGCTTGATTGCAGCATTGCCGCCCCCGCAAACACGCCTTGCCTATGGTACTCCCCCTCTGACAAAACCAGCACCTCGACCGTGCCAGTACGGGGATCAACAATCCAATATTCCCGCACACCGGCACTGGCATACGCTCGCTTCTTCTCCCCCCGATCATAGCGGGCCGTGGCCGGAGAGACAATCTCTACCAGCAAATCGGGCGCCCCGACCACCCGTTTTTCGTGCAACAGGTGCAACCGTGGCCCCAACACAATCACAATATCCGGTTGGAAAACCTGGGTTGCCGACAATTCCACATCCACGGGGGCGTGCAAGACGCGCCCCAATTCGGCAAACTCAACATATTGCATCAGGTAATACACCAGGCGTACGCTAGAGCGCTGGTGGGAAATATCTGGCGCGGGTGTCATCAGGAGAACTCCATCGAGAATTTCATAGCGTTGCCCATCGTCTGGCAAGCGCCCATAGTCGCGGTAGGTCCAGGCCCCCTGGGGCGGGCCGGGTAGCCCCCTGGCCGGCCGCACACTATCCACCGTCTCTGTTTCCTTCAATGCTCCTGGCGTAAGGGTCATACCATAGCCCCCTTCCCGTACAATCCCTTCCTAATTGTACCACTACTCGCTACGATAATACATCGTAGCTCTTAATATTTTCTTAACCATTTTTTAACATCTAATTAATATTTTTATGTTTTACTTAGGGCGTTTAGCCGGTCGGTACAAAGGAAGGATCACCCCCTTGCTTCTTCAGATAACACACACACGACCTACCACAGGAGCACTGCGAGAAACACAAACCTATGGTACGGGAAGGAGAACCCCCTTGAAGAAACGAATTGTGATGGAACGCACACGGCTATGGATGGTATGCTCACTGCTGCTGATGCTGCTCTTGAGCACAACGCTCAACACCACGCCCACACTTTTTGCCAAGAAAAAGAATGATGTTGGACTGACCACGGCACGCTTTGCCACCTACCAGGTCAACCTTACCCAGGACGACATTTTTGGCGACCCGTCAGACCCCGAAGAATCAAATGGACGAGCCCGGGCTATCGCCGAAATTATCCAGCGCGAAGCCCCCCATGTCCTGCTCCTCAGCTCATTCGCCTATGACGAGGACGAAGAAGCCATCAAATACTTCAAAAAGCACTATCTGCAAGTAAGCCAGAATGGGGCCGCGCCTATCAAATACGACCATATAACCTTTGCCCCCAATACGGGGGACGAGGATGGCGACACAGCGGGATCGCCGGGCATGGTGCTGCTCTCGCAATACAAAATCAAAAAGAAGGACGTACGCACCTTTAACGACTTTCCCTGGGCCGCCATGCCCGACAACGCCATGCCCGCCCCCCCCACCGACCCCACCTCGCCCACCAATAGCTTGAGCGCTACCGAACCCCCGACCGATACGGTTGCAGCGGCCCTATCAACCATTGGCCACTGGGATGTGCCCATTGCGGTCAATGGTCAAACCATCCATGTGCTGGCCAGCAACCCCATATGGCCCGACGAGCAAGACCCACAGAGCGTGGCCCGCAACCACGATGAAATACGCTTCTGGGCCGACTATATTACGCCCGGTGCAGACGACTATATTGTAGATGATGACGGCGATAAAGGCGGCCTGAGCGAGGACGATAGCGTTGTTATCCTGGGCACGCTCAACTCCGACCCCCGCGACTATCACGCGGAGGCAATTCGCCAGTTGACCGAGCATGAACGCATTGACAACACCACCATTCCCTTGAGCTATGGAGCCTACGAGCAAGCGAAGAAAGATGGCGGCGCCAACAAAGCCCAGGGGCCGCGCAAGTACGCGAAATTCGACACCGCCGATCTAGCGGATAAAGGCAAAAACGCCCCCGGCAACCTGCGCCTGGACTATGTGTTGCCTTCGAGCAACCGCCCCCTGGCCAGCGCCGAGGTATTCTGGAAAACTGAAAATAACCTCTTCCACCCGTTAATGGTAGATAGCGATACCAACCATCGCCTAGTCTGGGGCGACGTCATTATCGAACCCCCCGACGATGAAGGAACCAGACCCGATATACCAGACACCGTTATTGAAGGCGAGATTGTCGAAATACCGGTCTGGTTGCTGAACAATGGCAAGATTGTCGGAGTACAAATCAACGTCAACTCAGACAACCACAACCTGCTCACCCCCATGTGTCAGAAGCGCGACGATGTGCGCGACGACCTGCAAGATAATAAAGACTTCCCGCCCGACGAAGCGATTACCCACGTCGCCTGCAACCCCGCCGATGGGTGGTACTATATGATGGATCTGTACCGCGAGGTTGACCCCCCGCAAGACATCCGTATGCTGGTAAGTTTGCCCTTCCGCGTCCACGCGGTCGAAGAAGAGCAATGCGCCAACATTGTCTTTGAAGAAACCATCCTGGTCAATCGCAAAGCCGAACGCGAGGAGTATCGGGTTATCGAGGATAGAATTTGTGTACAACCCAAAACCGGCGACGTTGCGGGAAAAGTCTTTCTGCAAAGCAGCAAGCGCGTCGGCGGGATTGAAGTAGCCCTGTCGAATGGCGACACGACCTATACCGAGAATGATGGCTCCTTCCGGTTCGAGGATGTCAAGCCGGGCGTATACAAGGTTGATGTGCTCAAGCGACTGTTTGTCAACGCCGAACGGGACGATATTACCGTATTGTCCGCCGAAGAGACGGAGATGGAAGATATTGGGCTTTGGGCCGGCGATATGGACAATACCAGACTGATTGACGACGATGACTGGCGCATCTGCTCAGCCAAAAGCATTCCGGTCAACGACCCCGACTACGACTTGAACGACGACGACAGCACCGACATTCAGGATTGTACCATCGTGGTCAACAACATTGGCCGCGACGACGTAGACATGACGACGATGAACCCGGATGAGTTCTATCGCAACCTCGTCAATGCCGCAGGCGCACAGCTTGCGGCCCTGGCCAACGATGCCCGGCAATATGTCACGGTGGATACGCCGAGCGCGACGGAAACACACTTGACGATTGGCGAAGGGTACCCAGAGGATTTCTACACCTCCGGCGTGCGCGTCGGCCTGGGCGATGGTATGACGGTAGAGGATGTCCAACTGGCTAATGGCGCCAGCGCCCCCTACCTGGACTGGCACCAGGAGGGCACCACGCTGTACGTGGTGGTAGATATGGGCGGTGCGCCTATTGCCGCGGGCATGGAGCTTGTGCTGACGCACACGGCCGGCGCCGGCGATGTGACGGTAGAAGCGGCCAACCTGGTACGCATAGCGAGCGTCAGCACACCAGACAGCCTGTATCTGCCGCTGGTCGTTCGCTAAGACGCGCATAGACCAGCAGCACCGGCTAAATAACAGAGACAGAACAGGGGCGCGGAAAAACCACCGCGTCCCTGCTGTTTGTCGCCTGGAATGGGCCGGGCTATACTCCTACCCTACCCCGACGCCGGCAAAGAAGCAGATGGAACCAACCCCCGCAAGACATCCACATTCAACAGCATAATGGTGCTATCGCCGCTCGAAACGACCCCGTGCAATACCTTTGTCGCGGTATCTACGCGGTAAAAGGTCGCGTGGTTGACAGGGAGCAAGCGCACATCACACACTTCATCAACCAGAAAGCCGGTTTCGGCCACATCTTTGCCCAGAATGATGATCTGCTTGCTCAAATCATAGGAGGGGGCCATCTCTAGCAGCACCCGCCCATCTACCACGGGTACATAGGTGCCGCGTATGTTGAGCAAGCCACAACAACAGGTCGGAGCCCCCGCCAGACTAAGCAGCGACGGGAGACGTACAACCTCGCGCACAGCGGCAACAGGCACACCATACTGCTGCTCCCCAATCCGACACGTCAACATATCAACCATCGTATGCTGATAGTCTGTCCCGCCAGCGTTCGTCGGGCGATCGGCTGGTATCGGTAGCAATGCTGTTTCCATAACACATACTCCTCTAGAGGCGATAGGCAGCAATAGTATCCTGCAATGATTGCGCCAATTTATGTAAATCCCGGGCCGCCGTTTCGGCCTGGCGGGTGCTGGCCAGCGATTGATTGGCCGCCTGCTGAATGTGTTGCATCGCCTGGCCAATCTGCTCCACACCGGCGGTTTGCTGGTGGGCGGCCGCGGCCATCTGGGTATTGGACTGGGCCCCCTGCTCCACTTCAGTAGCAATGCGATGAATAACCTGCCCGGCCTGTCCCGACAATCGTACGCCCTCCTCGACGCCTTTGTTCCCCTCCTCGGTCACCATCACGGCGGCATTAGTCGCCCGCTGTATCTCGCTCAAAATCTCCTGCACCTGCTGCGTTGCGGCCTTGCTCCGCTCGGCCAGATCGCGCACATTCTGGGCCACCACCGCAAAGCTCTTGCCCTGTTCGCCCGCGCGGGCCGCCTCTATCGCCGCATTCAACGCCAGCATATTGCTCTGGTCGGCTATCTCGCTCACCGTGGTGGTAATGGCCCCAATCGCCTGGGTCTGCTCCGAAAGCGAAAGAATAGTCTGGGCAATACGCTCCACCCGCTCTCGAATGCGCGTCATCCCCTCGACCGTCTCTTCCACAGCCTGGGTACCATTGCGCGCCACTTGCAGCATCGCCTGGCTATCCTGGGCCACCTGCTCAGCCTGTTGGGCCGTCTGGCGGGCAATCGTCTTGATCTCATCAACGGTCGCCGTCGCCTGGGTCACCGCCGAAGACTGCTCCGACGCGCTGGACGACTGCTGCGCCGTAGAAGACAGGATCTCTGCGGCCGACGAGGCAATATTGGTTGCCGCATCGCGCACCTGTTCCGTCATCGTGCGGAGCCGCTCCACCATACGGTTCATATTGGTATTGAGCACATGCAACTCGGTGTGCCCGTTCTGCTCTAGCCGGGCCGTCAGGTTACCCTGGGCCACCATTTCGGCAAAATGCGAATACTCCTGGACGGCCGCCTGGAGCGTCTCCTGGCTCTGTTTCAACGCGGAGGAACGCTCCTCCAATTCTGTGGTGCGGGCCTGTACCACGCTCTCCAGATTGTCGCGGTGTTGCCGCAATTCCGCCTGGATACGTTTTTGTTGCGCGGCCATCTGAACATAGCCCATCCCCACAAACCACAGCGAAATCAGATAGGCCACCAACCGCACGAGATGCCACAACCACCAGCCGGCGTCCCACAGCGCCGAAAACTTGAAGGTGAGTTCAGACAGGCCAAAGAGCAGCGCCAGACAGAGGAAGAGGAAAAATTCTGCTTGCCCGGTGCGCTTGAAGTTGCCCATAAAGCGCGGCACAGAGACGAGGAAGAGCAACCCGGCCACAATGTTAATACCGGTGGCCGCGTTGGTAAAGCCCCCCTCATAGGTCATCGTTGGCAACCATTCCGGGTAGAGTATCGTGCCCCCCCCAAAGATAACACAGACCACCGCCGCAACCCACAAAAGCCACGCCTGGTCGGCAAAGTACTCACGGCTTGTCGTCCGCGGCAACCAGATGAGCGCAAACCAGAACCCGCCGGCCAGACTGGCAACGCTGTGCAGAAAGACAAATTCGACGCCGGGATGGGTCAGGCCATGAATCGTATCCAGAATCCCCATACAGAGCAGGCCAATACCCACCAGGGCCAACTCGCCGCTATAGTCGTCGCGCTCGCGTTGAAAGAGGAAGAGCGCCAGCATCACCGCCGCAATGCCCCCCACCGCCTCCATAGAGGAATGCACCGGCTCGTTTGCCCACGTCCAATTGGGAATAAAGGTATTGATAAGAAAGATGGTCACGGCCATAGCAACTGGCGTCAACCAGACCACCAGATACATAGGTGTGTGTCTCTGTTCCATATTCTTCGCACTCCTACCTACAATCGGGCATAGTATGCCGCGCTTCTCAAGGCCAGGAACCTTGCCGACAAGGCCCTATTTCGCCAGACTTCCCGCAACCCGACGACCCATACCAGCACCTATATCAAATCGGCGATAGTATCCAGCAACTCTTGCTGATCAAACGAGCGCTTCACAATATAAGCTGAAGCGCCGGCCGACATACCCCGCTCGCGGTCGCTTGGCGAGTCCAGCGATGTTACCAGCACCACCGGCATATGGCGTAGTTGGGGGTCATTGCAGACCTGTTTGGTCAGTTCAAACCCGTCAAGGTTGGGCATATCTACATCGCTCAAGAGCAAGTCGCACCCGCCATTGTTCACCAGTTCGTTTAACACCTTCAACGCCTGCACACCATCGGTAGCCATGTGAACCGAGTAGCCGGCGGCCTCAAGGATGTTCTTTTCGAGCATGCGCGTGGTAATCGAATCATCCACCACCACAATGGTGGGGGAACGCTCCTGCTGCCCCTGCTCCACATCAACCAGCACCGTCTTGTGGGTACCGGTTGCGGCCCGCAGCACATCTACCGAGTCAAGAATAGGTACGACCCGCCCATCCTCTAGCAGGGTAGCCCCGGCAATGAAGCGCACCCGCTTGAGCGGCGTTGGCAAGCGGTGTACCACCAGCTCTTGCTCGCCCAATATTTCATCTATCAAACAGGCTATCTGTCGCTCGCCATTGCCAAGCAAAACAGCCATAGCGCGGTTGTTGCTATCGTGCTTGCCGTTGGTGGCGCTGGTAGTAGCGCGGTAGACCTCGCCAAGCAGTTCGGCCAGGTGTACCAGTTTGATGGGGTAGTTATCGAGCATAACCACCTCGTAGCCTTCGACAAAGCGGACATCTTCTGGCTTGACGGCCACAATGCGCTGAATCGTCTCCAACGGGAGCATGTAGGTAGTGGTGCCTATCTTGAGCAAGAGGCCGTGGGAACTGGTCAGCGAGAGCGGCACGCGGATAGTAAAAGCACAGCCCTGCCCCATCACGCTACGCACCGAAACGTTGCCATGCATACGCTCAACCCGCGAGCGCACCACATCCAACCCCACCCCGCGCCCGGACATGGCGTTGACGGTGTGGCGGGTGGAGAAGCCGGGCAGGAAGATCAGGTCTATCAAATCGGCATCGCTGACGCGCTCCATATCGGTGTCTTTCAACAGGTTTGCTTCGCAGGCGCGGTCTTTGATGGCCTCGCGGTCTAAGCCCGCGCCGTCATCTTCAACTACCAGTTCGAGATAGTCGCCGCTCACGGCCGCCCGCATGGTAATATGCCCCTCGGCCGGCTTGCCTTGCGCGGTACGGACGGCCGCGGGCTCAATACCATGGTCAATGGCGTTGCGTATCAGATGCAGCAACACCTCGCGTAGATTGTCCAACACCTCGCGGTCGGCTTCGGCCTGGCCGTCGTCAATATCAAGCACAACTATTTTTTCGGCAGAGCGCGACATCTCGCGTACCTGTACCCGCATGGGTTGGAGCAACGTACCAAGAGGCAGCATCCGGGTTGCCCGGATCTGGTCGTGCAACCGACTGGTGATGGTTGAGAGACGCGCGGCCTCCTCACCAGTCCGACGGACATGGTCGGCAAGATGCTGCTCAAGGTCGTTGATAATGGTATGCGCTTGCTTCAGCGCGTCCAGCAAAGCAAAGGTATCACCATTGGCGCCCCCCTCACCATGCTGGCCGCCATGGGATTGGTAGGACATATTGTGAATGTGATCCATCAAGTAGTGAACGGTGGGGCGCTGCTCGGCCTGTTGCTGCTGCACGCGGTTTACGCTTGGTTGGACATAGCGCCAGATATATTGCCAGCGGCGCGATACATCCAGCAGCATCCGCGCATCGCGGGCATACTGGCGCTCGCGGGCCGCGCTGGTGATGAGTTCGCCGGTTTCGTTAAGCAAGTTATCTAACACCGATACCGATAGCCGCACGGTGGTGCTGGCGGTTTCTTCGGAGGAGGGGGCGTCCTGGGGTTCAGCGGCTCCGTTGCTCTGGGGCAAGGCTTCGTCGCTGGCCGGCGGCACCGCCTCCCCCTCGCTTCGCAGCTCCGCCTCCCCATCGCTTCGCAGCTCCGCCGGTACGGTCGGTGGCTCCGCCTCTCCATCACCGCGCGGCTCCGCCGGTACGGTCGGCGGCTCCGCCTCTCCATCACCGCGCGGCTCCGCCGGTACGGTCGGCGGCTCTGCGGGTACTGGTGGCTCGCTGGCCGGCGGCACTACTGCGGCGGCGGCCCCGTTCCCCCGTATCGCGGCCCCTAACTGTTCCAGGAGCGGTTGGTAGCGCTCAATACTGGCGGTCTGGCCGGCGTCAACGTGCTGCATCATCACCCCGATAGTGTCAAGCGCGGCGTAGAGAACGTCGCACACGTCTGGCGTGAGTTGTAGTGTGCCATCGCGCACTTTGCTAAAGAGATCCTCCATGCGGTGGGCCAATTGCTCAACAGCATCTATGCCCACCGCCCGTGCGCCCCCCTTCAAGCTGTGGGCATCGCGGAAGAGTTGCTGGACTTTCTCCGCGTATTTGGGATGATCGGGGTACCGCTCCAGGTCAAGCAATATATCGCTGATGTTCTGGCGATGCTCGGCTTGCTCCTCTTGAAAGGCGGCCAGCACCTGGGCCATAATTTCTTCTTCGCTCAACATAGCGCTACTCCTATCCTACTTCGTCTTGCACCGTCACCCGCGGATCTGCGAGCATCTGGGGCAGATCAATCAACACATTCATGTGTGCATCGAGGCCACGCACCCAGGCTGCGCCGCCCCCCCCAACCGACGAGAGGGCCGGCAGAATCTCGCTATCGCCACGCTGGACCTCCATCACACTGTCGGCCAGCAAGCACACGTCGGTACTCTCAACATGCACCACCACCAGAAAGGCATCACTGGCTATCTGTTGCTGCTCGACATCAAGCAGGGGGCGAATATCCAGCGCGGTTAAAATCTTGCCCCGCACATTGACCAGGCCGGCCACAAACGGCGGGGTAGTCGGTAGCGGGGTGATAGTTGCGAGCGGTTGCACTTCGCGGATGTAGTGGGCCGGTATGCTATAGCTCCCGCTCCCAAGCCGAAAGGTAAGCACCTCTTCGCCAAGAGCCTGGTAGGTTTTGCTGCTGGTTTGCGTGGCCAATTCACGCGCACGTTCCACCAGAATATCGTGCAGCGCCGGGTCGGCTTGAAAGTCATGCATATTGGTTGCCGTTGTTCCATTCATACGAACCTCCACTGTGTATTGTCCATGGTATCTGCCCGATGCACCCTGCTATAAATTATACACATTGATCGTCTCTTGCAGCGATTGGGCCAGCGCGTTCAAGTCGCGGGCCGCTGTTTCGGCCTGTTGGGTGCTGGCCAGCGATTGGCGCGTCGCCTGTTGAATAGAGGTCATCGCCTGGCGTATCTGCTCCATACCAGCGGTTTGCTGGTGGGCAGCGGCGGCCATCTGGGTATTGGCCTGGGCCCCGTGTTCGACTTCACCCGCAATCTGGTGAATGACGCTGCCGGCCTGTCCAGAGAGCTTCACGCCCTTTTCGACGCCTTTGGTGCCCTCTTCCGTCACCATCACCGCAGCATTGGTACCACGCTGTATCTCGCTCAAAATCTCCTGCACCTGTTGGGTGGCGGCTTTGCTCCGTTCGGCCAGGTCGCGCACATTCTGGGCTACCACAGCAAAGCTCTTGCCCTGCTCGCCCGCGCGGGCCGCCTCTATCGCGGCGTTCAAGGCCAGCATATTGCTCTGGTCGGCTATCTCGCTGACGGTGGTAGTAATGGCCCCAATCGCCTGGGTTTGTTCGGCCAGGCTGAGAATAGTCTGCGCGATGCTCTCCACCTGCTGGCGGATGCCGCCCATACTGCCGACCGTTTCTTCCACCACCTGCGAGCCCTGCTGCGCCACGTTGAGCATGTCCTGGCTTTCGCGGGCCACTTGCTGCGCCTGCTGCGCCACCTGTTGGGCAATATTCTTGACCTCTTCCACCGTGGAGGTTGCCTGGGTAATCGCCGACGATTGCTCGGTCGCGCTGGAGGCTTGCTGTGTGGTGGCGGCGAGAATTTCGGCCGCCGCCGAGGCGATGTTCGTACTGGCTTCGCGTACCTGGCCCGTAATACCGCGCAGGCTTTCAACCATCGCGTTGAGCCCACTCCCCAATTGCCCAAGCGAGCCATTCTGGCGTACGTGTATCTGTTGTTTGAGATTGCCATTTGCCACGGCTTGCACAAAGGCGAGGTAATCATTCACGGTTTGTTCCAGCATCTGGCGATTTTCCGCCTCTATCTGCTGGAGTCGGTAGGCCTCTTCCTGGGCTTGCTGTTCGGCGGTAATACGGTTTTGCAGCGAGTCGGCCATCGTGTTGAAGCTACTGGCCAGTTCGCCTATCTCGTCCTGGCGTTTCATGGTCAACCGCCGGCTCAAGTCGCCGGCCGCAATCGCTTTGGCGACCTCTACCAGGCTATTGAGCGGACGGCTCAGCGTCTGGCGCGAGAAGACAATCATGGCAGTCACGGCGGCCACGGCCGCGGCCAGCGTCACCAGCAAGGCATTGCGGGTTTGCTCGTTCACCGCGGCGTAAAAACTCGATTCCGGTATCCGATGGATGTAGTACCAGTCCTTGGCATCCAGCTTTTTCATAATCGCCTGGGTCTGCTCGCCAGTGCTGCCGGCTACCCCACTAAACAGAATGAATTCCTCCTGCCCACTGCCCAGACGTTTGGCATAGTCGGACAGTTCTTCCAGATCGGAGGGGTTCGACAGCAATTCGGCTGTGCGGCTCCCAAAACGACCGGCCTCAATCATCTGTTGCTCGACGCCCGCATCGAGGGGCACGGACGGGCGATAGAGAAGTTCTTCATTGGAGGGGTGCGAAATGCGTATCAGGTGCTCATCCATCAGCAAACCATAGCTCCCCGCGCCGGTGCGGTCGGTATCAAAGGCCAGCATCTGATCCAGATCATCCATAGAACTGCGGAGGTCTATGCCGCCAATAATCTCATTGCTGTCGTCATACACGGGCGCGACGATGTGATAGAAAACTTCCTCTTCACCCTTTTTGGCGCCCACTTCCGAGATATAGCTTTCGCCATTGAGCGCGGCTTGAATTTCCGGCCGTTGGGCATAGTTGTTGCCTATCAAATCTTTTTTCGAGCTTAAGATTGCATCGCCTTTATCATCGAAGATAGACACGGCTGAATAGCCATAGGCATCACGCACCTGTACCAATATGGCCGCCGCATCATCCTGTATCTTCTGGTCTGAGCGATTCATCAACGACCGGCGAATATCGGGCAAGCTGGCCACCACGCTGGCATCGCCCTTGCGCTCGGTTAGATAGGCGTCAATACGGTCTACCGATGCGTTGACGCGCGTTTCAATGCGGTCATTGGCAATATCAAGCATATTGGAACTGGCGGAACTGGTGTTAATAAGCGTGAGGATGAGCATGGGGCCAACTGAACCGATGAGGAAAAAGAGGATGAGCTTACTTCCAAGCGACTTCCTGGGTGATAACGATCCCAACATTCTGGTACCTCCCTGTGCATACTACCCGGTTGCAGCCATTGCAACACATCAAATTTTATGTTTATACCCGCCACGCTTGATGACCGGTACTGCTCTTGCTGGTATAGCGTGTGTATCCCCATCACCCACGCCCCATCACCCCTCATTGGTATTATCTGTCCCAGACAGCGGCTTCAGACCGGGTGTAAAATCTGCTCGATAGCCCCCTGAAGGGTCATAGCCGCATCTTGCTGCATATAATCAGCTTTGAACAGGTAATCTTCGGCCCCCAATTCAAGCGCCTGCTCTACCTGCATACTGTGGTCGTTGTCGCTCAACATCACAACGGGAATATTGGAGGTCGTAATGTCACGCTTCAGACGCGAAAGCACCTGTAATCCATTTAACGAAGGGAGATTGAAATCTAGCAAAATCAAGGCCGGATGTTTGCTATAGGCTTCGCGCCATCCCTCGCGGCCATCGCCGGCCAGATGCACATCATACCCCAACGCGCTCAGCATCAACTTGAAGCGCATCGCCTGGCTTGGACTATCCTCTATCAATAAAATATCTTCGTGCAGTTCCATTGACAACCTCCTTGTTGACCACTCCACGTTGACCACTCCACCGCTAGAACCTTCTCAGGCCGGTTCAACGCTGGCGCTTGTCTCCTGAATGTGCAGATGTGCTACGATACAACCACCAGCATAGCATTTTTTTCTTCTATAGATAGCATACACGGCAACCGGCCTGATGCTCAAGATTTTCTAGAGTAGATTATCGTTCAGAAATAGAGTATTTCTGAACGATTGGGGGATGAACTACTGACGAATAACCAGGTGCAACCAGGAACTACCCGACAATCCGAAGGAAGATACACAACACCATGGTA
>DAOTUK010000219.1:0-33038 GCA_034437375.1 Chloroflexaceae bacterium | reverse complement strand
CTTCTCATGACTATGCAGGGCGATAGATACGGATAAGCTGACCGACAAACGATTCTTGCTGATTCAGGGCGTTATGAATGCGCTGCGCCAGTGCTGAGAAATCGGGGTCATACGTACAGACGATAATACCGGCATGTTCCTGCCCGTTTCGGTGCAATCGAATAAAGGGCTTTCGGTTGAGCGTCAGCATAACCCGCCCCTCAGCGGTAGCAAATGCCAGCACAGCAGCATCAGGCATCGCCTGGTTTGCGTGCCCCGTTTCTTGAATGGTCAAGACATCGTGCCTGTGGCGGCGCAGTTCTTCAACCACCGGCCAGGGGAAGTTTTCATTGGCATAGAGACGCGCCATTATGCCGCTGTTTCGTTCTCTTCAATGTGTTGCATTATCTCAGCGGAGTGGCTCCGGGCATAGGCCCAGGCGTTGGCCAGGTCTTCCGCCCGCAAGGTGGGGTAGGCCCGGAGCACGTCTGCGTCGCTGCTCCCCAGGCGGCGGGCCTGTACCAGCACCCACACCGGAATACGGGTGCGGACAATACATGGCTCACCCCCGCACACGCCGGGGGTGCTTTCGATACCGGGAAAGGAATCAACGATGTCTTGAACAATCCATTGCAGGAGTTGGGCTTTTTCGGCCCGCGTCATCTCCGGTAGCAGTTGTTCTATTGTGTGCAGGGTACTTGCCATAGGTACCTCTCTCCTCACGCATTGTATCATATTCATGCTGCACCAGGTAGGGGCGGGCGCGTCAAGCGGGGCTATCGTCCGCTACTCCTCTACCTCCCACCCCTGCTCCTGGGCCAACCCCTGCAATCCCGACACCAGCGTCTGCAACTGCTTCAACAGCAAGCGCAACTTGAACACCCCGCCATCATCCTTCGTAATCCACTTCGCAATATCCCCTTCGGCATAGGCCCGCGACAGACGGTCGGTTTCCTCCACCATATGATCCAGCGAACGGATACGAAAGACACGCGCCTTATTCTTCGGCTGGTTTTCCAGCGTCTCGTCATCCACCGAGAGAAAGGCCCCATCCTCATCGCCCGCCGCCCCGTCCGTATCCTCGTCGTCCCACAGGTCATCGTCGTCGCTCTCGCGCTCCGCAACCGCCGCAATGCTCGTCTTCGCCAGCGGCCCGCCGCCCCCGGCCAGCGCCCCCTCTGGCACGGCGCGGTCGGGCAACTGAATACCCTGCTCAAGCGCCTGCAACGCCGTCTCCAACGTCAGGTTGGGATTGGCCGCAAAGTAGCCCGCCAGCCGGCTTAAATCGGCGGCCGACATGCCTTCGTCAACCGCGGACTGCGCCAACTCTATCTGCGTGCGCGGGTTGGGGATGCGCCGCAAGTGCTGCGCCTGCGTCACGGTCAACTCGCGCCGGCGGATAAGCTGTTGCACCTCCTGCGGCAAGTCAAGCAACCCCAGATAGCGCCGCACTGTGCGCCCCGTCAAACCCACCGCCTTGCCCGTCTCCTCATCCAGCACCCCCTCGGAGGCCTGGTCGTGCGTTTCGGCTAGACGCGCCCGCAGACGGCCAAAGGCCCGCGCCTTCTCCATATCGTTAAGTTCTTCGCGCTGCACATTTTCCACCAACTGCTGCAACAGCACGTCGCGGCTTTCATCCAGCAAGATGCACGGCACCATCTCCAACCCAAGCACCAGCGCGGCCGCCCGCCGCCGATTGCCATACACCACGCGATAGCGCCCCCCCTCCAGGCGCACCACGCCAAGCGGTTGCAGCATCCCCTGGTCGGCTATCGTCTCCGCAAGACTGGCTATATCGCCCGGCTCATCCCGCACGCCGTCGGGGTCAGACTCCAATTCTATCGGGTTCAAGTACAACAATTGCATAGTATTCCTCCTCCGTAACACCACGAGACGACGAACGATACCAGACACTGGTAGTTTTTCGTTCGCCGCCTATACGACTACTCACCTGATGGACAAGTTCCTGGGAGCGCAGGCGTCGCGCTGGCGCCGGGGCGGGCAGGATACCCGCGCTCCCATATACACATTACACCAGCAACGCCAGCGCCCCCGGCACGGCCTGCATCGCTACCTGCCACGCATCATCGCTGATAATCTCACCGTCGGCGGAAAGCAAGAAGGGCACATCGTCTGCCGCTACCGTCAAGCGCTCGCTGCGCCCCATCGTCACCGGCGGCAGGTCGGTATTCTCCCCACGCCAGACCCGCGGCATAAAGCGCAGTATCGTGAAGAGCGACACCTCATCAATCAAGCACACATCCAGCAACCCGTCGTCCAGTTCGGCGTGTGGCGTAAGCCAGAACCCGGCCCCCTGGCAGCGCCCGTTGCCCACGCTCATCAGGAAAAAGGGTTGTTCCTTTGTGAGGTCGCCACAGGTAACCCGCAGACGCACCGCGGCATACCAGATCAAGGCCTGGGCCGTGGCGATGGCATATACGCCCCGCCCGCGAAACCAGCGCACGCGGTTGCTGTACGCCGCGACATGCGCGTGAATGCCGATGCCGACATCGTTCAGAAAATAGCTGCGTTGCACCCCGAACGAGGTATTGACCGTCATAGCCCCCACGTCAATGGTGCGCGTCTGCCCCCGCGCCAATCGCTGCACCGCGCCGGCGAGGTCATCCGTCTGCACCCCGTCTAGCGACTTGACGAAATCGTTACCCGTGCCGAGCGGCACCACCCCAAGCGCGACGCCCGGCCCCCCGCGCTGTGTGCTCTCCATCAGCGCGTTGACCACCTCATGCAGCGTACCGTCCCCGCCCATCACGGCAACCTGATCATATTCTAGCTCAAGCGCCCGCCGCGTAAGCACGGCCGCCTCGCCCCGCGCATGCGTTTGCCACACGTCGCAGGCCAGACCCGCCGCATCAAGCGCCTGGTGCAGGTCGGCAAGCCGTTGCGCGGCCCGCCCCCGCCCGGCCCGCGGGTTGACAATCACGCACCGCATGGTCATAGCACCATCATATCGTGACCCCAAGCACGTCAGCCACCGTAAAAATATCTTTGTCGCCCCGCCCGGAGAGATTGACCAGGATGGTTTGTTCGGGCGGCATGGTGGGGGCCAGTTTGACCACCTCGGCGATGGCGTGGGCACTTTCCAGCGCGGGAATAATCCCCTCTAGCTGCGATAGGGTCTGGAACGCGGCCAGCGCTTCTTCGTCACTGGCGCTGGTATATTCGGCCCGCCCCGTATCGTGCAACCAGGCGTGCTCCGGCCCGATGCTGGCATAGTCCAACCCCGCCGAAACGCTGTGGGTCAGGGCAATCTGCCCATCGTCATCCTGCAACACGTAGGAGTAGGTACCCTGGAGCACGCCTACGCGCGCGTCGAAGAAACGCGCCGCGTGTTCGCCCAGAGTGCGCCCGCGCCCGCCGGACTCAACCCCGCGCAGGCGTACCTGCGCGTCATCCAGGAAGGGGTGGAAGATGCCGATGGCGTTGGAGCCGCCCCCCACACAGGCGACCACCGCGTTGGGCAGGCGGCCGGTGGTGTCCAGCATTTGCTGGCGGGCCTCGCGCCCGATGATGCTCTGGAAGTCGCGCACGATGGTGGGGTAGGGGTGGGGCCCAAGCGCCGACCCAAGCAGATAGTAGCTGTCGGGGTTGGTCACCCAGTCGCGCATAGCTTCGTTAATGGCGGCTTTCAGCGTGCGGCTGCCACTGCTCACCGGGCGCACTTCGGCCCCAAGCAGACGCATGCGGAAGACGTTGGGCCGTTGCCGCGCCATGTCCTCTTCGCCCATGTAGACGACGCATTGCAACCCAAGCAGCGCACACACGGTCGCGGTGGCGACGCCATGCTGTCCCGCGCCGGTTTCGGCAATCACGCGCTGCTTGCCCATCCGCTTTGCCAGCAACCCTTGCCCAAGCGCATTGTTAATCTTGTGCGCTCCGGTATGGGCTAAATCCTCGCGCTTGAGATAGATCCGCGCCCCCCCGCACTCCTGCGTAAGCCGCGCCGCAAACGAAATTGGCGTCGGACGCCCCGTGTAGGTGCGGTGTAGATGCATCAACTCATCCCAGAAACTCGCGTCGCCGCGGAGTTCCTCGTACGCATCTTCAAGCATCGTGACAGAGGGTATTAACGTCTCCGGTACGTAGCGCCCGCCATACGGCCCGAAACGGCCGGCCACTTGCTGTTGTTCTTCTGATTTTGTCATAGCTCCCAGTATACCATACCTTTATTCTGATACCGTCTCATATTCGGAAGGATGTTCTACATGTATCAGATGGGTGGGATCGGGATCGGTAAAGAGGCGGCTCCGAATTTCGCAACCATCATGCAGAGATTGATCGAGTACCTCATCCAGGCCCGCCAACCCGACAAATTCCCACGACACCGTTTGATCATAGGTGTTAGCATAGGCGTGCTCTTCATCCTTCCCCAACGCCAACGCTTTCTGATAGGCCGTTTCCTCATCGCTGGCTTGAAGAAGGCGAATTTGCTCATCACATGTCCATGGGCCAGTCTCATCCCCATTGACCCGACATCGCATAATCAATGTCGCCACATACCAGGTTGTCTCCATAACCACCCCTCCTGAACTCAAGGCTTGCCGCTCTTATCATATTCTCTACTATCAAGCAACTTCTTTGCTGTTCTAGCGCTTCTGTTTCCTGCCATCGCAGCTTTCTTTATGTCATCATACACTATTTCTATCCATTCACGTGGAAACACAGACCAGATGCCTCCTTTTTTCTCGTCACTGATGATCTGTCCCGCTGTTCTTTTGTCCCCTTCATAACGACTTGTCAAGAAATCCTCACTTCCTCCCCCACCCCATACCGCTCGAAAAAGGCCCCAAGCAACCCGACCGCCTCTTCCAGGCTTGTCGAACGGTGGACACTGGCCCGCAGCGCCGCACTGCCCGGCAACTCAATCACGAAATTGCCGATAAACTGCTTCAACCGATTGAGCGCCACCCGCTCTGGCAAGTCGGTCTGACACATAGCAACGTAGCGCAGCATAAGCGCATGCTTGTCGGCCGGCGTCGGCGTAAACACCGCTTCTCCCCGCCGCAACTGCGCGGTCTGAAGGAAAATCCAGGGATTGGCCAGCGCCGCCCGCCCGATCATTACCCCATCCACGCCATACCGCGCCATCCGTTCCAGCGCGTCGGCCGCACACCGCACATCCCCGCTCCCCACCACAGGAATACCCACCCGCGCCTTGACTTCGGCAATGCGCTCCCAATCGGCTGCCCCCCCATAGCGCTGCTCCCGCGTGCGCGGGTGCAGCGTCAACGCATCCACCCCCGCCGCCTCGGCCCGCTGCGCCACCTCGATATAGTTCAGGCTGGCATCGTCCCACCCGGCCCGATACTTCAACGTGAGCGGCAGCGCGACCGTACGCCGCACGACATCGAGAATGCGGCTTAACTTTGGCAAATCGCGCAGCAGCGACGCCCCGTGGCCGCCCCCCGTCACCTTGGGCGAAGGACACCCACAGTTAATATCCAGCATATCCGCGCCAAGCTCGACCACCTCTTCCGCGGCCCGCGCCATCAAATCGGCATCGTTGCCGCTAATCTGCATCGCTATCGGGCGCTCGTCTGGCATGTAATCCAGCAACTTGTGCCGCTTCAAGGCCTTTGGCGACACACTGGCGGCATTGGTCATCTCGCTACACACCAGGCCACACCCGCCCAGACCCAGAACAAGCCGGCGAAAGGTAGTATCTGTCACGCCGGCCATCGGCGCAAGCACAATATTGGGCGACACGACCAGCGCCCCCACCCGATAGGCATGCGGCAAAGCCCCCCCATGCCCCGATGTACTATGCCCCATTACGCCATTCCCTGTGTGTTCGCTCACCATCTCCCAACCCATATATACCAATGAATACCAAATTCGTTTGATGACTGCGCACGTGGCATCGCCTCGCGCCTCACCCGTCACCGGCTATTACGTATCCGGCCCTACCATCGTATCATAGTAGAGCTCTGGGATACAATAGAAATGGGTATTTAACCCCCGTATCGAACGCTGCAATAGTCTCTCGAAGGAGGCCGCCTGCAACGGTGGCCCGAACACCCCCCCCTGCGCCCCGTGACACCCGATATTTTGCAAAAAGGAAAACTGCTCTTCGCTATCTACCCCTTCGGCAACCACCCGAATACCAAGATTGTGGCCCAGGCTCATAATAGCCGCGAGAATAACAGTATTGTTATACCCTTCGGTGTCGCCTGTGCCAATCTGCTGCAAGAGCGAACGATCTATCTTGATGGTGTTAATAGGCAGACGTTGCAGGCAGGACAGCGACGAGTAGCCGGTACCAAAGTGGTCTATCGCTACGCGCACCCCCAACGCCTGCAAGCGGCTCAACTTCTCTGCCGACTCGTCGTAATCACGTATCAATACCCGTTCGTCAAGCTCCAGTTCGAGAAAAGGGAGCGGAATACCGCTTTCCTCCAATACCCGCGCGACAACCGCAACAACGTCGGTCTGGGCAAATTGCTTTTCGGCCATTTTAACTGACGCTTGCAACGCGGGATAGCCGGACTGTCGCCACGCCGCAACCTGCTGGCACGTCTGCTGCAATAACCATGTGCCAATCTGGATAACCAGACCGCTCTCCTCGGCCAGCGACCAGAACGTTGCCGGATCTACCCACCCCAGGCGCGGATGGTTCCACCGCACCATAACCTCCATCCCAACCAGTTTGCGGTGCTGGTCTACCCGCGATTGGTAGTAAATAACCAGTTCGTCACTGCCGAAGGCCCGCCGCAAACTGGTCTCAAGCTCCATCCGCTCCAACGCTTGCGCACCCATCTCTGGCGCAAAGCAGCAAAACTTGTGCCCCCCCTCGCCCTTGGCACGGTACATCGCCACGTCACCATTGCTCAACAAGGTCGCCACCTCCTGCCCATCGTCGGGAAAGAGACTGACGCCGATACTGGCCCCGATAAACAGCTCGTGCCCCTGGACAACAAAGGGTGTTGTCAAGGCTTCCAGCAATTTACCCGCAATGGCCCCCACCATGGAGGGACTATGCACCCCCCCGGCCACCAGCAAAAACTCATCCCCGCCCATACGCGCCAACACATCGTCAACCCGCACACACGCCCGCAAGCGCAGGGCTACCTCTTGCAAGAGCGCGTCCCCCACCGGATGCCCAAGCGTATCGTTGACCTGTTTGAAACGATCCAGATCAATAAAGAACACCCCCACCCGTCCCCCTTGCACCCGCGCACGGGCCATACTCTGGCGCAACTGCTCTTCGGCGAGCAGGCGGTTGGGGAGCCCGGTCAACGCATCGTGGTGGGCCTGGTGGACTAACTGTTCCATAAGCGAGCGTTGCTCGATGGCGAGAAAGGCCAGATAACTGGCTGCGTCAACCAGGCGCATCTCCTCGTCGGAGAGATCGCGGCATGCCTGGCCATGCATCACCAGCACCCCATACACGTCGCCCTCACGCGAGAGCAGGGGAAACGCATGACAGGATCGGATATGGTCGCTATCCATGGCCGGGCATGGAGAGGAGCCACAGCAAGGCACACTGCCCCTATCATACACGACGACGGGTTTCAGGGAGACTGCGGCCGTGTGGCACACCGGTAGCTGCGCTGCATTGGTATAGCCCATACTTGCCGTCTGACAATACCCCGCCGCCCGCACCAGCCGCCCCTCTTTCTGCACCAGCACCGAGCACCGCAAGCCCATAGACTGGTTTTCAACCAGATGCGTAATCTGGGTCAGAACCACATCAAGCGGTTCGTTCTGGGTAATAAGTTCAAGCACCTGGTTGCGGTCGTGCTCAAGCTGTTCGATGCGTCGGTTATGGGTAATATCGCGCAACGAAGCGAGATAGGCCCGCGAGCCATCCCACTCTGTCTCTACCACGCGCATATCGGCGACGACCCATGCCCCATCCTGGCGCACAATGTTTAATTCGGCTGTTGCACCAACCACAATAGGAAAGCCAAACAATTCGCCAACGAAGGTATCGGAGGAACGCCCAAAGAGCGTTTCGGCGGCCGGGTTGACAAAACGTACAACACCATCGGTATCTATAACAATCAGCGCGTCAACGGTATGAGAGATAATATTGCGGAAGCGTGTTTCCAGCTTCCGCACATAATCCTGTAATTCACCACCCATTCGAAAAATCTACTACATCAGTCCAGGTACCCTAGAGCAACCTTGAGAGCAGCGGTTGCTCTAGCAATCAGAACCCCAGACCAGACAAATTGCCCCCGGACATAGTTCCCCAACAGGGGCCTGGTTATGCGGGTGCAGGCCGCGTTGCCCGCACCGAGTCCCACCCAATGGATACCGCACCATATGCCACGGTTACTCATCCCCTTCTTTAAACAAATCGCTCATACGCTCCAACTCGCTTGGGGTGATATAAGAGAAATTGCCCGAAAGAATACCGCTAATACTGCGGAAGGGACGCCCGATATGCATACCATGACCATCAATGTCAAACTCACGAATATCTTTATCATGCATTGAACCACGCATCTTCAGCACCGTCAAGCCGCGTCGCATCCCGCCGTACAATTCAACGTAGCGGAGCAGGATAATGGAGTCGGTAATGGTGGAGATATGAGCCTCGGTAATAGAGGTTCCCCCAAGCAGGGTTGGCGTGGTCGAAGTATAGAGCCCGGCCGTTTCTTTGTGCTTGATGAAGGACGTGAGCCCGATAACAAACTCTCGAAAGCCGCGCATTGTGGAAACCCGTTCGAGCGCCGACAAGCTATCTATCGCCACCCGATTGGGCTTAAACTCCTCAATAGCCGACTTCATCTCAATAAGCTGATCTTCCAGACCCGCGGCCTCCGGATAGCTACACATCACGCGCAGCTTACCGTCGCGCTCCATCTGGTCAAAGTCAATGCCCCACCCTGTCGCATTGCGCCCAAGCTGATCGCGGCTTTCCTCAAAGGCAAACAGGAGACTCCGCTCGCCACGGTTGGCCCCCGCGGCCATAAACGTTGTGGACATGAGCGTCTTTCCCGTACCGGTGGCCCCGGAGACGAGAATAACCGAATCGCGGAAAAAGCCGCCCCCACACATAGCGTCAAGCTCGGTATTGCCCGACGACAGGCGCACATCGGACGAGCGCTGTTCCAGGCCAATAGCCGACAGCGGGATGGTAACGATACCGTTGTCGGGAATAACGGTAAAGGGAAATTCGCCTTTCTGGTGGTTTGTGCCGCGAAACTTGAGAATTTCGACTGTGCGGCGGCGCTTTTCCTCTTCCAGCACATTACGCAAGATAACCACATTATCGGCGACAAACTCTTCGACCCCAAACCGCGCTATCTCGCCATATTCCTGCGTCCGTTCCGAGGTCATCACGGCGGTGACCCCCATACGACGGAGCGCGGAGGCAATGCGGAAAAGTTCATTGCGCACGGTGGACCCATCCGAAAGCTGGCTAAAAATCGCCCCAAGCGAGTCCATGGAAACGCGACTGGCATTCACTCGTTGCACGGCATTCTCAATCCGGGCCAGGAGCGCCCCCAGATCATAATCACCGCTCACAATCGGGTCATCCCCCGGCTGGCGCGACGCATCTACAAAGGCCCATTTGCCTGCGGTTTCCCAGGTTTCAATATCCCAATTAAACCCCAACATATTGCGACGGATAGCGTCTGGAGTCTCTTCGAAAGTCACAAATACGCCAGTTTCGCCGGTTTTGACAATACCTTCGGCGAGAAACTGGGCCGCAAAAACCGTTTTGGCACTACCGGCCGTCCCCGAAATCAAGGTGGTACGATATTTTGGCAAACCGCCACTCGATATATGGTCAAATCCCGGTATACCCGTCTGTAATTTTTCCACCGGAGATTGTTTTTTTACCGCTTTCTTGGTCTGGCTCATCAATCCTCTCCTCGTGTTTCACTCGACTGTTGTTCTTGCACCTGGCGGTAATCCGGCCCTGGTATCGCATCAGTGGAATGGCTTGTTTGACCTGGGGGAGAACCACCACTACTGATGACCGGCCCTTCACCAACCTTACTATGCTGATCGGCTGAAGGCTGTAAATTGAGACCCAGGAGTACTCTAGCCGTATCGGTCAAATCTCCAATAATACGCCGACGGGGGGGCGGCAATTCTTTAACCAGGGTTGGAGTGACCATGATTTTCTCTTTTTCAGCCAGTTGCGGATTTTCTAACACATCAACGATGACCAGTTCATACTGATCGTGCAACTCTTTTTCACATATTTGACGCAAATTCGCCACAGCTCGTTCCGCCCGTGGGGTATCTCCCGTCACATATAATTTGAGCAAAAATTTATTCATGGCACGCGATCTTTCTCCTATTCCGTTGATTGCCGTTCATCCCGCGTTTCGTGCATCAGATTACTACTCATCCCAAGTGAATAATTGCGGTAGTAGGAAACCAGGTAACCCATAAGCTCCAATACTAACAACCGTCCTTCTTCAGTATAGGCCTGGGCTTTTGACATATGCACTGCTTTCAACTTCGATTGTAACACGGTGCTATGTATCTCGACGACATCACGCGGGCCCGCTCGCAAAAACCCTAACCGTTCAGCTATGGCCCGAAGTCCCTCAGCGGCATCATGTTTGACCTTAAAAGCCCGCTGTTCAAGCGCCAACTCGATGGCCTCCCCATAAAGGCGCAGCATCTCTTCAAACACAATAGGCGCACTCTCGTGGAGAGGCTGCATGCCAAACAAACTGGATGCTATCACCGCCTGGGAGGGGCTATGGCCAGACAATTCGAGCAAGGCCGTAATCTCGCGTTCCTGCTCGCGCACCCGGTACTCGTTAGCCTCGGCGCGGGCCTCTATCCGCGCTACTCGCTTGCGCTCGGTAATATCGTTTAACGCGACAACAATGGATTTTTCGGGCCATCCCGATACCGGCATGACACGCAGGGTAAACCAGCGCTCTTCCCCGCCATCGTCGTTCGTAAAAGAAACCTCAGTATCAAATGATGTCATCTCCTCTTCTAATACCGCGTACACCCCACGACATACATGCGACGATGTACCAAAAACCTGTTCACACACGGTAAAGAAATTGGTACCAACCGCCACATGGGCAAACAGCATACCCGACTCTCGGGCCATGTCACGCCATGATTTATTGAGCCGTTCGACCACCTTATGCCGGTTGACGACTGCAATACCAGCGTCAAGCGAGTCGAGAATAGCGCGGTTTTGCAACTCCGCATTGCGGAGCGCATCCTCTGTTTGCTTATGGTGCGTAATATCGCGCAACGACGTGAGATAAGCAATTTCATCTTCCCACTCTGTCTCGACCACGCGCATTTCAGCGATACTTGGCCCTTCGTCTCCGTGTGGCACAATGTCAAGTTCCGTAGTCTCGCCGGCAATAACGGGAAACCCAAACAACTCGCCAATCAATTCGCCCTGCCGATGGCCAAACAAGGCCTCGGCCGCGGGGTTGACAAAGCGCACGATCCCATGGCCATCTACCACAACAATACCATCGGCATTTTTCGTGATAAGGTTGCGAAAGCGGGCTTCGCTCACTTGCAACTCGCGGGCATATTGTTGTAACTGCACATGCATGCGGTGGCGCTCTATCGCACACGGCACAGAATGCAACACGATGTCCTTATTCAACCGTTCTTTAATGAGATAGTCCTGGGCACCCATTTGAATAGCCTTTCTGGCCAGGTTCTCATCGTTTTCGGTCAGTACGACAATTGGTATGCCTGGGGCATACTCGCGGGCTCGCATCAGCGCCACAAGCCCTTGCTCATCGGGCAACGACAGATCAAGCAAGATAGCGTCTACCGTCTCATTCGACAGATGCTCCAGGGCCTGGTCAAATCGCGCAGCTTGTATCAATTCAAACTTATCGCCATAGATCTCGCTCAATGGCGACTGGAGGAGAGTTGTTTGCGAGTCGGGTTCTTGTATCAGCAAAATCTTGATGATGTCATTCTTCATACGGCCCCTGGATATTCTTGCACCAGTGCTACCCCTCCTTGCGCAGACCCAGACACCCCACCGCGACAAACGAGAACATACGGTTCTCCCTTCACATACGGATGTTTTGTACAAACAAGCGCTTTGCAATATTATGTTATTCCTGTATAGGAATGAGCACAAAGCTAGGGAAGACTTTTTGAAGATTATACCACAAAACAGTGATGAAAACCTGTCCTGAGTTGCCCGTAAATGTTCAGAAGTACAGAGATACCTCCTGGAAGCGCAGACATCGGGCCCACCCCAGAGCCGGCAAGGCACCTGCGCTCCCAGAGATTCCCTCCCCAGGTGTGAACGGGCGACTACGACTATCCCACGCTTTGTGGTATAATTTGCGGCAACATTGAAGGGTTCATCATCAGGAAAGATGCATGGAAATTGCCGCACATACGCGCTACTATCTAGGGTTCAATCTGACGCCCGGCATGGGGCCGGTGCGAGTCGCACAGCTTATCGCGCAGTGTGGGACGGCTGAGGCCGCCTGGCACGCCAGCACCACCGACCTGGCCGCAGCCGGCATCGAGGGCAAAACCAGCGCCGCCCTCCTGCACACCCGTTCGACACGCAACCTGGACGACGAGTTGCAGCGCGTGCTGGACGCGGGGGTATCGCTGCTCACGCTCGAAGACGCCGACTACCCCGAACTGCTGGCCCAGATACCCCACCCGCCGCCGCTGCTCTATATGCGCGGGGCCCTGGCCCCGCCCGACGATTGGGCCCTGGCCGTGGTTGGTACTCGTTCGCCCACCTCGTACGGCAAAGAAGCCACCCGCAGCATGGTAACCGACCTGGCGCAGGGGGGCTTGACCATTGTCAGCGGCCTGGCGCTTGGCATAGATGCCATCGCGCACACCGCCGCGCTCGAAGCCAGCGGGCGAACGCTGGCCGTGCTTGGGAGCGGAGTAGACGTTATCTACCCAGAGCGCAACCGCAACCTGGCCGAGCAGATTTTGGAAAACGGCGCTATTATCAGTGAATACCCGCTTCAGACGCGCCCGACAGCGGCCAACTTTCCGCCCCGCAACCGCATCATTAGCGGGCTCACGCTTGGCACGCTCATTGTCGAGGCAGGGGAACAGAGCGGCGCCCACATTACAGTCAATTTCGCATTGGATCAGGGGCGCGATGTCTTTGCGGTACCAGGCTCTATCTTTAGCCTGAAGAGCAAGGGGGTACATCAACTTATCCGCAACGGAGCCGAACTCGTCACCGGAGCCGACGATATTCTGGAAGCGTTGAACCTGACACGCCTGCCCGTACAGCAGGAGATGGTCGCCGCGCTGCCAGAAGACCCCACCGAGGCGGCGCTGCTGCGCGTCCTCTCGGCAGAGCCGCAACACGTAGACGCGCTGTGCCGGGCCAGTGGTATGCAGGTATCGGTGGTGTCGTCGGCGTTAGCGCTCATGGAGTTAAAGGGGTATGCGCGGCATGTCGGAAATATGGAGTATGTGCGGCGGTAGGGGAAGCGGGGAAGAGCCATGATATAATGGGCGGATACCAATGGGTCAGTTACGAGACAATACGATGAGTGACAAATACAACCAATTGCCAGACCAACTGCTTACCCACCTGCGCGGCAAATTCAGCATACATCCGCTTGACGGAGGGTGTGTGGTTGTTACCCCCTTCCGCCACTTCGATATGTCGTATATCGAAATCCATGTCGAACCATTGAACAATGGGTTCCACATCTCAGACGGGGGAGAAACCCTGAACATGCTCTTTGTCAGTGGAATAACCGTTGAAGAGAATCCCGACCTGATGCAATGGGCGAAACGAATAGCCCGTACCCATGGGGTTCAGTTTCAAGATTCTGCTATTTCGGCATACGCAACCACAGAACAGGTGGGATACCTACTGGATCGTCTTATCCATACGATACAATCCATTGGTTTCTTTATTTACCATCGGCCATACCAGAGTCAACCAGCATACCGAAACGACGTTGAAGAGATTTCGACTGATTGAGCTTCTAAAAGCTCCTTTGTAATACATCCGGAGCAAAAGGCTTTATGAATATACGCGCTTTTATCACCCATGCGCGGGCCAACGGCCTGCTGGTCGAAGAGAAAACGCCAGTAAGCACCAACCTGGAAATGGCCCGGCGTATTCTCCAACACGATGGGCGGCCCATCCTCTTCTCGGACGTCGCCGACCACCCCGGCTGGCGCGTCATCGCCGGCATCGCCTCCGCGCGGGAATACTTTGCCCAGGTGCTGGCCACCCCCCTGGAACAACTGCAACAAACGCTGGCCTGGGCCCTGGACAACCCCGTCGCCCCCTCCACCATCCCCGAAGCACCCTGCCAGGAAGTAGTCATCACCGATGTCAACCTGCACAACCTGCCCATCCTGCGCCACTTCCCCAACGACGCCGGCCCCTACATTACGGCCGGCATCCTCATCGTCAACGACCCCGACCATGGGCGAAACGTCTGCTTCCACCGCCTGCTACGCCTGGACGAGCGGCGCTTCTCGGCCCGCATTGTCGAAAACCGCGGCACCCATACCGTGCTGCAAAAATCATTGGGCGACATACCCGTCGCCATCTGTCTGGGCAACCCCCTACAAACCTTGCTGGCCGGCTCGCTTGGCCCCCCACCGAGCGTTGACGAACTAGCCATCGCCAATGCCCTCGTACCCACACCATTGGTACGCTGCAAAACAGTACCATTAGAGGTACCCGCCGACTGCGAAATTGTGCTCGAAGGGCGTATGACCCACGCCACCGCCCCCGAAGGCCCCTTTGTAGATCTGACCGAAACCATGGACTTTGTGCGCCAGCAACCGGTGATAGAGATAGACTGTATCACCCACCGCCACAACCCCATGTACCAGGCGCTGCTACCCGGCAAACTTGAACACAAGCTCCTGATGGGCATGCCCAAAGAACCAACCATCTTTGCGGCCGTGAACGAAGTCTGCCGCTGTACCAATGTCGTTATGACCACCGGCGGCGTCACCTGGCTACATGCCGTGGTACAGATCGCACCGCAGGGGCCCGAAGATGGCCAACGCGCCATAGAAGCCGCCTTTCGCGGGCACGGCTCGCTCAAGCACGTCGTCGTCGTAGATACCAACGTCAACCCCTACGACCCCGACGCGGTCGAATGGGCCATCGCCACCCGCTTTCAAGCCGACCGCGACCTGGTCGTAATGCACGACCAGCCGGGCAGTAGCCTTGACCCCTCTGGCACCCACGAACCAGGCAAAAAGTCGCGCACAGCCCGCATGGGGCTTGACGCCACGATACCCTGGGGAGCCGAGCGCGCAGCGTTCGAGAAAGTGCAATATACCTGATGAAATTAAGTGCTGAAGAACAGGCCATGCTGGCCGG
Source organism: Chloroflexaceae bacterium (assembly GCA_034437375.1). Classification (GTDB taxonomy): domain Bacteria; phylum Chloroflexota; class Chloroflexia; order Chloroflexales; family Chloroflexaceae; genus JAAUSY01. The sequence goes on along the minus strand of DAOTUK010000219.1, from coordinate 17,779 downwards.
GGAAGAAGGGCGCGGCGTCCAGAAAGCCATGGAGATTATTACCGCACTTGGGCGCATCTACGGCGCAGAAGATCTTGTACCCGTAGCCAGCGTCCAGGTCGCCGGGGTCAGCTACAAAAACCTGGGCGACGCCGGGCTAGAATTTCTGGCCGAATGGAGCGAACAGGGCGCACGGGTACGGGTACCAACCATGCTCAACCCCGCCGGACTCGACCTGGAACAGTGGGAAGAACTGGGCTTTGACCCCGCCTTCGCCGACAAGCAACAGCGCGTTATCCAGGCCTTTGCCGCCATGGGCATCACCACCACCTGCACCTGCACACCCTACTTTGTGGTCGAAAATCCAAAGCCCGGCGAGCATGTCGCCTGGGCCGAGTCTAGCGCGGTCAGTTTTGCCAACAGCGTACTAGGAGCCTACACCAACCGCGAAGGCGGCCCCAGCGCACTGGCCGCGGCCATTACCGGGCGTACCGCCCGCTTCGGCTTGCATATCCCCACCAACCGCCGCGCACAGCTTGTGGTTGACGTACGCTGCCCCGTCGAATCCTTCTCCGACTTTGGCGCACTGGGCACCATCGTGGGCAAAATAGCCCGCAACCGCGTCCCCTACATTCGCGGGTTAGCGTCGGTAGCCGCGCTGCACGACGCAACGACAAAAACCGACCTGCTCAAAGCGATGGGAGCCGCCATGGCCGCCAGCGGAGCCGTGGCGCTCTACCACATAGAAGGCATCACCCCCGAAGCCAACCAACCGGACAGCATACGGCCCGACGCCGAACCGGTCGTGATAGAACGCCTGGACGAGGGCTACGCCGCGCTCAACACCGACAGCGGCACAGACGTAGACCTGGTCTGGTTCGGCTGTCCCCACGCCTCGCTCAAAGAACTATCGCACATCCTCGACCTGCTGGACGGACGCCAGACAACCGTACCCGTGTGGGTAACAATGGCGCGGGCTGTGCGGCAAGAGGCCGTCAAGCGCGGCCTGGTAGCCCGCCTGGAAGCGCTAGGCGGGCGCGTAGTAGCCGATACCTGCCTGGTCGTCGCGCCAGTCAAACATCTAGGCTTTCGGCGCATCGCCACCGCTTCAAGCAAAGGAGCCTACTATACACCGCACCACTCCGGCCTATCGGTGCGCTATGGCTCGCTCGAAACCTGCGTACAAGCCGCCCTGACCGGCGTATGGCAAAGCGAACCAACCCAAAAGGAGCACCGATGACCCCCCAAAAAACACTACACGGACGTATTATCAAAGCGGGCTATGCCGAAGGAGAAGCACTCGTATCACCAGAACCGATAGGCTTCTTCGGTCTGGTAGATATGGACACCGGAGTAATTACGGAAACCGGCCACCCCCTGGAAGGGCAATCGGTCGCCGGGCGGGTGCTGGTCTTCCCCACCGGCAAGGGGAGCACCGTCGGCAGCTATAGCCTCTACCGGCTGGCCAAAGCCGGCCTCTCGCCCGTCGCTATCCTCAACGCCGAAAGTGAGCCGATTATCGCCGTCGGGGCCATCATCAGCGATATACCCATGGTAGACAGCATAGACCTCTCGCACATCCAGAGCGGCGATTGGGTGGTCGTCGAAGACGAGCGCGTGACGATACAGGCGGCAGAATAAACCGCCGGTGATGAAAGCATCTGCCTTCATCACCGGCCCCATCGTTTCCGCATTATTCCCATCCATCATAACCGGTTTTCTGCGCGTTCAACTGGTTCATATCCAGCATGTCCCCTAATCCCTCAATCCCCAGATTTTCCATATCAACCGTTTCGAGCCATTGGTGTGCTTCAATGGCCGAGGCCCCCTCACCCTGAGCATCTTCATACGCCGCCATCACAATATCCAGAGCCAATGCTTGATAATTGAGTGTGGTATCCATAATCTCGCTTCTTTCACCTCACTATAGCAGAGTACCTATCCGTACGATCCGTCCTCGTATACTCCTATTCTAGCTATCAATCCTCCGAAAAGGAATGAATACCGTGTGATACCCTTCTGATGCACGCCTCATATCTGTAACGAATAATAGGGAAGAGATGTTACGCGACAACACAAAAACCGTCTGTCAGTATTGTACCCACAAAAGGGAGATTCCATCCCCTGACCAACACGCCTTTGCATTACGAAATGCTGAATAAACCGGGCGGGTGGCCGCCATAGCTGCCCCCCCCATCCCCTCCTCCCATGGTAAGACGACGACGAACCCAGAGGAGTTCCCCGCCCACCCGCGAACAGGTACCACCATCAGCCTATTTGACAGGGTAGTTTTTCTCCATATAATGCGTCCGATAGGTAGAACAATGTCGCTACCCTTTTCCCCTATCATTGTACTGGACGTTTTTTTGAAACCGTTGAATGAATTGAGCAGAAAAACCTGTTCTGTGACGTAAGGAGGAACACAAATGCCATTGGTACGGATTGTTCGACGTTTAAGCCTCTTTCTTTTGCTGGCAACCATGACCCTGGCCGCGATACCAGGCCTATTGCAAGCCCAGGATAGCGAACGCTGCTTTCCTGAAACCGGGTTTTGTATCTCCGGCGTTATCCGCGAATATTGGGAGAATAACGGCGGGTTGCAAGTGTTTGGCCTGCCCAAAGCGGAACAACGCGAAGAAATGATCGAAGGCAAAGCCTACCAGGTACAGCTTTTCGAACGCAACCGCCTGGAAATTCACCCGGAAAACGACCCGCCCTACCATGTCCTGCTTGGTCGGCTTGGAGCCGGTCCAGTCGAAGCTATGCAGCAATCGGGAGCCTGGACACCTCCACCCGCCGAACAACCGCAAGAAGGGTGTGCCTACTTTGAGCAAACCGGCTGGAACGTCTGCGGCGACATCCTCGACAAATTCCGCGCCAGCGGCCTGGAAACCGACGGACAACCCGGCTTGAGCATTGACGACAATATCGCTCTATTTGGCCTACCACTAACCCCCGTCATCACCATGGAGATAGATGGCCAGCAGTACGACGTACAATGGTTTGAACGCGCCCGCTTTGAATTGCACCCCGAAAACAACCCGCCCTACCATGTCCTGCTTGGTCTGCTTGGCAACGAAGCATTTGGCGGTGACCAGCCGGCCCCAGCGCCGGCCCCAGCGCCGGCCCCAGCACCAGATCCCTACCCCGAACCCGCCCCCGTCCCGTCCCCCGCCCCAGAACCACCCGGCGCTGGCGAAAGCAGCGCCATTGAAGGCAGCTACGCTGGCACATTCACCACCGACAACCCGGAACTAGCCGGCACCTACGCCGCAACCCTGAACCTGACCATCTCCAACTATTCGGGGGTCTTAAATGTGCAAGAAGCCTTCTTCTATACCAACATTGTGCAAATCGTGCAAATCACTGATACCACGGTCGCCTTTACCTTTGCCGACAAAGATGGGAACGAGATAAAAGCCACCTTGACGCTCGAAGGCAATACCCTGTCTGGAACATGGAGCTATACCGACCCGGCCAACACCGACAGCGGCGAAATCAATATGACCAGAGGCGAATAACCACCACGACCAGAACATCCGCCCCCTCGCGGGGCCACCCTGGCAGGATGTCACACCCCTGCCAGGCTTTTTTTTATGAAACTCTCACTTTCCGATGCCCGCTGCGCGTACTATAATGACAAACAGGACACTTTTAGCAAAAAACAAGAGAGGTGTTATGAAAAAACTCTATAGCACAGTACCATGGGTACTCATCTTCTGCCTACTGGCGCTAGTCGGCTGCACCACCGCAACAAGCCCCATGCACGTACCAACCGCCACGACAGAGGCATCTGCACCGGCAGAAGTAGCAAATACACCGGTTGCGCAAGAGACAAACGAGACCGACGAGACGGCCCAGACCGACGAAACGGCCCAGACCGAGGATATAGCCGCCACCGACGAAGATACCGCGCCAACCGAAGCGCCAACCAAAACGCCAACCACCGCCCCCGCCGAAGACGAACCAGTCGCCGCAACCACCGCGCCAGACACCACCACCCCGGCCCCCATTGGCTCCGGCGATGTCGTGAGCGCCTTACAAGACCGCCTGGCCGCTATCCACGACCAGATTAGCCCATCCGTCGTCCATATCCGCGTCGTAGAGCGGCAAGAAATAGGCGACGACCCCTTCCACGACTTCCCCTTCGGCACCCCCAACCAGGAAGACGCCCCCCGCGAATTCTTCTCCGAGGGGCTCGGCTCCGGCTTTGTCTGGGACAAAGAAGGGCACATCGTTACCAACAACCACGTCGTTGAAGGTGCCGACCGCATCACCATCACCTTTCACGACGGCTCCGTCGCCGAAGCAACCCTGGTAGGCGCCGACCGCGACAGCGACCTGGCCGTCTTGAAAATAGACGAAGAGCCAGACCGCCTGCAACCCATAGCTGTCCAGGACTCCAACCAGGTGCGCGTGGGCCAACTTGTCGTCGTCCTTGGCAACCCCTTCGGACTCGAAGGCACCATGACCGTCGGCTTTGTCAGCGCCCTTGGACGTTCGCTACCCGTACAAACCGAAGACGGCGGGCCCGCCTATAGCATCCCCGACATCATCCAGACCGACGCATCCATCAACCCCGGCAACTCCGGCGGCGTCATGGTAGACGAGCAAGGCCGCCTCATCGGCGTACCATCCGCCATCCGCTCGCCCGTCCAGGCCTCAGTCGGGGTAGGCTTTGCCATCCCATCCGCCATTGTGCAACAGGTTGTCCCCGTGCTAATTGAAGACGGCGCCTACGAACACTCCTGGCTTGGCGTCAGCGGCCGCACACTCACCCCCGACATGGCCCGCGAAATGGACTTACCCGAAGACCAGCGCGGCGCCCTGGTCATAGAGGTTATTACCGGCGGCCCCTCAGACCAGGCCGGGCTGCGCGGCAGCGACCGCCAGATGATCGTAGACGGTCTAGAGGTACGAGTAGGCGGCGATGTCATCACCGCATTTGATGGCCGCCCGGTTGAAGAGTTTGAAGACATGATCGCCTACCTGGCGCGCTATACCAACGTTGGCGACACCATAACCCTCACCATCCTGCGCGACGGCGAGGAACAAGACATTGATGTGACCCTTGGAACCCGGCCAACACTGGACACCATCGCAGACGCCCCCCAACCAGAGATTACCGACAACAACGCCTGGCTTGGTATAGAAGGCCAGACCTTGACCCAGGACGTAGCCGAAGCCATGGAGCTTGACTCCGACATCCGCGGCGTCCTGGTTATCCAGGTCGAAGCCAATAGCCCCGCCGATGAAGCCGGACTCAACGGCAGTTTCAAGAGTGCCACCATCCAGGGCGAACAGGTGCGCGTCGGCGGCGACATAATTACCGCCATCAACGACGAACCACTACGCAATATACAAGAGTTGCAGCGCTTTGTGCTCCAGGCCAACCCCGACGACGAGGTCACGTTGACCATCATACGGGGCGGCGAGGAGATGGAAGTAACCGTCACATTGGACGAGCGGCCATAGCCGCACCGTCCGCGCACCGTGCTGGCCGGTTGGGGAAACCGGCCAGCTTTTTTTGTCCTTATTCACAAGTACCTTTTTTTAATCCCCCACCGCCGACAGAATAAGCCGCACCCCCGCAAACGCCAGCGCCAGCGCCAACCCACGAATAATCCAGACCCCATGTAGCCGGCCCGAAATACGCGCCCCCACCTGGGCCCCAAACATCACCCCGATAGCCAGCAACACCGCCTGCACCGCCCCCTCCGCCAGCGTACCGGCCAGCAAGTGCGTGAGCGTACCGGCCCCCGCCGAGATAGCCAGGATAAACTGCGACGTAGCCGTCGCAATATGCACCGGAAAACTCAGGACATAGACCATTGAGGGAACATAGACCACCCCCCCACCAATACCAAGCAGGCTAGAAAGAAACCCGACAAACAAACTCAGCACAATACCCACCAGCGGATTGTAGGCCGGGATAGCCGCTCTATCGCTGGCATCACTCTTCTGCTTGCCCTTGCGCGGCTTCCAGAAGAAGAACAACGCCGCCGCAATCATCAACGAACCAAACACCAGTTGAAACGTCACCAGCGGAATAAGCGCCGTCGTCCGCGCCCCCAGGATAGCCCCCGGCACAGCCGCCGCCGCAAAGAGCACCCCCGAACGATAATGGATGCGCTCCATACGCGCATAGGCCAGCGACCCCGACACCGCATTCACAAACACCACCGCCAGCGAAATACTCGTCGCCAGCTCCGGATTCTCCCAGTCGGGGTAGAGCATCAACAGCGCGGGAACAATAATAAACCCCCCGCCCAGGCCCACAATCGTACCGTAGACGCCCGTCACAAACCCAAGCGGAATAAGCAAAAGCAGCCAGAAATTCATAACGTAGATTATAGCACGGGTTGTTTAATGGTATGATAGTACCAGGAGTAGGGCAAAGAAGCCAGAGAGAAGGAGGTTTAAAAGAAGTCTATGAGCAATGACTTGAGCGGGACAACGCTAGGCAAGTATCAAATTGTGGAAAAGGTAGCGCAAGGAAGTGCAACCGAAGTGTACCGCGCCCACCAGCCAGATCTCAAGCGCGACGTTGCGGTGAAGCGGATTCTGCCGCCGCTCGCCACCAATGAAGAAGTCTTGAATGCCTATAGCCGGGCGGTGCGGGGGTCAGTTATCTTGCAACACCTGAATATTGAACGGGTGTATGAGTATACGAGCATCAACGGCGTACCCTTCAAAGCCATGGAATTTATTAGCGGCATTACGCTGCGCGAGCTAATACACGAACTCGCGTCGCAACAGGTATTACTGCCACTCCCCGTCGTCGCCCACATCATCAACCAGGTATGCAGCGGGTTGACCTTTGCCAACGAGCAAGAGCAAAACCCCGTCCATCGCGGCATTACCGCCGATAACATCATGATACGCATCAAAAGCGAGGTCACAGACCTGCGCGACTTTGTGGTCAAAATCGGCCCCTCCGATGTCGTCGTAACCGATTTTGGCGCGGCCTATGTGGTACAAAGTGCCCTACAACACCTGGCCCCCGACACCGTACCCGGACTATGCGACTATATGGCCCCAGAGCTATGCGCCGGCAAAAAGGGCGACAACCGCGCCGATGTCTACTCGCTTGGCGTCATACTCTACCAACTGGTCACAGGACGCCTCCCCTTCCTGGACGGCACCCCATCAGTCGTCATGCAAAAGCACATGAACGACACGCCCCTCTCACCACGCCAGATACAGCCAGACCTCCCCGCAGAAGTCGAAGAACTCATCCTGAAAGCAATGTCCCAGAACCCCACCGGGCGCTTTTACGATGCCCAGGCCTTCGGGCTTACCCTCAAGCAAAAGATGGGACAGTTGCGGCCAGACTTGCAAATGATCCCCATGCCAGGGGGGAGTGGGGGGGCCGCAACCGCATTTTCGGCTCCGGCCGCCGCGTCGGACACAGCGCCCCCCCCGGCCGACGACTTGCGATCTAGCGTACAACCCGTTGCCGAAGAGGAATCCGCCCCAACACCAGCCGGCAAGGGTAAAAAACCCAAACCAGAAAAGAAACCCAAACCAGAAAAGAAACCCAAACCAGAAAAGAAACCCAAACCAGAGCCGGAGAAAAAGCCATTGCGGAGCAAAAATGCCGCCGGGGCGGGCGCTCGTTCCGGCTCGTCGGGCGCGTCGGGCTCGTGGACACCGTTGCTCATATTCCTCATACTCGTACTTGTCGCCATCGCAACGGTCATCTGGGCCCTGGTTCATTACGTTTTGACGTAGATAGGGAAACCGTGGCGCTCTCAAAAAAAGCTGCTGCTTTGCTGTCTATGGGCTTTACCCTGTTACTGGCCATTGTACGGCTGAGCATTGGCATGCTCAGCGGGAGCCTCAGCATCCTTGCCGAAGCGGTCGACTCCATCATAGACATGGTGACAGACGGCGTAACCTACATGGCCGTGCGCGTAGCCGACCTCCCACCCGACGACAACCACCCCTACGGCCACGCCCGCGCCGAACACCTCGGAGCCCTGGCCCAGGCGATGCTCATGGCCGCCGTCTACGGGTGGGTCTTATGGCAATCAATCGAACGCATCTTCTTTGCCCCGCTCTTGCCCGATATTTCGCCGTGGATGTTTCTAGTTGTTCTGGCGACGCTATTCATTAACGTTGTGCGCGTCTACACGCTCAGCAAGACCGCAAAGCAGCATAAAAGCCACGCCCTGGCCGCCAGCGTCTCCAACTTTCGCAACGACATCATACGCTCAAGCATGGTCTTGCTGGCGCTCGGAATTATCGCCCTGCAACCCACCCTCGCGCTGCCACCCTGGTTTATCCTCCGGCTCGATGCGCTGGCCGCCCTCATCGTGGTCATCGTCGCGTTCGCGTCGGCGTGGGGTATGGGCACAGCCTCCATCCACGCACTCATGGACAGCATCCCGGACGAGCTCAGCCACCGATTAACTACGCGCGTCTCGCAACTACCAGCCGTTGTGCCCAACAGCGCCCAGGTACGCGCACGGTTTGTCGGCGAACAACCCTACGTAGAAGTGATGGTCGGTATGCAACGGGGACTCTCGATAGAGGAAGCCCACGAACTGGTAGACAGCGTGCGCGATGTCATCTGCGAAGACCTGCACGAGGCCCAGGTACTGGTACATGTCGAACCAACCCGCACAAACGCCGAACCCTACACCACAGCCGTCTACTCCGCCGCGCACCGTCTGGGATTGCGCGTACACCACCTGGATATTTACCAATTGCGCGACGGGGTGCGCGTAGAGATGGATCTAGAACTACCGGGCGACCTGACGCTGGCAGAAGCGCATACCTATTCGGAAAGTCTGGAAGCGGCCATTACCGAAGAAATGCCCTGTCTAGCCGAAGTCGCCGTACACCTGGAGCCGCGCCACGACCACGTTCACCCGGCCATCCGCTACGCCCCCATGCAAGAGCGCGTCTCGCAAACGCTCAGCACCCTGCCCTACGCCGAGTCCATTGTGAAAAGCGAAACGCTTCTAACCGACGAAGGGCTTATCGTCACGCTGCACTGCCGCTTTGCCGGCAATACGCTGCTGACCGAAGTCCATACCACCATGTCGCGCATGGAGCAAGAACTGCGGCGGGCCATACCGGACATCTCGCGGGTACAGATAGACCCGGAGCCGGCCGAGCATTGCGGGGGGAAAACCAGTGACAGCAACCCCCAGGTTGTAGTACAATAGAGTTGCCCACAATACTTTCAGATAAAACAAAGGAAGCGAGTAGCTTTTTATGGATGTTCTCAATGGGGAATGGTCATCGGCACAGCCCGAACAATCAGTCACACTTTCCGAAGGCCCCCTCTACTATCGGCAGTCGGGGAGCGGCTTTCCCCTGCTGCTCCTGCACGGATGGGGCGCATCGTCGCTCTACTGGTACGATACGCTCCAGACCCTCTCCAACGTCTACTGCTGCTATGCCCCCGACATGCCGGGGTCGGGGGTAACGCCGGCTATGAACGAAGTCGCCAGTGCCGAACACCTGGCCGACCTGGTAATAGCCTTTGCCGACGCACTGCACATACCACAATTCGACTTGAACGGGCATTCCTTTGGCGGAGCAGTAGCCGTCTATATTGCAACACGCTACCCAGAACGGGTGCGCCATCTCGTCCTGACCAGTTTTGGGGCCTTTTGCACCGAGCTTGAATGGGCTATGATGACCCAGTTCTACCATATGACCACCATGGTCTTGAGCACATGGAAACCCTGTTTAATGGCCTGGCGGCCCTGCTTCAAGGTGTGGCAACGCTGGCTGGCCCAGGTCGGCTGTGAAGCCTCGCTCTACGATGTCGCCCGCCCCTTCTTTGTCGAATTACCCACCGACGATGCATTACTCTGTGCTGGCTATAGCGATTTTGTCTGCACCGACTACCCAACCCTGCTCGAAAGCTCGCTCAGCCTGGCCAACCCATCGCTGCGCGAGTCCCTGAGCAACATCGCCGTACCAGCGCTACTTGTTGGGGGGCGACAGGATAGAATGATCCTCCCATCACGCATTGAAGAAACCGCCCAGTTAATACCCCGGCGGCGTCTGGCCTGGATAGACCAGTGTGGCCACTTACCGATGATCGAACGACCGACAGAATATCACCAGATCCTGCGCGACTTTCTGGTCGTATAGCCAGCCAACCCAACCAGAGCCAGAACAGGGACAGACCCGGCCCACCGTAGCCAATATCACAAAGGGGGGCACGCAAGGCGTCCCCGCTAGGCACACCACTTGCGACACGTCACAACCGTGCCCCCACCCGGCTGCGATTGAATATCAAACTCACTCATCAACCGCCGGGCCCCCGGCAACCCCATCCCCTTACCGCCAGAGGTACTGTAGCCATCTTGTAACGCCATCTCTATATCAGCAATACCGGGCCCCTTATCTTCGCAAACCAGTTCAATGCCCTTGACGCCATTCTGCTCAATACCCCGTATCGTCACCTGCCCCGTTTTCGCATAGAGAAAAATATTCCGCGCCAATTCACTCACCGCAGTTGAGATGCGGGCCTGGTCAATGGGAATAAACCCCTGACGTTTGGCTATGTCGCGTGCCACTGAGCGAGCGGTAACGATGTCCAGATCTTTACTTATCGGCGTTACTTTACTCAGCGACATGCTGCCTCCTTCGCGCTATCACTGGTCATGTTCCTCATGTGTGTCTGTGCCTGAGAAGATTATAACCATATTGATTGTACCATGGCCTGTCCAGATATGGGGATCATTCGGGGACAGAGTAAGGTTACAGTATTGTCCAACCACGCCGCACGCCTCACCCGTCACCGATGCTCCCACGCCACCGCATCAATCGCCGCCATAATCCGCCGTGTCTCGCGCAACGCCACCACCATACGGCCATAGTGCCGCACCTCCTCTGCCGACAACGTACACCCCTTGCGATCCTTCAACCACTTCGCCAGCGGATAATAACCGCCAATCTGCATAGCCCACGTCTCCGGCTCCACCCCCCCGATAAACCGTTCGTTGGCCACAAACACGCGCTGCTGCGCCATATTGTAGCACACCTGCGCCACCGGCCCCGCCGTGACCCCCTGCGGCACCACCCCCTGCCGGTCAACGTCGCACAAGATAGCCGCGCCACCGGCCCCGCCCACCCCCGCGCTACCCGGCAACCGCAGCAAATGCACATCTACCAGCGCCGCCCCCTGCGCCACCAGCGCCCCAAACAGCGCCCGGTTGGGCGGCAAGGGCACCCGCGGATAATCCACCTTGAGCAAAGGCGCATAGCGTGCGCGATAGGCCGGGCGGTGCAGCAACGCATAGAGATAGTGAAAAACATCCTCCGGCCCCATCGTGGTACACAAATCCCCCCACCCGTCGGGCAACCAGCGCAGACCGAGCCGCTGCGCCAGCGTGTGGGTAAAAGCGGGGCAGAGATTGGAGCAACGTTCGCCCCCCGGCCCATCATCGTAGCGGTACAGCGGGAAGATACTCGCCCCCCCACGATTGCTGATAAAGACGCGGCTTTCGGTAATATGTTCCGTCACAAAAACGTAACCGTAATCGGATACATCATACTCATACTGGCGCATCCCAAGCAGCGCCACATTCGGGCCGGCCAGCATATGGCGCATCACCTCCCACGCCGGACGACTGGTAATAGCGGGCCCATAGTAAAGCCACCGCACATCAAAGGGACGATAGAGCGCCCGGCGGATGGCGCGGGGCGTAAACGCCGTTTTCTGGCGGCGGGCCAGAAGACTGTAACTGGACGAATCCTCCACCCGATACCTGGTACGGAATGGCTCGTGCAACCCGGACTCCGAGTAGAAGAGAGCCATACGCTCCGCCAACCTGGCATAATCGCTATCAAAAAAGAGGCGATCCCTATCGGTCTTGATAACGTTCTGCTGCACCGTAAACAGGTCGGTCAATTTAGCAAACTGGGCATACTCATTGACCGCGGCCACCGGTCGGGGCACAAAGAAAAACCATTCCCGCTCCGGGCGAATATCCTCCCACGCCGTTGTCGCCACGCTCTCTGCGGCCAGCCGGCCATACTTGCTGGCCCGGCTGCCCCACATCTCCGCGTGATGCACACGGGCCGGCCCCGCCCGCTGCGGCTCCTTGACAAACAACCCGATTGCCACCCCCTGGCGAATGGCAAAAATATTCTCGTCGGGCGTGCCATCGGGGCCCACCTTTTTCTTGAGCACACCGCCATGCAGGTCAAGTACGTACAGGTCGGTAAACGTTTCCAGCAACGACTCCCGCATACGGCGGTGGGTAATACCATCCAGATAAGTATTGTTCGTAATAAAGGCCATAATGCCCTGCCCGGCCTGCTCAATACGCCACTGGGCCGCCCGCATAAACTTGATAAAATCATCATCCAGATTGCGCTTTTTCTCCTGCAACCCGCGCTTGTACTCCTCAAGCTGCGCCTGTATCCACCCCGCCCGGTTGTGGCCCGCGCTCGAGTTCGCATAGGGCGGGTTGCCCAACACCACCAGCACGCCCCCCCCCCGTCCGTCCCCGCCCCCGCAATCGGGCCGTGGGGCAACAGGGGCGCGGCCAGCGCATTGTCCAGCGCAATACCAAGCCGCTCGCCGGGCCCAAACGTATACCCCAGACTGGTCAACAGATGCCCAAGTTTCACATGCGCTATGGTATAGGGAGCCAGCAGCAACTCAACCCCATACAGGCGCGGCAACAACGCCTGGGAGACATACCGACTCCATGCGCCGGTCTGTCCCATAGCCGCAAGCGACTGGTAGATATGCCGCACCACAGCGTCCAGAAAGGTACCAGTGCCCGTAGCCGGGTCAAGAATAATGGTGTCGCTATCTGCCAGACCAGCCGGCCGCGCAAAGTGCGTCTGCAACAGCACGTCTACCGAGCGCACCATATAGCCCACTACCGGCTCCGGGGTGCAATAGACGCCGCGTTGTTCGCGGGTTCTGGGGGCATAGGCGGCCAGGAAGGTTTCATAAAAATGCATCACCGCATCTGGTTGACCTTGCGCCTGGCCAAAATGCCGGAGCACAGCCGGCATATCGGTATGGGCCAGCAAATCTGCACACGCATCTACCAGCGCGGCAACCGGCGCATCAAGCGTCGGGCCAGCAAGCAACGCGAAAAGCTCCTGAAGCGGGGGGGGACTGGTGGGGAAGGCCTGAGCAGCATCCCCGCGGCTAAAATCGGACGTATGGGGAGCCGCAACCCGGGCCGCAAACAAGCCATACACCATCGTCTGGGCATACATATCGGCAAAGTCGGCCGCCGTGAGTGCGGGTAGCAGCGTATGGCGCAGCGTAATAAAGTGCTGGTAGAGTACCCCCCGCGGCCGCCCATCCGTCAAAACGCTGATAATAGCCGTATGTAACTGGCGGGCCAGATGGGCCAGGCGTCGCGCCATCGTATTGGGCGTCGCGGCCCCCGCCTCCTGCTCTGCAACGCGCCGCACCGGAGCCATACACCCTTACCCCCGCCCCAACACCGCGACACATTCAATGTGGGGCGTCTGGGGGAACATATCCACCGGCTGTACCGACAACACATCGTAGCCACCATCCAACAGTATCCGCATATCGCGGGCCAGAATGCCCGGATGACACGATACGTACGCGATGCGCGGCGGGGCCAGGGCCAGCAGCGCCGCCAGAGCCGCCGCGTGGCACCCGCGCCGTGGCGGGTCCAGGATAGCGCCGGCAAAGGGCGGCGCAAGGTCGGGCAACACCGCTTCGACCGCCCCGGCCACAAAGCGGACATTCGTCACATCGTTAAACCGGGCGCTCCGTTCGCCATCTGCAACCGCGGTGGTGTGCTCCTCTATCGCCACCACCTCCCCCAACGCATGCGCCAGCGGCAGCGCAAAGGTGCCCACGCCGCTATAGGCATCGAGCAACCGCGCCCCCGGCGGGAGCGCCAGACCATCGCGCACCACCCGCAACAGCACGTCGGTTTGCGCGGTATGGGCCTGAAAAAAACTATCCGGAGACAGCGAGAACACCATGCCGCCCACCTCGTCGTGCAACAACACCTCCGCCTCTGCGGGGGCGTCCGTTGGCGGGGCGCTGCGGCGAGGCGGCTTGCGCGGCGGAGCGGCGACCACACACCCGGCCAGCGAGGGCACCCGCTTGCGCCACTGTTCGGCCAGCAGCGCCATATCGCCCGTACCCCGCAACCGCGCCACACTGTAGCCATAAGCGCTACCCCGCAGCGTAACGCCAGAGAGCGCATAGCGTGGCGACGGCAGAAGTGCCCGCAACCCGGCCAGCGCATCGTTTAAAACCGGCAACAACAGCGGGTCATACGCAAGATCCTGAACCGTGTGCGAGTTAGCCGCATAGTAACCAATCTGGCTACCATTGTCCTGTCCATGCAGGTGGGCCGTGTTGCGATAGCCCCACGGGTGGGCCGCCGGAATCACCGGCGCTACCGTGACCGCAGCAAGCCCGGCCAGTTTGGCCAGTTGCTCCTGGAGAATAGCCTGTTTGAAGCGCAGTTGAGCCTGGTAGGCCATATGCTGCCAGGGGATATGGTCGGCTCCCTCCAGGCGCGGCACAACCCGCTCAGGCGCGGCGCTCACAACCGTTTCGACAACCCCGCGGACGTAGTTGGACTTGCGCTCGACCACGCGCACCTGTACCCGCTCGCCCGGCAGGGCCCCGGCCGCAAACACCACCACCCCATCAACGCGGCCCACCCCATCGCCGCCCTGGGCCATCCCATCAATCAATAGTTCGAACGCATCGGGAAGGTGGTTTATTGTGGCCATACACTCCCACACTTTCTATCCGTAGTGCCAGTATCCCCGCTGCCACAGCGACAGAAGGCCTGGCACGGAAGGACAAACGCCGCCGCCGCGCTAGTAGAGGGTAAACTGGTCGGGGGGCCAGTAGCGCACGATAACGCGCCCCACTATTTGCCGAGCCGGTATCGGCCCGAAGCTGCGCGAGTCGCGGCTACCGGGGCGATTGTCGCCCATAAAGAAGTATTCGTCGTTGCCAAGGGTAAGGGGCCCACAGTAGACACGACACGCGGTACTGACCTCGTGCAAGTAGGGCTCATCTATCGCCTCACCATTCACAAATACCTGCCCATCATAAATTGCTACCGTATCGCCGGGTATCGCTATCAGCCGCTTGATAAGCGGAATTTCACCCTGTGGCGTATCGTAAAAGACGATAATTTGCCCGCGCTTGAGCCCCAACGTTCTGTCCCCGCTACCGTTGGCCGCGTGGGTCGTCCGAACAACCCAGTCTGGCAGGGCCCGGTCAAGTTGGCTCACAATAACGCGCTGCCCCTCGTGAAAATTGGGCTCCATACTGGTCTGGTGAATTTCAAAGCGCCCGATGAGCGAAGTAACAATGATGAAAAGCAAAAAGGCTTGCAGAATAGTTTCGAGCAGGCCGCCGGCCGAGAGCCGCGAGGGCCCCGCCCCACCTTGCAGTGACGCAACTCTGCTGCTCCACTGGATATGGGCAAACGATGCAAGCTCATCAACCGACCGGTGCTTTTTCCGCAATACCATAC
This sequence comes from Chloroflexaceae bacterium, assembly GCA_034437375.1. GTDB lineage: Bacteria > Chloroflexota > Chloroflexia > Chloroflexales > Chloroflexaceae > JAAUSY01. The sequence goes on along the minus strand of DAOTUK010000219.1, from coordinate 2,315 downwards.
CCTCTCGCCAGTATATGTCCCCTGGAGCGATACACGGCAACATTCCCGATACCATAATAGCTCAAATCGGGTGGGAAGGCAATACAGAGCGATAGCCAGGGTAATTACAAAGTCTTACGTCAACCAGGATGCCTGGGGAGCTTGCGGGGCCGGGCCCCTCAAAACCCCACCTTTTTTTTGGGGGGCGCAAACCAACGGTTGCGCATACGGAAAAGCCGTCGTCTGGCGTCGCCAGAGCGACGTTGCAATCGCCCTGGAGCGATAGCGTAACTGTTCATACGTGGGGAATGGTTCCTGGGAGCGCGAGCGTCTCGCTCCGAGGCGGGCACGATGCCCACGCCCCCAGACATATCTACCCTACTCCACCGCGACTACGGGCACCTGCAACTCCGTCACATACGCATCTGGACTTCTGCCCTGTTCCGGCCCCTGCACATAGATCTCGCGGTCGAGGCCATCCACACGGTAGCGATTCTCCTCAATCCATGCGAGCAGCGCGTTATACGCCTGGTAAATCGTCTCATACGCCCCATGATGAATCAAGCACGCCATCGTCTCCACACCGGCCACCTCGCGGATAGCCACCCCCGCTGGCACCGGCCCCGACACGCGCACGGGCACGGCCGCCTCAACGTCTACATCCCGCTCACGATATTCACCATCGTAATAGATGGACAGCGCCGGGCCGACCATAGCCAAATTGTGCATTTCCATCTGTCCGAGCAACTCATGAAACAACTCGGCCACATGCGGATAGGTGGGTATCACCCGCCGAATACCAACAACCGTCATAGGCTCAACCCTCTTCAATACCACATCATACGTCGGCATCATATCCTCCTGTTCTATCTGGCGCAATCGCGCTTCAACCCGCGCGAGCCGCGCCTGCTCATGGCTAATATGCTGATGTAGCTCTGAACGCCGCAAATTCAACATGCCCCGTATCTGCTCAGGCGAGGCTTGCCCATCCAGAAAACAGGGCATCTGTTCCAGCGCAAACCCCAAATCCTTGAGCGCTAGAATACGGTTCAAGCGCGGAAGCTGTGCTGCCCTATAGTAGCGATAGCCCGTAAAGCGGTCTACATGGGCCGGCTTGAGCAAGCCAAGCTCATCGTAATAGCGCAAGGCCGTAACAGTAACCTGGCTCAACCGTGAAAAATCGCCTATCTTAAACACCCTGCGCTCCTTTCATCTCATCCTTGCGCGTTCATCAGAACTACCCCCATAGGATACGCCCTCCCGTAAGGGGAGAGTCAAGCGGGAATTGGGCCCCACCACGCCCCCCACCCGGCCCCGCGTCGCTACCCCTCCATATGCCGTTGCCGAGCCAGAAGGTTGCCCTCCTCCGACTGGAAGATAAGCAACACCTTCGCGGGCACCTCCCCGATATTCTGAAAACCGTGTGGTTGGGTCGCCTCAAACAGCAAGCTATCGCCCGGCACCAGGCTATAGCTCTGGTTGCCCACCTGATAGCGCACAGTACCCTCAAGACAGTGAACAAACTCTTGCCCAGGATGCACAACCAGGCCGTTTGACTCGCCGCCCGATGGCGCAATCGTGACCAGAAACGGCTCCAATTGCTGGTTGCGCAAACCAATCCCCAGATTTTCCATCAGACACCCATTCCCCTGGGCACTCAACCGCTGATCGTGCCGCACAAACACTACCGCCGACTCCTGGTGTGTCTCCTCAAAAAAATCTGTAATCTTAACCCCAAGCGCCGTCGCCAACATATGCAACGATGACACCGTCGGCGAGTTCTCCCCCCGCTCAATCAAACTAATAGCATTCACCGACAGGTTGCACTGTTCGGCCAGCGCCCGCAACGACAATTTGCGCTGTTCGCGGATGGCCCGAATACGCGGCCCGACATTTGGCATATACTCTTGCATAGGCTCAACCATTCCCTTTCAGACAAACGTGTCATACCAGTGACGGGTGAGATGTGAAGCGCGGATGCGAATACACACGATACCACGGAACACCTATAGGCAATCACCCGAATTTGGTATCAGGGCTTATTGTACTATAAGAATTGACAGATGTACACAATAGTAGTAAAATACTTTGCGGTACCGATGCAACCACTCACAGAATAAGGAGCATACCAACCATGATATTTGAAGTAAAACAAGATGATTGCCTTGGATGCGGCGTGTGTCTGCAAGCGTGTCCCACCGGCGCCATTGCGCTGGTGGATGGCAAAGCCTTCATAAACCAGCAGCGCTGCAAGGGATGCGGCGTGTGTGTCAATAGTTGCCCCGCCGGCGTCATCGAAGCCTTGCCCCCCATCAAGCGCCCGGCCGCGCCCACCC
>DAOTUK010000218.1:0-2897 GCA_034437375.1 Chloroflexaceae bacterium | reverse complement strand
CGGAAAACGTTCTGACCCACCCGGTATCCGGGCTGTTGTTGCCAACAACGTGGCAATACGCTATACTCTCAGGAACACAACACCCAGACAACCTGGCCTCTTTCTCAGGAGTAAAGAGCTACGGATGAGGTAAAGGAGCAAAGTATGTCCGAAGTGACTATTGGCTTGATAGGTGGCAGCGGTTTGTATGGGATGAAGGATCTCGAAAACGTTGAAGAGGTCACGCTTGATACGCCCTATGGGAGCCCCAGTGATGCCTATATTATCGGGACTCTGTCGGGGCAGCGGGTGGCCTTTCTGCCGCGCCATGGGCGGGGGCACATCTTTATGCCAGGCGAGGTGCCAAGCCGAGCCAATATCTACGGCTTTAAGCAACTGGGGGTGCGCTATCTTGTCTCCATTAGCGCGGTTGGGAGCCTGCGCGACGATTTTGCGCCCGGCCACGTCGTTATTCCCAACCAGATCTTTGACCGCACGAAGGGGATACGCCCTGCGACGTTCTATGGCGAAGGTATTGTGGTGCATGCGGGCTTCGACCATCCCTTCTGCCCGGTGCTGAGCGAGAAGCTCTATGCCGCCGCGCAGCAAGCCGGTGCAACCGTGCATCGGGGAGGGACCTATGTCTGTATGGAGGGGCCGCAGTTTTCCACAATTGCCGAAAGCGAGGAGAACCGCCGCCGCGGCCACGATTTGATTGGGATGACGGCCTTGCCCGAAGCAAAGCTGGCCCGCGAAGCAGAGATAGCCTATGCAACGCTGGCCATGGTGACAGACTATGACTGCTGGCACCCCGACCATGATTCCGTGACGGTCGAAACGATTATTGCGGTGTTGAATGCCAATGTGGAATTGTCGCAGCGGATTGTCCGCGAGGTTGTCCCCGCTATTGGCGAAGGCTTTGAAAGTCCGGCCCATTCGGCGCTGGCTACGGCCATTATTACCGACCGCAGCCGCATTTCGGCGGCTACCCGCGAGCGGGTGGCGCTCCTGGTTGGAAAATATCTCTAGTATACTGGGTACCGGGAAGGGGGAGGAGAAACGATGCACCGTCTGTTCCGTCTGTGGAGTATGGGGGTATTGGGCCTGGCGCTACTCCTGGCCAATTGGGGCGGGTTGGGTAGGACAGACCGGGTGTCGCCTGCTACTCCCCTTCCCATAAAGGCCGTCCCCGCCGCATACGCGGCCCCGCTTTCGCCCCCGCCGCATACCGTAACGGTGCAGGCAACCACGCCGATGACCACGACGACGGCCGATATTCCACAAACGCCGGGCCAGATCAGCGGAACCGTGGCGGTGGCTATGGTCACTTCGGTGGTGGAGCGTCTGGCGGGGGGGGGGGCTGCGGAATTGACCTATGTATTCCCCGTTCGGGCCGAGTCCTATGAGTATGGCCGCTACCACCACGACTACCCGGCCACCGACATCTTTTGCCCGGTGGGCAGCGAATACCTGGCCACCACCTCCGGGGTAGTAGATTTTGTCAATGCAGTAGACCAGTGGGACGCCGCGACCAATGCCCCCGCCTTGCGCGGCGGTATTATGATAGCGATTATTGGGGACGATGGCTGGCGCTACTACGGTTCGCACCTCTCGTCCGTGGCGGAGGGGCTTGTACCGGGCGTGCGGGTTCGGGCCGGCCAACTGCTAGGCTATACAGGCAAGAGCGGCAATGCACAGGGTACGCCGCCCCATCTGCACTATGGTATATCGTACCCGACAACCCCCGATGATTGGCAGACGCGGCGCGGACAAATACCGCCCTACGACTATTTGCAGGCCTGGGAGCGCGGCGAGCAGGTGACGCCGCGCCCTTGAGCTTTCCCCTTCCTGGGGGTGATTCTCTGGGAGCGTGAGCGTCTCGCTTGCCCCGTTTCCAGGCGGGTTCCGCAGAGTTATGATAGAATGGGGCCTGCGAAAGCACAACCAGCTTGCTGAGGGAAGATAAAGAGTACACCATGTCAATAGAAACTGGACCAACGAACGAGTTTGGGATAGAGTCGGTCAAGGAATTGCTTGTTCTGCTTGGCCAAACCGATGTGACCGAAATTGTTATTGAGCATCAGGAAACGAAAATTCACATCAAACGGAGCGGATTACCGGCCCCCCATGCGGGGAGCACAACTGTGCCGCCAGTCTTGAGCGCTTCCCACCTGGCCCCGCTCGGTTCCGCCCACCCCCACCACACGCCCTTGCCCAACAACCATGGCACGCCTGCCGCCGATAGCAGCGACATATCCAACGGATTTACCATCACTGCGCCAATGGTTGGCACCTTCTATTCCGCTCCGTCGCCCAATGACCCGCCCTTCATTGAAGAGGGCGACGAAGTACAATCTGGGGACACCGTGGGTATTATCGAGGCGATGAAGATTATGAACGAGATTGATAGCGAAGTGTCGGGGCGGGTCGTGCGTATTCTGGCCAAAAATGGGCAACCCGTCGAATATGGGCAATCGCTTATCATTATTGAGCCACTCTAACCCCGCTTGCGTCTCGACCAGGCTTGCTCCCCCCCCCGTGCGAGCGCGGCCATGCTCGCATGGGGAAAATTCCCCACCCGAACCATGGCTTTTTGGGGATGTATTCCCCCCTTGCCAGGCCGTATCATACCCGTGACGGGTGATGCGTGCGGCGAGGATACGTGATACGAACGCCCACGCTGCTACGGAATATGGGAGTGGTAATCACCTGAATTTGGTATCAGGCCTGGTTGTTTGCCAGACGCGAAGGGGGGTTACATAATGAAACGTAAGTATTGGATACAGCGCTGCCGCCCATCTGTGGCGCTAGTCGTGCTAGTTGCGCTGCTGCTGAGCGCCTGCGCCGCGCCGGATAGGGTGGTGAATGAAGATTTTCCCACTATCGCGGCGTCCACGCCAACCGCGACCACCGCGACC
>DAOTUK010000217.1:0-39385 GCA_034437375.1 Chloroflexaceae bacterium | reverse complement strand
AACGAGCGCAGCCCGAAGATCCGCGTGATCAAGTATGAAGACCTGGACGGCAACGGACGGCGCAACTCGGGCGAGCCGCGCCTGGAAGGCTGGAACATGTGGTTGTTCCAGAATGATGGCGCTGGTATGGTGCCCGTCTTACCGGAAGCGATAGCCACCAGAGCCAATGGCGTTGCGGTATTCAAGAGCCTGGCGCCGGACACGATACACTGGGCTTGTGAAGAGCAGCGGGAAGGCTGGTTCCACACCGAACCGAACGAAGACGACACCATTTTACACGAGCACGATGGCAAAGAGTTGGTGTGCCAGAAGGTTGAACCGCTGTCCTATGGCGATATAACCAGGGTAGAGTTTGGCAACAAGCAGCAAGAACACGGCGATGTCTGCACCGACGAAGACGAAGGTAAGACCGTCACCATCAAACTGAACGACAACAAAGACACCACCTTCATCATCACCTACCTGGGCTGTGAAGACAACACCTGGCGCTACAAGGTGGAAGAGGAGAAGGTCCGCGATCTGAGCCACTGGATGGCGCACGTTGGTGGCAACGTAGAAGCATGCACCATCAGCGGCGCTCCATCCAACGGTATGGAAGTGCATGACAACTCGACCGACCCGCAGCACAACGTCCACGGCGTCAAGTGGAACGTGGGCGATGGCTTCTCGTCGGGTATCTTTGATGTGACCGTCACCGGCCCGGTGAGCACAGGCAACGTGAGCGTGTTTGCCAAGGCGGGCCCCAATGCTGGCGATGACACCCTGCCCGGCCCGATCTGTGGTTCCGCAGACTAGTGACTATAGCATAGTAATCGTCCTGTAAAACAGCCACCCCCACAGGGATACGTTCCTGTGGGGGTGGGTTTTTGTGCGCTTGGCGACTCCCGCCGCCCCGCTCATGCATCAAGCCGTACCATAACCAGCGTCATATCATCGTGCGGCGGCATCGTCCCCACAAACACGTTAATGGCCGTCATCACACGCGACACAAACGTCTGCGGGGGCAAATCGCCATACATCTTCAACAACATTTCCAACCGCTCAAAGCCAAACAACTCCCCCGCCGCGTTATGCGCCTCAATAATACCATCAGTATAGAACAACAGCGTATCGCCAGGCGCAAGGGCTACGTCTATCTCCTGATAGGGCGTATCGGGCACAACGCCAAGCGGCAGAGTGGGGTAGGGCACGTGCAAGTACTCAATATAGCCATCGCGGCGGCGGCGCATAGGCGACAACTGCCCCGCGTTGGCCAACACCATCACCCGCCGGTGGGGGTCTATAGTCGCGTAGCAAAAGGCCACAAACGCATTGGGCGGCGTATCGCGGGCCACGCCGCGGTTTGTCTCGCGCATCACCGTAGCCGGGTTCTCGTCGTCGGTCGCCTCCGAGCGAGCCGTAGCCCGCGCAATCATCATCAACATCGCCCCGGAAATACTCTTGCCCGACGCATCGCCCACCATAATAGCCAGCCGGCGCTCGTGGATAGTGAAAACATCGTAGAAGTCGCCGCCCGTTTCGCGGGCCGGGTCGCAGCGAGCCGCCAGCGCCACCCCCGCCACCATCGGCAACGAACGCGGAAAGAGATTTAACTGTATCTGGCGAGCAATCGCCAGTTCCTGCTCAAAGCGCGTCACCGACTCCTGGTACAGCCGCGCATTCTCTAGCGCCACCGCGGCCTGGTTGGCAAACGCCAGCGCCACCTCAGAATCGTGCGGCGTAAAACAATCCACCGCATGCCCATTGATATTGAGCACCCCAAGCACGCGCCCCTTGAAGATAAGCGGCACCCCAAGCCAGGAACGGATATGGCTAGAATGGGGCATCGTACTCCACTCTGGCGACTGGCGCGTGTCGGGGATAACCAGCGGTTGCCCCGTCTGAACCACCTTCCACCCCGCGCTGCGCTCCTCCGGGGTAAACGCATCATGGGCCGCTTTGGTATGCACATTATCGAGCCCCAGAAACGCGGCCATCCGCAACATACGCTGCTCAAGCAACATAATAGAAGCGCTATGGTAATGCACCACCTTCTGCAATTCGCGCAAAATAAGCGCCAGCACCTCGTTGGGGTCAAACGACGAGCTCAACACCCGCGCCACCTCGCGCAGTGTGTCGGCCGTCTTGCGGGCCTCCTGCTCCGCCGCAAAGAGCCGCGCATGCTGTACCGCCGCCGTCACCGCCGACGACACGCTTAACAGCAACTCCTGCTCGCGCTCAGAAAACGTGCGCATCTGGTAACAATCGAGTCCAATAGAACCAATGATACGATCCTGGCTAATCAACGGAAAGATCATCATGGAGACAATGCCAAGCTGCTTGAAATGATCTTCGACACCCACCGTCAGCGGATGATCGGCAACATTGGTGATACAAACGGGTTTGCCCGTGCGGTAAAACTCGTTCATAATCGCACTATCGGAAAGAGGCATACGAATACCCACCGCGCGGACCCCTGGATATTCTGCGACAACCGTTCCCCAGAGCCCATCCGGCCGCCGCCCCTCAAACAACATAATCCCAACGTGGTCAGCTTCAAACAGCCGGACAACCTCTCTGGCCGTCAGGTCGAGAATATCCTGGAGATTGAGCTGATCGCTCAACAGCAGCGAAATACGGCTAACAAGCTCCATTTTTTGCGCATACTGTTCCGCTTCTTCAGCCCGCGCCAGGGCTATCGCCAGATCACGCTGCATCGCGGCATTACCATCGTTCCCTTTTCCTACACCGGTACTCGCTGCGTTCATTGTACCAGATTCGCGCACCATCCTGGCATACTCTGCATGCCCATTGTACCAAAATCTCGCCAAACATCCGTTATACTGGTAGAGAGGCCCTGTTGCTTCGCTGGTGGCCAGGATGCATCTTTGGGCAACCTATGGTAAAATTGGCTGCAATTACCTTGAGGTGTGCGAAAGAAATAGAAACAAAAGACCCTGTTCAGCACCATGACGGTGCAGGTGTCTTACCACCATGGCGTGTGGTATTCCTGAGCATATGGCCCATGGGAAAAGATAGTGTGGTATCTTACCACCCGGTTTTGTGGAGATACGTATGGAAAGAATTCTGCAACCCCTTGTCAGGCCATCCTTGAATCTGATACCAGAATATGCCCTCAAGCGTCCCGAAGGACGAAAGAATCATATTCTCTTCCTGCTCTGCGACCAGACCTTCATCTTTATCGCCTTTGCACTAGCCTACTGGATGCGCTATCATCTCGTGTGGCCCGCCCCCCTTCAACCCATTTTCTCGCCGGTAGAGCTCGAAAATCAAGTTGCCTTCGATGCCTTCCTCCCCGTCACCCTCCTGCTCATGGTTGTCCTGGCCATTCTCTTTGAAACCAAAGGCCTCTACCGCTTCCCCCGCGGAACCGGCCTCCTCAACTACGCCAGTACCATTGTCAATAGCACCATCACCGGCCTGGCCTTACTCATTGTGGTTGTGTTTCTCTATCGCCCCTTCTACCATTCTCGGCTCATTATCCCCCTGTCCGGGCTCAATATCGTGGGGCTCCTGCTCCTCTGGCGAGCCGGAGTGCTGGCCGTACGGCGCTGGCGCTGGAACCATGGCATTGGTCTAGAACGAGTGCTGGTCGTGGGCGGCAATGGCCTCAGTCGGCAAGTCATGGATGGGATTACCGGCCAACCCCAACTGGGCTACGACCTGGTTGGCTATCTCCACCACGACAACCAGCCGGACACCTCCAAAAGCACCTATACCCACCTGGGCAACCTGGACAACCTGCGCCATATTGTCAGCACCCGCAACGTCCAACAAGTCATCCTCGCCCTGCCCTTCTGGGAGCATCGCCGCCTGCCCGAACTGGTACAGATATGCCGGTCGCTCGACGTCGAATTTCACATAGCCCCCGACCTGTACGAACTCAGCTTCGACCGCGTAGACATCCACCAGATCAGCGGCGTACCCCTCATCAGCCTGAAAGAACTCACCCTCAAGGGGTGGAACCTGGCCCTGAAGCGCGGGCTCGATGTCGCGCTCATTCTGCTCTCGTTGCCACTCCTGCTCCCGCTCCTGTTGCTCATAGCCCTCATCATTCGGTTGGACACGCCCGGCCCGGCCCTCTTTCGCCAGAAGCGCGTGGGCCGCAATGGCCAGCTATTCACCTGCTATAAGTTTCGCACCATGGTGCGCGACGCCGAAAAGCGCAAAGCAGAATTGGCCGCCCTCAATGAAGCAGATGGCCCCCTCTTCAAAATACGCCGCGACCCCCGCGTAACCCGCGTGGGCCGCTTCCTGCGCCACAGTAGCCTGGACGAATTGCCCCAACTCTGGAACGTCCTCACCGGCGATATGAGCCTGGTTGGCCCACGCCCGGCCCTCCCCGAAGAGGTGCAGCAATACTCCCCCACCCACCGCCGCCGCCTGGAAGTAACCCCAGGCCTTACCGGCCTCTGGCAAGTACTCGGCCGTAGCGACACCACCTTTGACGAGATGGTGCGTCTGGACATCTACTACGCCGAAAACTGGTCGGTCGGAATGGACATTGGCATCTTGCTGAAAACCCTTCCAGTCGTTATCATGGGAAGAGGTGCCTACTGAACCGGCACCCCGACTAGAAGGAGACCGTAAACCTATGCGCGTATTGATTACTGGAGGAGCAGGGTTTCTTGGCTCCCACCTCTGCGACCGCTTTCTTTCCGAAGGGCATACCGTCATTGCCATGGATAACTTGCTCACGGGAAGTACCGATAATATTGCCCACCTCTCCGGCCACGAACGCTTTACCTTTATTAAGCATGATGTCACCAACTACATCTTTATCGAAGGGGCTCTGGATGCCGTGCTGCATTTTGCCTCCCCCGCCTCCCCCATTGACTACCTTGACTTACCCATACAAACGCTCAAAGTAGGCGCTCTGGGCACCCATAAAACGCTTGGCCTGGCCAAAGATAAAGGCGCTCGCTTCCTGCTCGCCTCGACCTCAGAAGTCTACGGCGACCCCCAGATACACCCCCAACCCGAAAGCTATTACGGGCATGTCAACCCCATCGGGCCGCGCGGCGTCTACGACGAAGCCAAACGCTTTGCCGAAGCGCTCACCATGGCCTACCATTGCTATCACAACGTAGATACCCGTATCGTCCGCATCTTCAACACCTATGGCCCACGCATGCGCCTGCGTGATGGGCGCGTCGTCCCCAACTTTATCTCCCAGGCCCTCAAGGGTGAGCCCCTCACCGTGTATGGCGATGGCAGCCAGACGCGCTCCTTCCAATACGTTGACGACCTGGTAGAAGGAGTCTACCGGTTGCTGCTCTCAGATGAAGCCGAGCCGGTGAATATCGGTAACCCCGGCGAGTTTACCGTGAAATCCTTTGCCGATCTCGTCAACCGCCTGACCGCCAATGCCGCCGGCATCGTCTTCAAAGATTTACGCACCCAGGATGACCCCCAGGTACGCCAACCCGACATACGCAAGGCCAGGGACATTCTGGGGTGGGAACCCCAGATAACCCTGGAGCGGGGGTTAGAATTGACCATTCCCTGGTTTCGTGAGGAATTGCAGCGCCGGGGCGAACTATGAAATTTGTTGACCCTAAAAACGATGTGGCCTTTCAAAAAATCTTTGGCAACGAAAATAAAACCGAGATCCTCATCTCCTTCTTAAACGCCGTGCTAGGGTTGCACGGCGATCAAGAGATAGAGGAGATAACCATTCTCAACCCCTTTCAAACCCCAAAGATTGAAGCCCTGAAATATACTATTCTGGATGTACGGGCCCGCGACCGCCGCGGCGTGACCTTCATTGTCGAGATGCAGGTAGAACACCTGCCCGGCTATGAAAAGCGCTTCCTCTACTACACCTCCAAAGCCTACGTCTCGCAGATAGAACGGGCCGTTGATTATCCCCGCCTCAACCAGGTCATCTTTATCGGCATCCTCGATTTTAACGCCTTTGAAGGCGAACACTACCTCACCCGCCACGTTATCTTGAACGACAAAACCTACCAGCAATCCATCCGCGATCTGGAATTTAACTTTATCGAACTCCCCAAATTTCATAAACAAGCGGCGGAGCTTGAAACCCTGCTAGACAAATGGATCTACTTCATCAAACACGCCAGTAATCTGGAAGTTATCCCGCCCAATACGGAGGAGTCCCCGCTCCTATCGGCTTATGAATCTGCAAACAAATTTGGTTGGAGCCGTGATGAGATGGAACTCTACGACTATTGGGATATGAAAGAGCAGGATGCACGCGGGATATACGAGAAAGCGGTTAAAGACGCGCTGAAAAAGGGGCACGAGGAGGGCATGCAGCAGGGGCACGAGGAGGGCATGCAGCAGGGGCGCGAGGAGGGCATGCAGCAGGGGCGCGAGGAGGGGCGCCGCGAGGCGCTGGCCGAGATTGTCCGCTCGCTGCTGGCCGGCGGCCTGGCTCCCGACCAGGTGGCGGCTATGACCGGCCTGTCCCCCGCTGATGTCGCCGCCCTGCGCGAGCGCCGCTCCGATTCAACGCCGCCTGATGATGCGTGAATTGCCGTTCTCCCTACCCCGCCCCCGTGTGTCGGGCGTCGGGCGCGGTATCGGTGTGCTTCTGGTCGTTGTGCTGGCCGTGGCGCTGGCGGCCCTGCCTCTGCCTGCGGCGGCATTGCTGGTTGGCTTTGCTATTGTCGGCACCCTGTCCCTGGTAGACCCCCTCTGGGCCGTGTGTGTTGCCATTCTTACCGTTCCATTACAAGATCATGTCGCACTCCCCGGTGGTCTGCTTTACACCCAGGCCGCCCTGCTCATCGCGGCCGGTGCCTGGCTCCTACACACCCTCTCGCGCCCTACCCAGGCGCTCTTCCAGGGCCGCCTCACCCCCGTGCTGCTCCTGCTGGTATGGGTACTGGCCCTTGCCAGCGCCACGACGCCCTACGACCAGAGCGAAGGGTTCAAGGAGACGTTGCGCTGGTCTACCGTGCTGCTCGTCTACCTGGTAACGCTGAGCCGCTTGCGGGGTGGCACGGCCTTGCAGGATGGGCGGGGACTTGTGCTGGTCGGGTGTCTTATCCTGGCCACCACCGCCATGGCTGCCGTGGGCCTGTGGCAGTTTGCCACCGGCGACGGGCCCGAGAGCTTTGCCATAGCCGGGGGGCGCTTTGTGCGGGCCTATGGCACTACGGGCCAGCCAAACTCCTTTGCCGGCTACCTGAATATGGGTTGGCCGCTGGCCCTGGCCCTCTCCGCCGGTCTGCTCATCAACGGCGTGCATCGTCGCTCCGGGGCGTTGCTGCTGGCGGTTCTGGCGTGTGGCGGGGCCACCCTCCTATTGCTGGCGGCGCTCGGAGCCAGTTTCTCGCGGGGGGGGTGGGTTGGCGCTCTGGGTGGCGGTATGGCCCTGCTGCTGGCCCTGGTGCCCGCGCTCCACCAGCAGGCCCGGCGGCGAGTCTGGTACGGGCTCGGCCTGGCCCTGGCGGGGGTAGCGGTGCTGCTGGTGCTGGCCAACGTCGGATTACTGCCCGCGGCCCTGGCCGGGCGCCTTCAGAGCATTAGCCACAACCTGCGCCTGTTTGACGTTCGCACCGTGCAGATAACCCCGGCCAACTTTGCCGTGGTGGAGCGGATGTCCCACTTGCAGGCCGGGTGGGATATGCTCCGCAGCCATCCCCTGCTTGGGGTCGGGCCGGGTAACTATACGCTGGCCTACGAAGGGCATAGCGCCTTTCAAGCCACCCCCTACGCGCTCCATCCCTGGTATACCTCGCGCGGCCACGCCCACAACTACTACCTGCACATAGCCGCCGAAGCCGGTATCGCCGGGCTGGCGGCCTACCTGCTACTGCTCGTGGCGCTGGTGCGCCAGGCCATAGCCACCATGCAGCACGCGCAGGCCTGGTGGGCCCGCAGCATAGCCGCCGGCTGTTGCGGCGTCATCGGCGCGGTGCTGGTACACAACCTGTTTGAGAACCTCCATGCGCTCAATATGGGGATACAACTGGCCGTCGTATGGGCCCTGCTCGAAGCCCTGGGGCCCCAGAATCGCCAGAATATGCTATCATAGGGACTTTCTGGTGATTGATTTCTCTGCATACCTGTATCATAATGCAGAGGAGGCGAAAAAAGAGCTATGGAATAAATGGGAGTCCCCGGACAGGATGTCACAAGAAATGAGCGATATGTCGTTACGATATGATGACGAGCAAGCATTGCCCTCGCGGCCGGAAGAATCATTTGAGGGCGAAGAAGTTTTAGAAGAAGAGATAGAAAAACAAGGTTTCTCCCCCTGGGAAAAGCTCCGCAGTCCACGTACCCTCATCTCGTTTGCTATTGCCCTGGCTATTGTCGTCTTTGCCTTTCGCGGTTTGAACATAGACCCACAGCAAACGTGGTTTCATATGCGCCACGCCAACCTGCCCTTTATGCTAGTGGGGTTTAGCGTCTTTTACCTGACCTTTCCCTTGCGGGCCTTCCGCTGGCGCATGCTGTTGAACAACGCCGGCGTGCCCGTCAAAGATGGCCACCGCAGTTGGGCCTCCTTCTCGGCGCTGGTAGAGTATATCTACCTCTCCTGGTTTGCAAACTGTATTGTGCCGGCCAAACTGGGCGATGCCTACCGCGGCTATCTCCTGAAGCACAACGGGCGGGTGTCATTCTCCGCCACCTTTGGCACCATCTTTGCCGAACGGTTGCTCGATATGCTGGCCCTGTTCGGGTTGCTCGTCCTCTCCGGCTGGTTCACCTTTGGCACCCACCTGCCTGGCGAAACGCAAATCGTCTTTATCTTTGGCGCCTTGCTCGTCTTCCTTATCCTGATCGGGTTGGCCACCATGCGCTGGTTTAGCCCGCTAATCCATCGCCTGCTCCCCCTGCGCCTGCAAGAATTCTATGGCCGCTTTGAGAAAGCCGCCCTGCGCTCCTTCCGCCCGGCCATCTTGCCCCACCTGGCGCTGCTCACGGCGGGGATCTGGTTGCTGGAAGGATTTCGCCTCTTCTTCGTTATCCAATCGCTTGGCGGCGAAGGCCTCTCGATTACCGTTTCCGCAATTATCTTTGTCGCGCTGGCCTCGTCATTGCTTACCGCGCTGCCGCTCACCCCGGCCGGGTTGGGGGTGGTGGAAGGCACTGTCACCGTCGTACTGGTAAAATTCTTTAGCGTAGATGAACACCTGGCCGGGGCGGTTACTATTCTCGACCGCATGATCAACTTCTGGAGTATCGTTCTCTTCGGGTTCCTGCTCTACATTTTCAGCAAGCGCAAATGAGAAAATGAGAATTGGCATTGATTATACAGCCGCAGCGTGGCAAGGGGCCGGTATCGGGCGCTATACCCGCGAACTGGTACGCGCAGCGGTGGCGATGGGCGGCCCGTTTCGCTATACGCTCTTCTATGCGGCGGGGGGGCTACCAGCGCACAGCCCCTATGTGCAAGACCTGCGGCGGCTCTGTGCCGACTACCCCACCGTGCGAGCGCGGCCCCTCCCCCTCTCGCCGCGCCTGCTCACAATCCTCTGGCAACGTCTGCGCCTGCCGCTCTACGCCGAAGTGTTTACCGGCCCACTTGATGTGCTACACGCGCCCGACTTTGTGTTGCCGCCCTGCCGCGCCCGAACGATAGTCACCGTGCATGATCTCACCTTCATGATCCTGCCCGACTGTTTCGAGCCAACCCTGCACCGCTACCTCGCGCGGGTGGTACCGCGCAGCCTGCGCCGCGCCGATATGATTCTCGCCGTCTCACAAGCCACGCGGGACGACCTGGTGCGGCTCCTGCCGATAGCGCCAGAGCGGGTAGTAGTTATTCCGCATGGCGTCAACCCGCGTTTTCGCCCGCTGCCGCCCCACGAGATAGAGCCAGAGCGCCAGCGGCTTGGCTTGCCGCCCGCCTTTTTTCTCTTTGTCGGTACGCTAGAGCCGCGCAAAAACCTCGTGCGTCTACTGGAAGCGTACGACTATCTATGGCGACAGGAGGGCCACAGAACGTCGCTGCCCCATCTAGTAATTGCCGGGCGCAAGGGGTGGCTCTACCAGGAGATATTTGCCACGGTAGCGCGTCTGCAATTACACGATCGCGTCCTCTTTGCCGGTTTTCTCGATGACGCGGACTTGCCAACGGTGTATAATTTATCCAGAGCCTTTGTCTACCCCTCGCAGTATGAGGGGTTTGGATTGCCCGTGATAGAGGCCATGGCGTGTGGCACGCCGGTTGTGACCAGTGCCGTTTCCAGCCTGCCAGAGGTGGTAGGCGATGCGGCGGTGCTGGTTGACCCCGACGACCATACGGCCATCGCGGCGGGTATGCAAGCGGCGTTGCAGCAGGCCCAGTCGTTGGGCGCGGCCGGACAACGGCGGGTGCGTCGGTTTGTCTGGGAGCAATCCGCCCGTGCGTTGCTGGCCAGCTATCTTGCCTGTCAATAAACCCGTAAGTGTTCACTAAGAAGGGGACGTATTCTGGGAGCGTAGGTATCCTGCCTGCTCCGTGCAAGCGAGACGCTTGCGTTTCCAGAGGATTCTCCACCAGAAATATCAGGAGTTTGCATGTCTACTCAGCATGAACTGATGGTTGAGAGTATAGAGCCATTGGAAGAGCGCGACCGTACCGATGCGCTGGCGGAGCGGGTGTCACGGATTTTTCATCCCATTGTTTTGTCTACCGTCAGCTTTCTGTTGATAGGGTTGCTTGGGGTTGCACCGTTCGGGTCGGGGGTGGGGTGGGCCCTCTTCTGTATCGCTATTCAAATTGTGCCCCCCACGCTGTTTTATCTGGCGCGGTTGCGCCAGGGAGCCTATAGCGACCACGATGTTTCCGAACGCCACCAGCGCAACGAACTCTACCTCTTTACGATGGTGAATATGATCGTCTGCCTGGCCGTGCTGGTCTTTATCGGCGCGCCTCGCCCCTTCATTGCGCTGGTAAGTAGCGGGGTATTGCTCAACCTGTCCAGTGGTATTATCAACCTGTTCTGGAAGATTAGCGTTCATTCGGCTAGTGCGGCGTGGGCCGCGACGACAGTAGCCGTGTTCTCGCAATTGTTTGGGGGGATGCTGTGGGTTGCGGCGCTCACCGTCGGGTGGTCGCGTGTGCGTACCAACAACCATACCCCCTTGCAAGTGGTGGCCGGCCTGAGCGTTGCGGCGACCATAGCCTGTGTCGTATTCTGGCTATATGGCTTGCTCTAACCGTTCGCTAGTGGCGGACTCCTGGTTTCTCATGATATGATATATCATAGTTGTTTTAGAGTAGTTGGTAATTCCAGGAGGTATAACGCATGATTAGACGAACCATTCTTCCATTATGGCTACTGGTTGTCGTGGCTCTGGGTAGCGCTGTGGCGGCCCATCCCGTTGCGGCCAGTAGGCCCCCCGCCCGACAGGGCGTATATCCCCCGGCCGGCGCGCCAGGGACGATGTTTTTCTTTTCGGCATCCAGTTTTCGTAGCGAACGAGTTGGGTACTGGTTTAATGCACCAGATGGCACTATTTACAGCAAACCGATACCGCTATGCGGCTTACGCTTTCGATAGTCGCATCGAGTGGCGCTGGCAGGCTCCCTACGATGCGATGCCAGGTACCTGGATGGCCGTCGCTGAGGGCGAAGAGAGCGGTATTCAACAGGTGATCCATTTTACGATAGTGCCTGCGGGGTCGGAGAATCCCGCGCCCCCCCCGACGGTAGCGGGGCCGGAGAATACATCGAATGTATCGGTTGAACCCGCTGTCGGGCCACCCGGTACCAGTTTCCAATTTTCGGCGTATGGCTTGCAAGGTGAGCGGGCCGGCTATTGGGTGACAGCGCCCGATGGCCAGGTCTATAGCGATGATTGGCGCTACTGGTTCGAGACAAACCTCAACCCGGCCGTGTGGCACTGGAAAGCGCCAACCGATGCTGTGCCGGGGGTGTAGCAGATGACTGTGCGAGGAGAAGACAGTGCGCTGGAATACACAATGGCCTTTGAGATACGCCAGCCACCACAACCCCCCCCGCCCGACACCATCCCCGTCAATCCCCCCTGTCTGGCCGCGGTAGAGCCGGCCGCGGGGTGGGCCAATACCGAATTTCGCTTCTTTGCAACCGGCTTTCCGCCCCGCACAGAAGTACACTACTGGGCCGAAGATCCCAATGGACGCAACTATGATTATGACAAAGGGATGATGATAGGATCGAACCCGGATGGACGGGTAGATATTTCGTGGAAAGCGCCCGATACAGCGATGCATGGCTTCTGGACCATGCACTTTGTCAGTAAGCAGGTCGGCGAGAATCCCAGTCACATTGAGCGGTTAGTATACTTTGAAGTCTTGCGGCCGGGCGAATCGCCCAGGCCCCCCGAAGCATACGCGCCACCGCCAGGCTATATGCTGCTCCCGTAGCACCAGAGAGCAGGGGCCGAAAACGAAGGGCGGGCCGGAGGAAATCCGGCCCGCCCTTGTCTTGCCTTGTCGCTTCTGTCATTACCTTCGTCGCTTAAGCCAGTTCCCAATTTTCCGGCGTGCGCCACAGACCAGAGAGGATTAGCTCGCGGATAAAGAGGAATTCCTTGGGCAGACGGTCGTACAGCTTGATGAACAACTCCTCGTGTAGCAGCAATTCTTGCTTCCAGGCCTCGCGGTCAATGGACATCAAATCGTTAAACTTCTCGCGCCCAAAGTCGGACAGACCGGCCCATTCCAGGTCTTCGTAGCGCGGCATCCACCCGATGGGCCCTTCGATACTGGCGGCGTGGCCGTTGGCGCGTTCGACAACCCACTTCAACACGCGCATATTATCGCCAAAGCCGGGCCAGATAAACTTGCCATCTTCATCTTTGCGGAACCAGTTCACGCTAAAGATACGCGGCGGGTTGGGGATGTTGCGGCCGAAGTCGAGCCAGTGGTTCCAGTAGTCAGCCATATGGTAGCCGCAGAAGGGCAACATCGCCATCGGGTCGCGGCGCACATCGCCCACCTTGCCAGCGGCCGCGGCGGTCTTTTCCGACCCCATCGTCGCCGCCAGGTAGACACCATAGTTCCAGTTGAAGGCTTGATAGATGAGCGGTACCACACTGCTGCGGCGTCCGCCAAAGATAAACGCCTTGATGGGCACACCCTTGGGGTCTTCCCAGTCGGGGTCTATCGAGGGACACTGGCCGGCTGGCGCGGTAAAGCGGGCGTTGGGGTGCGAGGAGAGGCGGCCACAATCGGGCGTCCAGGGTTGCCCAAGCCAGTCGGTCAGTTCGGGCGGCGGGGTCTTGGTCATCCCTTCCCACCACACGTCACCATCGGGGGTCAACGCCACATTGGTAAAGATGCTGTTGGCGCGGATAGAAGCCATCGCGTTGGGGTTGGACGAGTCGGACGTACCGGGGGCTACGCCAAAATAGCCATACTCCGGGTTGATAGCGTAAATCTGGCCATCTTCGCCCGGCTTGATCCAGGCAATATCATCGCCCACCGTCGAAACCTTCCAACCGTCGAACCCTTCGGGGGGAATAAGCATCGCAAAGTTGGTCTTACCACACGCACTGGGGAAGGCCGCCGCCACATAGGTTTTCTCGCCCTGGGGCGATTCGACGCCCAGAATGAGCATATGTTCGGCCAGCCAGCCCTCGTCACGGGCAATGTTGGAAGCAATACGCAACGCAAAGCACTTTTTGCCAAGCAGCGCGTTCCCACCATAGCCGCTCCCATACGACCAGATAAGGCGTTCTTCGGGGAAGTGGACAATGTATTTGTTATCTTTGTTGCAGGGCCAGGCGACATCTTTTTGACCAGGCTCAAGCGGGGCGCCGACGGAATGGAGACAGGGCACAAATTCGCCATCGCCAAGCACTTCTATGACCTTTTTACCCATACGGGTCATAATACGCATATTGGCCACAACGTAGGGCGAGTCGGTCAACTCAATACCAATATGAGCAATGTGCGAGCCGAGCGGGCCCATACTAAAGGGGATAACGTACATCGTGCGGCCACGCATACACCCATCGTAGAGGCCAGTCAGAATTTCCTTCATCTCCCTGGGGTCCATCCAGTTGTTGGTGGGGCCAGCGTCATTCTTGCTGATACTACAAATGAAGGTACGGTCTTCCACGCGGGCCACGTCTTCAGGGTCGGAGCGAACCAGATAGCTATTGGGCCGCTTTTCCTCGTTGAGCTTGATAGCAGTGCCATGCTGCACCATCAGGGAACACATTTCGTCGTACTCTTCTTGCGATCCATCGCACCAGTGAACAGCATCCGGCTTGCACAGTTCGGCCATTTCCTGCACCCAGTTTCGGAGTTTCTCGTTCTTTACATAATCTGGGACTTCCATAAATTGCCCTCCTTACCTAAGCATTCAGCGGGATCTCACATCTTCGGATAGAACAAGTTTCTTTCCTGTTTCCGTGTTTGTCACGTCAAAAGAGAGTCGCTTTATGATTCGTGACTCAAACTACCCTTTTAAAACGTGACTGCCCCCATTGTAATTGCACACGGTTGTTTTGGCAATTGTGGATTCACCGTACCTGTTCACAAATAGGTGGACGTTTCCTGGGAGCGCGGGCATCTTGCTCGCCCCGGAGCGTGCGAGACGCCCGCGCGTACGCTAGAACATTGACTACCTTCCCCCATAATGCTACAATACCCCTCTGAGTGGAGCGCAGCAAGTGAAGCAGTGCCAGCCAGCGATTGGCCTTCTTCGGTAGTAAGGCTCTGGGGCCCATGAGCGTTGTTCGTGGCAAGCGAATTATTCTGGGGGTATGCGGCAGTATTGCCGCCTATAAAGTGGTCGAAGTGGCCCGAAACCTGGCCCTGGAAGGCGCGCTGGTAGACGTGGTGATGACCGAGGCGGCCCAACGCTTTGTTGGTAGCGCCACCTTTCAAGCCCTCACCGGGCGGCCAGTGCTCACCGATATGTGGGATCTGCCAGAAGATGGCGTCGTCGGGCATATCTCGCTGGCCGTGGCCGCCGATCTTGTCGTGCTTGCGCCGGCCACGGCCCATACCCTGGCCCGCATAGCGGCGGGCCTATGTGACGATTTGCTGACAACGCTGGTGCTGGCCACCACCGCCCCGGTGCTGTGTGTACCGGCCATGAACGGGCAGATGTACGCGGCGGCGGCCACCCAGGAGAACGTCGCTACCCTGCGTCGGCGTGGCTTTATCGT
Organism: Chloroflexaceae bacterium; assembly: GCA_034437375.1. Lineage (GTDB taxonomy): Bacteria > Chloroflexota > Chloroflexia > Chloroflexales > Chloroflexaceae > JAAUSY01. The sequence goes on along the minus strand of DAOTUK010000217.1, from coordinate 24,314 downwards.
GCTAGAGCCCGAAGAGGGGCGCATGGCGGAACCCATGGTTGGCAAGGGGCGCTTGCCCGCGCCAGCCACCATAGAAGGGGAGATACGGCTACTGCTTGGCCAGCAGAGCGGGCCCCTGCGTGGCCGCCGCGTGGTCGTTACGGCCGGCGGCACCCGCGAACCGATAGACCCCGTGCGGTATATTGGCAACCGCTCATCGGGGATCATGGGCTATGCGCTGGCCGCGGCGGCCCGCGACATGGGCGCCGATGTCACCTTGATACGCGGCCCCACGGCCCAGACACTGCCGGCCGCGGTGCGGGTTGTGGCGGTAGAAACGGCCGTGCAGATGCGCGATGCCGTACAGGCCGCGTGCGAACGAGCCGATGTGTTGATTATGAATGCGGCGGTGGCCGACTTTCGCCCGGCCACCTTTGCCGAACAAAAAATAAAGAAACACGAGGGCGACGGCCTGGTCGTCAATCTCGTACCCAACCCGGACATTCTCGCCGAACTGGCCGGGCGCGACGATATAGTCAAAATAGGCTTTGCGGCCGAAACGCAGCATTTAATGGAAAATGCCAGAAGCAAACTGGCCCGCAAAGGATTGCAGATGATTGTGCTGAATGAGGCCGTCGCCAGTATTGGCCAGGCCGACATTGAAGTAACCGTACTCGACGCGGGCGGGGGTGTGGTGACATTGCCGCGCCAATCCAAACAGGCGGCCAGCGTGGCCATTCTCAAAGCCATAGTACAATATATGGAAGCAAGTCAACAGCCAGCAGGCTGAAGCGATACTTTTTGAAAGCAAATAGTGCTGAGTAAACCCTATGACCTCTGACAAGATAACAACGAAACCGGATAGACCGCGCTACGAGCGCGATGATTCAACCGCCGATGGCGCAGATAGAGACGATGATACGACGGATGATACCCAGGTAGGACAACTGTTACAAGGGTGGGGCAACAAGCTCACCGAACGATTGCCCACCACCCGCCCGCGCAGCCGCACCAGCCGGCGCAGTAGTTCGTCGCCCTCGCGGGATCGGTTGCACGAACTGATTACGGCCCTGGGCGACCCGGAACACCCCGAACACGCCAGTTCCATTGAAACGCTTACCGAGATAGGTTCGCCGGCCGTGCCGGCCCTGAACGATGCGCTCAACAACCAGCATTCCTGGCTACTCTCCTATCGCGCCGCCGAAGTGTTAGGCCGCATTGGCGATGGGCGGGCCGCCGGCCCGCTTATCCAGGCCCTGCGCCATTCCAACAGCAACGTGCGTTGGAGCGCGGTACGCGCGCTGGCCCTGGTAGGCGATTTGCGGGCCCTGTTTGAATTGCGGCGCGTGGCCCACGAAGACCACGGACGTACCAGTTGGGGCGAGTCGGTGGCGGGGGCGGCCCAGAGTGCGCTCGACCAGATACAGGCCCAGAGCGTGTGGAGCCAGAGCCTTGAGCTTATTAAAACCGCAGTCACCAGCGTTTTGATGATTCTGTCGCTGGTACTCGCCTTTAGCGTCGTTACCACCCTGCGCAGCGAAATAGCGCATGTGGGGCTTGACATGCCGCCCGACCTGCTTACCCCCGTTGTCACCGTTGTGCCAACCGAGCCCGCCACCAGCGGAAACGCTGGCGCCCCGCCACAACCGCAACCCTCGCCGCCGGCCGCGGCCGCCGCGGGGGGCGACGCCAGCGCCTTGCCTACCCCCGCCGCCGAACCTCCCACGCTGGTACCTGCCGCCACCGTAACGCCTACCCCTGCTGTTGAAACAATAGCCGGTACCGTCGAGAGTGGCGCCAACGTGCGCCCCTTCCCATCGGTGCAAAACGAGCCTATTGGGGCCATTAACCAGGGGGACGAAATCTTCTTCGAAGCCGTGTCCGCTAATGGCATGTGGTATAAAATTAGTCTGGGGGCCCGCTACGACGATAGTTCCTACATTGACAACCCCGACGGCAGCGCCATGGGGTGGGTTCTCCGCGAACTGGTGTCGGAGCCAGATGGTGAATTGCCGGTTGAAGAACCGGACGAAACAGATGGTAGTCTCGATGGGGAACCCACCGCCACCGCCACCGACGCGGACACCCCGTAACCGCTCCCCCGCCCTGGTAGTATGAACATGTCGCCGGCAGCGAGGGGGGCAAGGATTGTCCGGTATCCGTTGCGCTCGCTGGCTGTGGCGCTTCTGGCGGGGGCCGCGCTGGTTATCCTTCTCTCGCAGATACCCGCCTACCACCCGGTTGACATCGGCGGCTATGACGCGGCCTATGTTCAAGGTTTCCACGACCCCCAGGAACGTACCACCCCCTCCCCCGCCTACCTGTCCGGCTCGGATGGGCGCGTACGCTGGAGCCGCGCACAGTCGTTCCTGCTCTTCCCCCAGTCCGGTCTGCCGGCCACCCTATCGCTGCGTGTGCGGGGGTGGCGGCCCGCTGGCGAGTCCGCCCCCGTCGTTGAGGTGTTGCTGAATGGGCGCACGCGGTTGGGGCGCTTCCAGACCAGCAACGAGTGGCAGGAGATACCACTTGCTATTACCGAAACCGAAGGGCTATTCAAGCCGGACGATGTGGTTATCGTGATACGCACACTCCCCCCCGCCACGCTGGCCGACGAGGGGCGCGAGGTTGGCGTGCTGGTTGACCGGGCCAGCTATCGCGTGGGGGGCGCTGGTTTCATAACCCCCTACCCCTTGCAGGTGGGCTATGGGGCCCTGGCCAGTGTTCTCGTCTGGCTCTGGCCGGGCGCGCGGGGGAGCCGGCGGCTCTGGTGGCGGTGGGGAGCGCTGCTGCTGGTGGGGGGGGGGCTCTTTCTAGTGGGCTATCGCCTGCAACCGCCGTTCTATCCCTACCCGGTGCGCTGGTTTTTGCCGCTGGTGAATGGCCTCCTGCTGGCTATGCTGGCCGTGCGCTATGGGCCGCGTGTGCTGCTGCGCTGGCCGGCCCTGGCCGATATGCTGGCCCTGGTGGCGGTAGCGGTGTGGGTGGGGGCCGTGTTGCTGGCCGCAGAGCAGCATGTAACCCTGTCGGTGCCCGGCGTCGAAAAGGATTTTCGCGTCTACGCCACCCGCGCCCCGGATATATCCGAGGTGTTCAAAGCAGACGGTTTTTATAACCTGGGCTATCCGCTCTTGCTGTGGGTGGTGGCTCCGCTCACGCAGGGGAATGCGTTTCTGGCGGCGCGGGTCGTGGCCGCGCTCAGCGGGGGCGTGCTGCTTGGGGCCGGCTATGCCTTGGCGCGAGGGGTGCTGGTGGGGTGGGGAGTGATAGGGCGCGTGGGGGCACTGGTAGCGCTGGCGGCGCTGGCCCTCAATCCGCTGGTGGTACGCTACGCGCTTTCTGTGAGCAGCGATATGCCCTTTGCCGCGCTGGTGGCGCTGTCCCTGGCGCTGTTCGTCGCGGCTTGCAACCATACCTCGCTGCGCTGGCGGGTGCTGCTGTTCGCGCTGTGTGGGGCGGCGGGGGGGGGCGCGTTTCTGGTGCGCCACGCCGGTATGGTGCTGTTACCGTGGGGCATAGCGGCGGGTCTGGTCTGCTTTGTTGCGGGGCGGCGCTCGTGGCGGCGGACGGTGGGGGCGTTTGTGGCGGGCTTTGTGCTGCTGATAGGGCCGCAACTGGTGGTCAATACCCTGGACACCGGGCAACCGCTCTATAGCCAGCAAGCAAAGAACGTGTGGCTGGCCGTCTATGGCAACGTGGATTGGGGGCGGTGGGACGAGGTGCCCAATAGCATCCCGCTGCGCGAGGTGGTGCTGCGTGATCCGCCGCGCTTTATGCTGAACTGGTGGCGCAATCTGGTGGCGTTTAGCGGGGTTGGGGCCGAGGAGACGGGCGAGACGGGGCGGGCGTTGCAGTTGCGTCTGCTTGGGTGGCCGGCCAACTGGTTGGCGGTGGTGGGGGTGCTGTGCTGGCTGGTGTTGCTACGCTGTGGGGCGGGGGCGGGGCGGCACAGTCGGGCGGCGCTGTTGCTCTTCCTGCTGTTGTACGTTGCGGCGGCCTGTGTGGCGTTTGTGCTGCCGCGCTATTTCCTGCCGCTGTCCCCGCTCTACGCGGCGGCCGCGGCGTGGGCGGTGGTCTGGCTTAGCACGACCGCGTTGCGGGGACTCCCTTGCCCAGACGATGCCCACCCGGCCCCGCCGACGGTCGCGTCCTACCGACGGTTGCTGGTGGGGGGGGGGGTGCTGTTGCTGCTGCTGCATGGCGGCTTTGGGGGCGGCGTGCGTGTAGTGTTGGAGCAGCAGCCGGCGGATGAGGTGGCGATTATCGGTGTGGTGGAGCAGGCGTTACCGCCGGGGGCGCGGTTGGTGGCGCTGGTGTCGCCAGAGGTGCCTATCGCCAAATATTCGGCTATTGCGCACCGTGTTGCCCCCCTGCCCGCTGCGCCAGATGAGCGGGCCGCGCTGGAACAGGCGCAGCAGCAGGGCGTCGGCTATCTGCTGTGGGACGGGGCGCGGGGGGCGCCGCCGCTGCCTGGTGATGATGACGGTGATGGTGATGGGTCGGCGGCGCTGGTGGGGCGCGGGGGGCGCTACGAGCTGTACCGGCTCAGTCCGGCCAGTGATGAGTGAGGCGTGCGGCGAGGATGGGTGATACGTATGCAACTGTTCATAGTGGGGGGGACAACTTTGGGAGCAGAAGAGTCTGGCACACGCAGAGTTGTCAACACCCTTGCGTACCTGGTATCATGGCCCTATGGAAAGAAATGCTCAATCGCACCAACCGCCCCGCCATGCGTTGCCCGCCCCGCGCAGCGACAACCCCGCCCCGCCGGATTCCTTTCACCCGCAGGAGCTCTGCTACCCATCTAACCTGCTCACGCTGGCCCGTCTGTTGTTGATACCCCCTATCGTGCGCTGTCTCTACCAGCAGGATAAGCGATACCGGGCCCTGGTCTATATCGCCATTGCCATGCTCACCGATGTGCTCGATGGCCCGCTGGCCCGCTCGCGCAACGAAGTGTCCACCCTGGGGAAGTTCCTTGACCCGCTGGCCGACAAACTGCTGCTGAACACTACCGCCGTGGCCCTCTCGCATACCGGCCGCATGCCCTGGTGGATGACGGCCCTTATTCTCGCCCGCGATATTGGTATTCTCATGACCGGGTTGTTGGTCTATCGTCGCCGCGACCATATTACCCCCTCGCTCACCATTGGCAAAATTACGACCGTTGCGCTCACCGTGGCCCTCCTGCTCTACATAGCCGACGGCGAACGAAGCGGCAAGCCGGCTATGTACCTGTGGCTTGCCGTGGGTATCGTGTCCGTATTGCAATATAGCTGGCGTTTCTCACGCCTGATGGGGACAGAGGGGTGATACCTAGTGACGGGTGAGGCGTGTAGCGAGGATAGAGAATAGGTGATGCGAACGCACACGATACTACGGAACACCTATAGGCAATCACCCGAATTTGGTATGCGATGGGTGGACCCGCGCCACACCTTATCCCGACCGCGCGGCCTCATCGTAGCGTATCGTTTCGGGCGCGTCTATCCACCCGCGCCGCAACGCATAGAGCACGGCCTGGGTGCGGTCATTCAGCGAGAGCTTGCGCAAGATAGAGGAAATATGGTTCTTTACCGTCTGGGTACTGATCTCTAGCTCGTTGGCAATGTCCTTGTTGCTGCCCCCCTGGGCAATACGCTCCAATACCTGAATTTCCCGTTCGCTCAACGGCGTAAACACGGGGAAATCTACGTCGGGGGTCATAGATACATCCTGGGGCAGGCTGCGAAATTGCGAGAGCAACCGGCTGGCTATCCGCGGCTCTTCCAGTACTACATCGTTAATCACATATTCGCCCACCGCCACGCGCTTGATCACGTCTAGCAAATCCTTGGGCTTGACATCTTTTGAGCGATAGGCCGCGGCTCCTGATTCGAGCGCATGAAACGCTTGCTCATCATTCTCGTGCATACTGAGCACAATCACCCCCACGCCCGGATAGCGGCGGCGTATCTCGCGCGTCAGGTCGAGCCCATTCATGCCCGGCAGGTTCAGGTCGGCCAGCACCACGTTGGGTTCCTGGCTATGGTCAATCGTTGCAAGCCAGGTCAACGCTTCTTCGGCGCTGGCCGCCTCACCCACCACATAAATACTTTCGTCTGAGGTTAGCGCATATCGCACCCCCTGGCGGAAGAGTGGGTGATCATCCACAATAAAAATTCTTACGGCAATGTTGGTGGACATGGGAGCGGTTCCTTTCCCTGAGTATGAAGCCAATTATGATAGGCGACCGAAGGGTCTACCTTGGGGGTGATACCAGCAACCGCCAGCAAATGCCAGGTTTGTACCAGTGGCAGCCCCACCACAGCGGTAAAACTTCCTGCCACCTGTTGTACCAGGCTACCGCCAAGGCCCTGTACGGCATAGGCGCCGGCCTTGTCCAGTGGTTCACCCGTAGCAACATACCGGTCAATGTCCGCTGGTTGCAACGGTGCGAAGGTAACATCGCTTACCACCAGATCAAACCAGGTAAACCCTTCCGTATCATGCATACCAGAGGGCTTGCGCTGGTTATCGCTCTGGCCGCTGGTTCCAAGTAAGACCGAATAGCACGAGCGAATACACAGGCCGGTATAGACCTGATGTACGCGCCCGGAGAGGTGCTGCAACATAGTCCGCGCGTGCGCTGCGTCGCGGGGTTTGTTCAATACTTCGCCGTCCAGCACGACTATCGTATCGGCCCCCAGGACGACATCGGCCGGCGTCTTGCCCCAGGCGGCCCGCACTTTGCGCCACGCCAGCAGCGCCGGGTGTTGTGTCACCGGCAGTGGCGAAGGCGGCAACACCTTGAGTACCGCATCTGGCGCAGAATTATCTGTCTCTTCGGCATCTGTTGCCAGAATAGTGAAGGGGAAACCAAGCAGGGCCAGCAATTCGCGGCGGCGGGGCGAGGCCGAAGCAAGCAACAGGCCCCGCTCGCCCCCCGTTTCGTCTAGCTTATCTGGCGGTATCATCGTGCTGCTTTGTACTTGCGGGGCGGTTGCGTCCCGCAACTCGTGCCCCAGGCGGTACATTCGAGATAACCGTCGCGCCCTCATCCTCTTCTTCCGCCCCGTCGGTCTGGTGAACATCAGACGTCGTGGTGTGGGAAGGGGCCTGCGCTACCGAGTGCCCGTGGGCATGATCGTGGCCGTGGCCGTGGCCATGCCCATGCTTCATGCCATACGCAATAATTTCGCTTGACCGACGGATGCGCCGATCATATTCTTTATTTACGGCCTGAATAAATGATTCAAATATTCCCATAACTATCCTGTCCAGTAGCCACGCTACCACCGGAGGGTACAGACAAGCACCAGAGGGGTATACCCTCCCCAGAATGATTATACCGTGACTGTGAAGAGATTGCAATGCCGTATGTAACCAGGGGTGTGGCAACGTCGCCAGGGCGACGACAGCACCAGGTTTTGCTGCATGCGCAGACGGTGCTGTGCGCCTTTGGCGCGAGATATAGGGGGGGTGTGGCGCGGCGAAGCCGCGCCACACCCCCCCAAACAGGTGGTTTTGCGGGGCCCAACCCCGCCCGCTCCCCAGGGATTTTGTAATCGTCCTGTGTATGTAACTGGTTATCCGTAAGGGTACGCTTTCTGGGAGCGCAGGCGTCCCGCCTGCTCCGGGGCGGGCAGGATGGCCGCGCTCCCAGGTTTGTTCCCGCCTACTTGCCCCCGTACGCAATACCGTCCCCACCAGCAATTTTTGCAAAATGATAAAAAAATGGTTGACTTTGCTGAATGGTCATGGGATAATACTATTCCCTACTATAAACTGTCGTAGATTTCTGGGGGCTGTTTTTTTTAGGGGATTTTTTCGTAAGGGTTCAGTATGACCAGGGAGGTAGCAAAGAATGGACAATCAAAACGCAGCGGCAATCTTAGATTTGCATGCGCGACTGATCACGCTCAAACTTCTTCCGCGCACCGGCTGGCTGCAACGCGGTATGGCCAATGTGGAAAGTATCGCGGAGCACACCTTTAGCGTTGCAGCCCTGGCCATGATGGTGGGCGACCTGTACCCCCACCTGGATCGTGGGCGCGTGGTTGCGATTGCGTTGTTGCACGATATTGCCGAAGCACTGGTCGGCGACTTGCCCTACTCGGCCCGTCGTCTGTTTGGGGCCGAGGCCAAGCAAGCAGCCGAACACCGGGCGATGGTTGAGCTTATTGAAGCGTTGCCCCAGGCCGATCACTATCTTGAACTCTGGACAGAGTATGCCGAAGGCCAGAGTCCTGAAGCCCGGCTGGTCAAACAGCTTGACCGGGTGGAGATGCTTTCGCAAGCGTTGGCCTATGAGCGCGCCGGCCACCGCGCTATGGCGGAGTTCTGGGAAGACTGCGACGAGGGGTGGAGTAGCGAATTTCCCATTATCAATGAATTGGTCAAACGGTTGGTGGACGAACGGGCCCGCATGAATAGCATCACCTATACCAACGGCACCAACGGTACCAACGGCACCAACGGTACCAATGGAAACGGCAAAGGGAAACAATCAGTTGTCAACTAATGCGGGAGCGCCGGTAGCGCACCCCTCGGATGGTTGGCATATCGGGCATAGATGGGTTCCTCGCTGCGCAACGACCACCCGCGCCACGGTGGCCCCACAGCGCGGGCATGGTTTCCCCTTGCGGCCATACACCGAGAAATACTCCTGGGTATGCCCGACATCACCATACCCATTGCGATAGTCGCGCAGCGTGCTCCCCCCGCTGGCAATCGCCTGCTGTAACACCGTTCGTATGGCCTGGTAGAGCCGTGTCGCTTCCTCTGGCGTGAGCGTGTGGGCGGCTCGCAGCGGGTGGAGCCGGGCCAACCAGAGCGACTCATCTACATAAATATTTCCCAGGCCTGCAATGAATGTCTGCTCTAGCAACAGGGGCTTGAGCCGCGTACGACGGCGGGCCAACCGTTGCGCCAGGTCGTGGGCCTGAAACTGGTCGTCTAGCGGTTCCGGCCCATACCGCGCGTCGAGCGCCGCCACCCCCGCCCCATCCAGCAAGCGCACCCGCCCGAACTTGCGGGGGTCGCGGAAGAAGAGCCGTTGCCCATTGTCAAGCGCCAGCACCAGATGGGTATGCTGGTCGGCGGGGGGGGCGGCGTCGTATACACAGAGACGCCCCGACATACGCAGGTGTAGCGCCAGTGTCCAGCCGGCATCGAGCGCGAACAACAGCCACTTGGCCCGCCGCCCCACGCGCGCAACCCGCCGCCCCTCTAGCGTTTGGAGAAAGGCCCGCACATCGGGCGTCTCTACCATCCGCTCCCAGTCGAGCTTTTCAACCGCGACAATCAACCGCTGCGCAATCTGGGGCGCAAGGCTCTGGGCAATCGTTTCAACTTCGGGAAGTTCTGGCATTGTGCTACGGTGACCCTGGAGAGCGTTGGCAACACGGGGGCGTTTGCTGGCGGGCCTGTCGCCGCGCCTGCTGGCGAGCCCGCCAGGCCAGCGCAAGGCGGCGCATCTGGCGCGATGACTCCTGTTGGATACGCACGGCCACCTGCCCCAGAGTACCGATAACCGGCGTCGGGAGCGCGGCCCAACGCCGCAACACGAGCTTGCCATGGACAATGCTCCAGCGGATGATTTTGTTGCGTCGCCCTACCAGCGATACCCCGATAACCAGGAAGATGGAGCCTTGCAATACCGGCAGAAAAATACCGGCAATACCGACCAGAATACAGGCCCATCCCAGAACCGGACGTACCACGCCCCACACCGAGCGCCCTACAGCGACAATCCTATCACGCACTGCTTGAACCATGATTCTCACCACACCCTTTCAATCGCCAATCTTATCGGTGGTTGTTCTCGATTCTGCTACACGATACAGTATAGCATGAAACAAAGCCAATTGGGAGGGGGGATTTCATGGTTTCGCTATCTGCGACTTGACAAATGCACAAAACTCTGGTACTCTCTTTTAGAACAACTGCATAATAGCTGCTCTTATCCAGAGAGGTGGAGGGACCGGCCCTATGAAACCTCGGCAACCCCTGACCAGAGCTCAGTCAGGAAGGTGCCAAGTCCGGCAGCAAGGTCTGGAAGATGAGAAGGTGTACTTGATGTAAGCCCTTTCTGATAACCTGATACTCAGAAACGGTTTCATATATCAGAGAAACAACAGCTCTCATCTCCCATAACGGAGATGAGGGCTTTTTGTTTACGCACAAGGAGCGATAGGAAATGGCAGAACAAGAAACATTCGGGTTTGAAACGCTGGCCCTGCATGGCGGCCAGCAACCAGACCCCACAACAGGCGCACGCGCAGTACCCATCTATGCCACCACATCATACAATTTTCAAGATACTGAGCACGCCGCACGGCTCTTCAACCTGCAAGAGTTTGGCAATATCTACACCCGCATTATGAACCCGACCACCGACGTACTCGAACAACGTATCGCCGCCCTGGAGGGCGGCACTGCGGCGCTGGCCGTCGCTTCGGGCCAGGCCGCCGCCACGCTTGGTATCCTCACCCTGGCCGAAGCCGGCGATAACATCGTCTCCGCCAGCGACCTGTATGGAGGAACCTATACCCTCTTCCGCCATACCCTGTCCAAACTCAATATCACCACGCGCTTTGTAGATGGCCGCGACACCGACGGTTTCCGCAAGGCCATTGATGAGCGAACAAAGCTCGTTTTTCTTGAACTCATCGGCAATCCCCGCCTGGATGTAATAGACCTGGAACAGATTGCCGCTATCGCCCACGAACAGGGCGTCCCCGTGATGGTAGACAACACCACCGCCACCCCCTACCTGTGTCGCCCCTTTGCCTGGGGGGCCGACATTGTGATGCACTCGGCCACCAAGTACATTGGCGGCCACGGTACCAGTATCGGCGGCTTGATTGTAGATAGTGGCACGTTTGACTGGACGAATGGGCGCTTTCCCGCCTTTACCGAACCCGACCCCGCCTACCACGGCCTGATATTTAGCCAGACATTCGGGCCGCTGGCCTACATCCTGAAGGTGCGGGTCCAACTGCTGCGCGATATGGGCGCGGCGCTCAGCCCCTTTAACTCGTTCCTCTTCCTCCAGGGCCTGGAAACGCTCCCATTGCGTATGGAGCGCCACAGCAAAAACGCGCTCACCGTCGCAACCTATCTGAAGGAACACCCCAAAGTAGCCTGGGTCAACTACCCCGGTTTGCCCGACCACCCCTCGCATAAACTGGCTCGGAAATATCTCCCCAAAGGACAAAGTGGTCTGGTCGGGTTTGGTATTCAGGGCGGCAAAGCCGAAGGTGCAAAATTTATTGAACACCTCAAACTCTTCTCGCACCTGGCAAACATTGGCGACGCCAAAAGCCTGGCTATCCACCCCGCCACCACCACCCACAGCCAGCTTTCCGCGGATGAATTGAAACTTACGGGAGTCACAGACGACTTTGTCCGGTTATCAGTCGGTATTGAAACGGTCGAGGACATTATCGCAGATCTGGAACAAGCATTGGCGAAGGTTTAAGAGAGAGGAGTAAACCCTATGACGCTGCGTGTGCATCCACAACCAGCACGCACCCCGGAGCCAGCACGCACCCCGGTGAGACGCGAGGCCCGTTCGGGCGGTGTTATTCGGCCGATACCGGCCACCGATACCCGCCCCACCCCCAAAAATACTACCTGTACGCTCCACCTGCGCAATAAAGACCGCGATGTGGGTATCGTCGAGCAACAATATGCCACATGGGAAACGCCCTTGCCGCTTGACAGTGGCGAAACTCTGGCCCCCATTACTCTGGCCTACGAAACCTATGGGCACCTCGACGAAGACCGAAGCAACGCTATTCTGCTGCTGCATGCCCTGTCGGGAGATGCCCACGCCGCCGGCTGGCACAGCCCGTCGGATCGCAAACCAGGCTGGTGGGATGCTATGGTCGGGCCGGGCTGCACGTTTGACACCGACCGCTACTTTATTGTCTGCTCCAACATCCTGGGCGGATGCCAGGGCAGCACGGGGCCTTCGAGCATCAACCCGGCCACCGGCAAGCCCTATGGCGCAACCTTCCCCGTCATTACCATCTCAGACATGGTACGGGCCCAGGTACGGCTCATAGATTACCTGGGGATAGACAGATTACTGGCCGTTGCGGGCGGCTCCATGGGCGGCTTTCAAGCGCTGGAATGGGCCACCGCTTATCCAGAGCGCGTTGGCGGCACCATACTGCTCGCCACCACGGCCCGCTCGTCGCCCCAGACGATTGCCTGGAACACTATCGGGCGCAACGCCATTATGCGTGACCCCAACTGGCGCGGCGGCGACTACTATGACCACCAACCACCCACCGAAGGCCTGTCCACGGCCCGCAAACTGGCCCACGTTACCTATCTCAGCGAAATGGCCCTGGAACGCAAGTTTGGGCGCGATATGACCGAACAAACCGCCGGGCCCCGCTTTACGCTCGAACCAGAATTTGAAGTCGAAAGTTACCTGGATTACCAGGGGGACTCCTTTAACAACCGCTTCGACGCAAACTCCTACCTCTACATCACCAAAGCGATGGACTACTGGGATTTGCCGGGGCGCTATGGCTCGCTCGATGCGGCGCTTGCCCGCAGCCAGTGCGAGTTCCTGCTGCTCTCCTTCTCAAGCGACTGGCTCTACTCGCCAGCCGACTCGCAGGCCATTGCCGATGCGTTAGAACGAGTTGGCCGCCCGGCCCGCCATATCGAACTTCCCTCCATTGCCGGCCACGACTCCTTCCTGATCAACCACGACATCCAGGCCCCCATCGTCACAGAATTTCTGTCTATGTTATCAGATACTGACGACGTACCCCACAAACTGGCCCGCGAACTGGGCGGGCTCGAAACGCGCTTGTGAAGCAGGTGCGCAAACCAGAAAAAAACTACCAATGCGCACGGATGGACACCGGTACGCGCCTATCAGTGTCCATCCGAGCCTATCGGTGGGTCGCTCTTGCTGTTTCGTTTACGGGTTCTTGCTCCCGTTCTGACCCTCCATCCGCTGCAAGGCATAGGCAATACCACTTTGTAGCGTGCTGCGCGTTACTATCCCGCCCATATCGGCGCCCAGATGGACCAGCGTCTGGGCAATCTGGGGTTGTATCCCCGTCAGGATAACCTGGGCCCCAAGCAGACGCACAGCCTGTGCTGTACGGACAAGCGCCTGGGCAACCTGGGTATCTACGACTTTCACCCCCGTAATATCTACGATTACCATATCGGCCTGGTGGGCGGCGATACCTTCCAGCAGCGTCTCCATCACCTGCTGTGCCCGGCTGCTGTCTATACTTCCCACCAGCGGCAAGGCCAGGACATTGCGGTCAAGCGGGAGCAAGGGCGTAGAAAGCTCGCGCAGCGCCTCGCGTTGGGCCTCGATAACCTGCTCTTGTAGGGCGATACGTTCGGCTTCGGCTCGCTGTTGCTCGGTTAAATCGCGGAACATACCAGTCATCCGAATCGGCTGGCCCTGTTTGTTGCGGATAATGAACGAGCTGAGTTGCACCGGTACCTGTTCACCATCGGGCCGTTGGAGCATAAGGTTGCCCTGCCAGTAGCCCTGCGTGGCAACCTCCTGGGCGCTACTAGCGACTGCGGCTTGATATTCTTGCGGGTAAAGCTCGATAAAGCTCTTGCCAATAAGCGCTTCACCATAACCAGTCAGCGATTGCAGGGCCGGGTTGGCGTAGGTGGTGATACCATCCATCGTAGCAATACCGATACCGTCCGGCGAGGCCTCTATCAAAGACTGGAACGCCCGGAGCGATTCTTCTTGCTGTTTGCGCTCGTGGATGTCGGAGAGCGTACCCGTCATCCGCAGGGGTGTGCCCTCGGCGTCGCGTTCGATAACCTTGCCCCGCGAGAGCGTCCAGCGCCATTCGCCACGCTTATGCTTCAAACGGTGTTCCACCGCATAGATAGTGGTGTGCCCGGCCAGGTACTCCTGCAACCGCTGGTTGACCTCCGGCTGATCTTCCGGGTGCATCAGGTTGAGCCACGATTCTACCTGGTTCGGCAATTCTTCTAGCGTATAGCCCCCAAGCATCTCGCGGTAGCGCTCGGAGAGGACGGCTGTATTGGCCCCCATGTGCCAGTCCCACGCGCCGTCGCCGCTGCCTTCCAGAATAAACTGGAGTTGTTGCTGGCTCTCGTAGAGGTGCGTTTCTATCTGCTTGCGCTCCGTCACATCGCGGATAATGCCGGCCACGTTTTGGACTTCGCCCTGCTCGTTGTATATGGCAAAGGCGGACATCACGCCCGGAAAGATTGTGCCGTCCTTGCGCCTGTACGAAAGTTCGCCCTGCCAGCTTCCATGCTCGCGCACGTGCTGTACCAGGTGCAGCATCTTTTCGGCGGGCTCGTTGTACACGTCGAGAATGTTGGTGCCGACCAGCGTATCATCGTAGCCCATCATGCGCTGGTAGGCGGGGTTGACATAGGTGATAATACCATCGAGCGACGCAACTCCGATGCCGTCCGCCGCATTCTCCACCAGCAGGCGGAAACGGTGCAGGTTCTCTTCCATCTGCTTCCGCTCCGTTATGTCGCGGAGAAAGGAGCAGAGATATTCCTGCCCATTGTATTCCAGATATTTGGCTTTGACCTCAACCGGCATCAAGCTCCCATCCTTGCGCCGGTGGATCGTTTCAAACGTTCTGTCTTGTTGCTTGACCTGCTCCCAGGCCACATGAAAGGCCTCCTTCGGAAAGTTCGGGTCAATGTCGGGCACGCCCATGCCAAGCAACTCTTCGCGGGTGTAGCCCAGGTTTTGGCACAGCGCCTCGTTGACATAGACGTGTTGCCCTTGCGGATCGAGCCAGTGGATACCATCGGAGGCGTTTTCCAGGCTAAAGTGAAAGAGTTGCATTTGTGCTTCGGCCTGTTTGCGTTCGGTAATATCCTGTACCACCCCCAGGCTTTGTCGCACGGAACCATCTTCGGCCCGGGCAAACACAATATCTTGCCCGGATACCCATCGCCAGTCACCCTGGCTGTTGCGGAAACGATATTCGACGGTTAAAACCTCGTCATCTTGCGCCTGGGCCAGGCGGTCAAAGTGGGCCGGCAGAACATTGGCCATATCGTCGGGGTGGATAATCTGGGGGAGGATGTTATCACCCATTGCCTGTATTGCTTCTGGGGAATAGCCAGGCGTTTCGGCTACCTCACGGTTGGTATAGATATTGCGTTGTTCGACCAGATCAAATACAAAGACCAGTTGCGGCATTTTCTCAACAATGCGGCGGGTCTGTTCAAGCTCGCCTTCCAGTTCAGCCACCCGTTGTTTCAGCCACTCGTTTTCGGATTGTAGGGTTTCTCCTGGTGTCATTGTCCGCTACTCCTTCCGTTTAATGTGTAGGCATATACCCCGTTGCAGGGTGTTCCTTGTTATGATACCACGCTTCTCAGCGCTCAGGTGGGGTGTATGCACGGTTTGTCAGTGGGTTGTGGGAGCGGGGGCTATACGACACCCGCTTAATGGTAAGGGTTCACACCTGGGGGGGGAAATCACTGGGAGCGCGAGCGTCTCGCTTGCCCCAGAACGGGTAAGATGCCCGCGTGCCCAGGGAGGGCATGGCCGCTGTGGTACGCCCCCCGACATGACCCGTCTAAGGGAGGTCGCTTTCAGAAGCAGGTTCATGTCCCCGCGTATCGCCCGGTACTACCACCGCGGGTGTGTCCGCCGCCGCGGCCCCATTGGCCGGCGACGTATCGCCCGCCTGGAGCAACTCCTGCAACACCTGGATAGCCCCCCCGATGCGGAGCAAAGTTTCCCGGAGACTCTGCTGGCGCTGTTCGAGATCGGCGAGTAGCTGCTGCCCCGACTCAAATTCCTGCTGAAGTTGGCGGAGGCGCTGTTCTATCTGTTCTTTCATTAGCTATTCCTCTGTATCTGCGCGTTCAGGTTGCTGATTTCCTGTTCAATCAAGGTGCGGAGCGCCGCAATATCGGCGTCTTTCTCCCGCTTCAGTTCTTGTAATCCCCCCACGGCTAACACCCCAAACGCGCCATACTTTAACGTCAGCATTGGCTCGTCCCCCGCGTCGTCGGGCACTTCGCCCACCAGCGCGGGGAAGAGCGGCCGTACATCCTGGGCAATAAACCCTATCTTCTTCCTCGGTGCGTCCGGTTCATCTTTCCAATAATAATTCTTGACCGCCAGTTGCATCAGACGCGCCAGGATATGTTCTTCGTCTTCAATCGCGGTTTTCAAGCGCCCATCAGAGGAGAAGTCCCAGTTATCGTCACCGTTCCATAGTGCTATTCTGGTCTTGTTTGGGTGGTGATGAGAGCCAGTCATCTGGAACATCAAGGCCTTTCTATTGTCGTCAACCCACATTCGACACTCGCGCTCCTGTCCACTATTCAACCTGATTTTGCCCCACACATCCAGCGCCTCGGCCGGCCCGGTGTCTCCAATACATAGTCGCCCGCGGTTGGTATCAAAGTGCATCTTGATAGCTCCCTTCGCATCGCGGATATAGAGGTTATCATCAACCGTGATATAGGCCTGCCCATCGTAGCGATAGAAGGCCCCGTCGGTATCCCAATGGTCTTCTCGACTTTTGCCCACGCTAATGGCCCGGGTGATAATATCGCCATCAACATCCAATGTCCTTGCTGGTGCAGGTGTCCCAATCCCCACGCGATTTTGCCCGCTCTGCACATGCAGGGTGTTGTTATCCACCGTGAGACTGCCGCTGATGACCGCATTGCCGTTGACGTCAAGCCGTTCGCCCGGGTTGTTTGTCCCAACGCCAACGTGGCCGTTGCTGCGGAGAGACAACACCGCATCGTGGGCATTAAACTGGTTATCGGTCAGTTTAATATCCAACTGGGTGCGGGAAGTCGCACCTGCGTTCTCATAGCGACCGATGGCCAACGAAACCTTGTTGCCATAGGACTGTCCAGCCACCCCCTCCCGCACCAGGTTGAGTATATCGCGGGTGCCGTTGGGATTGTTGCCCCCATTATCCGCTGGCTCAAAGAGCGTCATCACCGCGTCCCCATATTGGTCATAGTGGTTATCGTGCCGGATGTTTGGATTAACGGTCAAACTGGATTCGGGGTTGGTCGTCCCGATCCCCATCCGCCCCTGGTTGGTGTCAACGTGCATCTGGATAGCGCCCTTCGCATCGCGGACATAGAGGTTATCATCAACCGTAATATAGACCTGGCCATCGTAGCGATAGAAGGCTCCGTCGGTATCCCAATGTCCCCCGCGATTGTCGCTGCCCACGCCAAGGCCGCGGGTGAGAATATCGCCTATAACATCCAGGGTCGTCTGGGGATTGCCAGTGCCAATCCCGACGCGACACGGCCCGCTCCTCGCATGCAGCGTGTTGGTGTCCACCGTCAGACTGCCACTGATCAAGGCATGCCCCTCGACATCTAACGCCTGTCGGGGGTCTGTTCTTCCAATACCAAGCCGCCCCTGGTTGGTGTCAACGTGCATCTGGGCCGCGCCCTTCACATCGCGGATGTAGAGGTTATTATCAACGGTGAGGTAGACCTGATTATCGTAGCGATAGAAGGCTCCGTCGGTATCCCAATGCCCCCCGCGATTGTTGCCCCCCATGCCAACGCTGCGGGTGATAATATCGCCGTTGACATCGAGCGTGGTTTTGGGGTCGGTGGTGCCGATACCAACGCGCTTTTGCTCGCTCTGCACATGCAGCGTGTTGGTATCCACCGTCAGACTGCCGTTGATCAACGCATGCCCCTTGACGTCTAACGCTGCTTCGGGTTGGGTTGTGCCGATACCAACCTTGTCGTCAATGTACAGGTCGGCCCCAATGCGCAAAGCGCCGGTCATCACGTCGCCCTGCTTGCTCAACAGGCCGCCCGTGAGCGCGGAAAAGAGCCGCCGCAAATCTTCCTGGATAGTCCACGAGCCTTTGGCCAGCGTCAGGGCGGCCAGGGGGGCGTAATGGTGCCGGATACCGAGCGGTGGCTGTGGGTCGGTGGCGGGCCAGTCAATCTGCCCCGTGAGGTGGCGGGTTGGGATAAGCCAGTAATCACCCGTTTTGTAGTGCCCTGCCTCAAACAGTATTTCAATGCCCTTTTCCAGTTCAAGCCACCCATCGCTTGTAACGGGGGTTTCCAGCGTGACGATGCCCGGCGAATCCCACCGCCGCACGATGGGGCGCGTGCCCAGATTGCGGGGCCAATCATCGCCACAGAGGGCTTGCTGTTCGGGGGTCATGGGTTCCCACGCGCCTACGGTCAGGCTGTGTTCGCTCACGGCGGTCAACCGGGCAAAGATACCGGGCAGACCATGCAACGTCAGGGCCTCGTTGCTAAACTCAACCCACTGGTTGGGGGCAAAGCGCGATTGTACGGCCGTCTCTGCGTCGCTCAACGTAATGGTTGTCACCGGGTTGTTGGCGATGGTGGCGGTATGGATCTGGGTAACGCTGGCCGCAATGGCGGCATAGTCGGCTTCGGTCACGGCGCGTTCCTGATCGCGGAGGGCCTGGGGCGCATCGCGTCGGACGCGCTCGATAGACTCCGGGTCGGTGCCGCCCTGCGCGGGGATGGGGTTACGCACCGCACGGATGCCGGGTTGTTCGGAAACCACGTGCGCGATGGCGTCGGCGCCGACATTGCCTACCGTGCCGTTGCCAATACGATAGGTAGCGGTCAAGGCTGTTCCCGCTACCGGGCGCTTGCCATGCTCCCCGTCGCCAAAGCGTAGAAAGGCCTGTCCGTCGTTGTCTGTCTCTACCACAAAGTCAAGCGAAAAACGGGTACTATTCAGCAGGTCTTTTTGTGGCTTCCAGACCTCATCGGCCGCGGCCAGGGCGATGAGCGGCACGGCTTTGTCTGGCGATTGTATCATCACCGTCGCGGCGGATTGTGTGCGGGCCAGTTCGTCATCGTAGGGGGTACCGTGGGTCGTGTTGGCCCGCTGGAGCCGGGGAGCGTAGCGCCCCTGTTCCGGCACGATGGCCGGTTCCAGTGGCTCATCCCGCACCGTGCGGCCATGGTCGGCCAGCACGATATTGCCCCGCGCCACACTCACGCTATCAATGGGATTGCCATTCACCACGGTAGCCAGGCACAGGTCAAAGGGCAGCGCGTCTTCGGCTTGCCAGCATACGTCAAGCAGGGGAATTTCGGCGCTCTCCTCGCCAAGCAGCGCCCCCCCGATGGCGTCTGCTGTTTCGGTGACGCTCGTCAGGCGGACGGCATGCCGGTGGGCGAGATTAGCCCCCGCCCCCTCCCCGGTGGCGGGGTTCTTCACTTCTTCCAGGATAAGTACGTCGCCGGGGGAGAGGGCTATATCGCCGCGTTGTCTGAGGGTGGCGCGGGTGCTGCCCTTCGGGAGGGTAAGTTCGGTTGCGCCCCAGGTATACAAGGGCATCTCGTTGTGAGCGGGCCGCAGCGTGATAGCGTGCATCGTTTCAAACACCTGCGGTGCTTCGCCCTCTACGTCGTTGTACTGCATGATAACGCTTCCCAACGTCTGGTTTGCGCGGGGGGATAGGCGCGTATCCTGGCCCGGGATGCGCGTTATCAGCGGGGTCTTCTCGGCTAAAAAGAGGGGCTCGGCGACCTGAACCTGTACCCAGACGCGAGCATTGCAGCCCTCGTGCATCATATAATCGAGCAGGCGGGCATGGCGTCGGACGGAAACGCGGCGGCGGGCCGTGCCCAGGTAGGCTTCGGTCGCCACCGCATCTTGATAGTAGCTCAGATAGTCGGCGGCATAGGCCAGCACTTCAACCAGCGTGATGCCAATATCGGCGGGGTTGCGTTCGCTCCACGCTGGCATCACCACGGATAGGCGGTCAAGTAGGAGCTTGCGGAAGGTGCTGTAATCGCGGGCCAGATAGTTGATATTGGGGGTCGGGGCAGGTTCCGGTTCCGTCTTGAGCGAGACGTGGCTGTCAACCAGGCCCGGCTCATCTACGTGCAGCGAGAAGGCCATCTGGGCAAAGAAGGGGTCGAGATGGGGGACATTGATCAGGTGGACGATGTACCGCTGTGCGTGGCTGGACGATTGCACCGGTCGCTCCGCTTCGCGCACGACAATACCTATGGCGTCGGGGATGGCCTGTTCCCCGTCATCAGCGGGGGTAAAGATAATCTCCACAACTTCCATGCTCAGGTCAAGTTGCCCGGCCACATCCGTAATACGGATATTGTCCGTGGTCAAGGTTGCGGGCGTCACCGGCTTGTCGGGCACAGTCTGCGCCGCCGGTATAAAGTGCAACCAGAGATACCAACTCCCAGGCATCCGCGGTTCTAGCTCAATATAATCAAGTCCGATTTGGGTAGGATGTTGCCCGATGGCCTGGCGGCGCTGATTGAGAAAGGTTGTATCAGTTGTCGGTACTGCCGTCATCATAACCCTTGCTCTCGTTCAAAGTGTGCGGTATACCGCTGCTGGTTGTTGCGGACAACATACTGCACTGTCACCCGCAAGGTGGCTTCTTCGCTCTGCACCTGCACGGCTTCTACCTGGATCACGTCGCCGAGCCACTGTTGCAAGGCCCCCTGTACCAGAAACTGGGTTGTGGTGGCCATCTCGTCACCGGCCGGGGCAAAGACGAGTTGCTGCAAGCCGCTGCCAAAGTCCGGCCGGTTGACGCGCTCGCCGGGCGTGGTAAACAAGACCTGCTCGATAAGCTCCCGTATATGGTCGTTGGTGGTGGGGCGGGCGGTGCGGCCGCGGCTATCAATACGGTACGGGTATCCAATGTGCATAATAGTACCTCACATTCCTTTCACCCGTAGTTGGGTCTGAACAATCGTTAAGGGGGTACCGGTGGGGGTACACAGCGCCTGGCTATCCTGAAGCAGCACCGGCTGCCCCATCACTTTGACGCGCAGTGCGCCCTTCAACCATTGGGCCGTCGCACACGGCCCCCCGGCGTTTGGCGGGTAGGAGCACCCGGAGATGGCATAGCTGCCGGACTGGGTGACGATGGGTTGTCCGCTGAGCTTGACTCGCGGGTTGGTGGCGACTGGCTTGGCCTGGCCGCCGTGGGCACACACTATCTGCGATTGGGCAAATAATAAATAACCGGGCATTATGTGACCTCCAGAGCGCCATTGTTAATGGAGACGCTGTTGACCGCGAGATCAATGGTCATACCGCCATTCTTGATTGCTATACCCGTTGCGGATAGTTCAATAACGGCGGCGCCAAAGGTAATACGCACTCCCTGTGCCATGACTTCGACCGTACCGGTGGCCGTGCTGATTTCGATATTGCCGGCGTTGTCCATCACCAGTTTGGCAAGCGGTGTGGGGGGCGGCCCTACTTCCAGGGTCATGCCTCCGACGCCGGGCGTGTCATCCAGCATCAGGGTATTGGTGGGGGTCTTGATCAGGCGCAGCGTGTTGGGGGCGGCGGGGGTCAGAGTCTCGGTGGGCATTTCCACTTTTGACCCCCAAAAGCAACCGCTCCAGATGGGGTTTTCCGGTTTGCCGCCTTCAAACTCCACCCAGATATTGGCCCCGACGGGGGGGATGGCGTAGAACCCGACCTTTGGCCCCGCATAGGGGACGCACGGGTCGGCCCAACTCATGCGGTTATCCCCAAGCACGGCGGGCACGCTCACCTGGACACGGCCCATCTGCAAGGGGTCAACGTTGTTGACTACTTTTCCACGATATTTGCCAAAGTATTCTGGCATAGGTCAGTCATTCCTTTGCACTCACGGCCGTACCAGCGGTGTGATCGATCCAACGCCTTCGCGGGACAGCGTGAAGTTTTGTTTATAGGCTCCCTTCTGGATGGTGTGGGTAACGCTGGACACGTAATACATGCCATCGTAGGTATAGCCAACCCCGCGCACCCCCACCAGTCCGCGGGCCTGTAAGATGTCGCCATATCCCAGAGCATCTAGCGTGCCGGTGGCTGTGACAACCGTATCCATGGAACTGTCGGTCATTGCCTGGGCATAGGCATAGGCTTGCATCGCGTTGAGTGCGCCCTTGCGTGCGTCCAGGTGGGTATGCAACTGGGTGCGGCGTACATGCGCGTAGTTGAGCAACCAGGTCGGTTGACTGGCCAGGGGGGTGCGGGTGCTGGCAAAGGTTTGCACCGGCACCGGCAGGTTGGTGGTTTGATCCTGTATCCAGCCTTCGACAAACTGCGGGGCCATAGCGTTGTGCTGGAAGTTGAGCGACTCGACGTTGCTATCGGGGCCCATATTGACCGAGAGGGCCGGTTGGGGCAGTCCCACCCACTTTGCGGGGCCCCAGTAGGCCGTGTTGACGCCCGGCACGGGGCCCGGCGTGATGTAAAAGACGTAGCCAAAGGTTCCGGCGAGCAGTTTCAAGTGCTGCAAGTCGGTGCCCTGCTGGCCGGGTATCCATTCGATGGGATTGGGTACCTCGCTCACCGGCGGGGGGACAACGTTGGGTATCAGGCCGTACTGGCTGTAGCTGGCGATAATTTTGGTGGCGACCACATATTCGTTCTGGGCCGGGTGTTCAATGACTTTTTCTTCCTGATCCATTTTCACGCTGACATCTTCACCTGTAACGGTGAGAATAGCCGCCCCCGATTCGTCGCCGGGTTGCAATTCCTGGTGGGTAATAAACCCATCCATCAGCACGCGCGGTCTGGCGTTCAACGTCACGATCAGAATAACGCGATTGGCGGGGCGGAGGATTGGCAAGCTGAGCAGTTTATAATCGAGCAAGTCGAGCAAACCGGCCCGCGCAAGGTGAGCTGGAACCCGGCGCGTCCCTGGTCGCTGTGGATAACTGCCACGCTTTCCAGGGTCTCAAGCAGCAGCGGCGGCGCTGGTAGCGGCACCGTCGGGCCAATTAACACCGTAAGATGGATACCCAGAAGGTTCATACGCCTGTGAGTTCCTTATGCTAACTGGTGGTACCGTCATTCGTCTGGCCATGTGTCCCCACCTGTATGAAGGGGTTGTTCTCAAACTGCGGCAGCGGCACACGCAGCGTCCGCCCCACCTCGCTGGTGAGCGCAAAGGGGTTCATGGTATTGTTCGCGTCGCAGATACGCCAGAACTGTTGCGGGTCGCCAATCGTCCGCACGGCTACCAGATCCAGCCGGTCGCCCTCGCTCAGGGTTACTTCAACCAGCAGCGGCAATTGTTCGCCCTGCGGCAGAAAGCGCCGTTTTTTGTAGGTAATGACCTGCCCATTGGCGGCCTGGTAGGTGGCGGTTTCAATATGGTGGTAGCGACTTGTTTCATCAAACATTGGTATTCCTCCAATCGGTACGTGTTCACGGTTCCTGGTCTGGTTGTCCTGGGGGCGGGGGCGGGGTAGCATGTTGCGATACCGCCTCTTGAACCAGACCATACCCAACCGACGTCAGGTTTTTGACGCTGCCAACGCCGGACATGGTGTCGTTTGTACCCCCGCCGCTGTTCGCGGCCGGTACATTACTCATACTGCTTATCGTGGCCATCGTCTCCTTGACCACCTGATGCGCCAGAAAGACGTAGTAGCCGGGGTGGGTCAACGACAGGTCGTTATAGGTGAGTACCTGTAACCCTAACGATACGGTCGCCCGAATGGGGTTCAGGTTGGGGTCGTGCGCCTCTTCGGTGACGGAAAAGTCGGTAAGGATAACCGGTAAGATGCGCTTGGGGCCCCAGATAAAGAGAGTCAACGGCCCCACCGGGGGGATAACTTCAATCGTGCCGGCGGCCAGCAGGGCGGTATTGGCAATAACCAGACTGCTTTTGGGGTAGAGCAGCATTTCTAGCGCCGAGAGTTGGGGATAAATACCCATCTGCACGGCGGTGGGTTGCTCGGCTTCAAGTTGGTCTGTGGCGTCAATTTCCACATCCAGCGAAATAGTTTCGCGGGGGGCACCGTTCAGGCGCATATGCTGGCCGCCGGGCGCACCTTCGTTCCCCACCCGATTGGCGTTTAGCGTGCGGGTCAGGGTGTGGGGGTTGTATTGAAATAGGATGACGCTGGCGACCGGGTTGAACATATCTACCCCGACAATCGCGCCTCTGCGGAGACGCGGGGCCCGAGAAAATGTTGCCATAGCTTGTATCTGCTCCCTCCCTGGAAGGGGGAACCGCCCCCTTTCTACGGTACCGCTAATCCTTGGTTTTTACCAACGCCTTAATCTCTTCATTCGAGGGGAGTTTGGCCCAGAACATTCGCCGCGTTATCCCGCCATACTTGGTGGCCATCACGTCGGTTAATGGCCGTTCCTGCACTTCATTCCGTGGGCGCATGTAGATGTATTGCTGATCGGGTTTTTGTTTTTGTAGTTCGTCCTTTTTCTTCCGTTGCTTATACATGCTGTTTTCAAGTTCACGCAGCTCTTGTTTCACTTTTTGCAGTTTAGGATTGCCTTTTTTGAGTTTCTTCAGACGTGTTTTCAGCTTCGCTTCCTTTTTACTGATGGTTGACATCATTGT
>DAOTUK010000216.1:0-3847 GCA_034437375.1 Chloroflexaceae bacterium | reverse complement strand
GGGAGGGGCGGCGGCGGATCAGGGGAGGCCGGGCCATTCGGTCATGAACCAGCGGTTGTTGACGCGCAGTACGGGGAGTTCGTCGCGGTGGTAGCCAAGTACGTCCAGGAGGGCGCGGCGCTGGTCGCGGATGACGTTCTGGCGGCCGTTGGGGGTTATTTGTACTTCGCGGAGTCGGAGCCATCCATCAACGATGTGGACGGTGGCGTGGTCGCCGCGTTCTTCGACGAGTTCGATGCTTGAGAAGAGTATTTCTATGGTGAGGGTGTGGTTGGGTTCTAGTTGGCGCTGGCCGTCGGCAAAGGTGTTGAGCATGTAGGCGATGGCGGTACGTTGGTTCATGCGTTCGCTTGGGGCAAAGTAGCTGGATAGTCGGGCGGCCCAGGTGTCGCGGGTTTCGGGTTCGATTATCTGGGGGTCTTGCAGGGCCTGGTTGAGGTCGTTGAAGAAGCTGGTTGCGACGGCCTGGGGGGTCTGGCCGCCGGCTTCCAGGTTTTGTTGTTCTGTTTCGACGGGGACGCCACAGGCTATGAGCAGGAGGGCGAGGAGCGCAAGCCATAGCAGCCGGGCCAGGGGGGGGGCTATGGGCCGGGGGTAGTGCTGGTTGTGTTTGTGTATCGTGGCAGGCACGTTGTCGGGGTTATGCTTCATGCTCAAACCGGTCAAGCAGGGCGTTCCATGCTTTCATGCGTTCCGGGTCGCCGCCGGAGTCGGGGTGGTGCAGGCGGGCCATGGCTTTGCGGATGGCGCATGCTTCGGCGTTGGTGATGTTTTCTAAGCCGAAGAGGGCGCGGAGGTGTTCTATTTCCAGGCGGGTGCGTTCGCTATGTTCGGCGCGTTGTTGCCACTTGTCGCGCTCCAGGTTGAGGATGGTGTTTTCGCGCATGGTTTCGGTGAGGGTGTCTACCATTTTGGCGTGTGCGCGCATGGCTTCTTTGGCGGCGTCCTGGGCTTTTTTGAGCTGGCGCATGAGGTCGCGGTTCATGCGGTGGGCTTCGCGGAGTTCGGCGGCCAGGATGGTGCGTTCGTCGTGGGGTTCGGCGTCGGGTGGGATGGATGGGGGGTATCTTTTCATGGGATTGGTTCCTTTTTGTGTCTGGTCATCTGGTTTCTATCCTCCATTGTACTATTGTACCTTGCCTTGCAAGTCTGAATGGCGTTTATATGAACAGCGTATCAATGTGGTGTTGCGTATCTATATGGAGGTGCATAAGGCGGCTATGGAACAAGGGTAAATCTTTCTCCCCTACTCGGACAGGAGGGCCCGCGCACGGGTTGCGTCGCGGGCTATTTGTTCTTTCAATGCTTCTATGCTGCTGAAGCGTTGTTCGCCGCGCAGGTGGTGGAGAAAGGCGATGCGCATGTCTTGTCCGTAGAGGTTGCCGCTCCAGTCGAGCAGGTGGGCTTCGACGGTTTGTTGGTGTCCGTGAAAGGTGGGGCGTATGCCGACGTTGACGACGGCGGGATAGCGGGTGCATGGTTTCAGGGGGGTGCCGCTTTCGCGCTGGCGCTGGTGGGCTCCATGGCAGGCGGCTTTGTGGTGGCCGGTGGTGCAGGGGAGCAGGAGGGAGTCGGGGGAGGCGGCGGCGCAGACGTAGCAGGCGTAGACGCCGTTGGCGGGGCGCAGGTAGAGTGGGTCTATGGCGAGGTTGGCGGTTGGGAAGCCGATGGTTCGTCCGCGCTGGTCGCCTTGCACAACGCGCCCGTGCAGACTAAAGGGGCGTCCAAGGAGGTGTTGTGCTTCTTCGACCTGGCCGGCTTTGAGCAGGGTACGCACGCGGGTTGAGCTGATGGGTTCTTCGCCCATCCGTAGGGGCGATACTGATCCGACGGTGTAGCCGAGGGTTTGCCCTATCTCCATCAGGCGTTGGATATTGCCTTCGCGGTTGCGCCCTACGTAGAAGTTGGTGCCGACCCAGAGTTCTTGCAGGTTGATGACTTTGCAAATCTGGTGCATGTAGTCGTAGGCGGTGGTTTGCATGGTCTGGCGGGTGAAGGGGGCGATGATGAGCAGGTCGGGGTTGTTGTGGCGGATGAGCTCTATGCGCTCTTCCAGGCTTATGAGTAGGCGTAGCTCCCAGTCGGGGTGTATGACGGCGGCGGGGTGGGGGTCGAAGGTGAGGACGGCGCTACAGCAGTTGCACGCTTTGGCGTTGTGTATGGCGGTGCGGATGAGTAGCTGGTGCCCACGGTGAAAGCCGTCGAATTTGCCTATGGTAAGCAGGGTTGGGCAGTCGGTCACATGCTCTTTGAGCGAGCGGACAATGCGCATGGTGTATCCTTACGGTTTATGGGTTTCTGCTGGCGTTTGGGCCAGTTGTTGCAATTCGTAGAGCCGGATCATGGCTTCTATCGGGGTTAATTCGTTGATGTTGAGCCGCTTGAGATAGGTTATGACTGGGTTGGGGGCGGCGTCAACGAGCGCTGCGGGGCTTTCTGCGGCCGCTTCGCGGCCGCGCTTCCCGGCGGCCGCGCTTCCCGGCGGCTCTGTCTCCTCCTCTCCGCGCTGTTCTGTTTCTGCGCTGCTGCGTTTCCCCTCTGTTCCGCCCTGCTGTTCGAGTTCGGCCAGCAGTTCGGAGGCGCGGTGGATGACGGGGCGGGGGATGCCGGCGAGTTCGGCGACGTGGATGCCGTAGCTGCGGTCGGCGCTGCCACGGCGCAGTTCGTAGAGAAAGATGACGCGCCCTTGCTGTTCGATGGCGGCCATGTGGTAGTTTTTGACGCGCGGTAGCAGTTGTTCCAGGGCTATGAGTTCGTGGTAGTGGGTGGCGAAGAGGGTACGGCATTGCAGGCGCGGTTCGTTGTGGAGGTATTCGACGACGGCGCGGGCGATGGCCATGCCGTCGTAGGTGCTGGTGCCGCGTCCTACTTCGTCCAGGATGATGAGGCTGCGGCGGGTGCTTTGCATGAGGAGGGCGGCGGTTTCGGTCATTTCGACCATGAAGGTGCTCTGGCCGGTGGCGATGTCGTCCTGGGCGCCGATACGGGTAAAGATGCGGTCTACCAGGCCGATATGGGCGCTTTTGGCGGGGACGAAGGAGCCTATCTGGGCCAATAGGACGATGAGGGCGACCTGGCGCAGGATGGTGCTTTTGCCGGCCATGTTGGGGCCGGTGATGAGGAGGATTTGTTGGTTTTGGGTGTCTATGGTGGTGTCGTTGGGGACGAAGAGGTCTTCAAAGGATTGTTCGACCATGGGGTGGCGGCCGCCGGTGATGTGGGTGGCGGTATCCTGGCTGAGGGTGGGGCGGGTGAAGCGGCCGCGTACGGCGGCTTCGGCCAGGGAGGCGAGGACGTCGAGGCGGGCGAGGGTGTGGGCGGTGCGGCGGAGTCGCTGGTTGTAGCGGGTGAGTTCGTGGCATAGTTGTAGGAAGACGTCGCGTTCGCGTTCGACAATTTGTTGTTGGGCGTTTAGTACTACGCTTTCATATTCTTTGAGTTCGGCGGTGATGTAGCGTTCGGCGTTGGCGAGGGTTTGTTTGCGTTCGTAGTTGGGGGGTATCTGGTTGCTGTAGGTGCGGGGGATGGCGATGTAGTAGCCAAAGACTTTGTTGTAGTCTACTTTGAGCGATTTGATGCCGGTGCGCTGGCGTTCTTGGCCTTCCAGGGAGTCTATGTAGTGTTGGGCTTCGCGGCTGGCGGCGACGATCTGGTCTATGCGCTGGTCGTAGCCGGGGCGGATGAAGCGGCGCGGTTTGTTGCCGTTTTCTTCGTTTTCGTTGCGCAGGTAGTTGGATGCGCCAAGTAGGGCGGGGGGGTCTTCGTCCAGGGCGCGTTCGAGTAGGGTTAGTACTTCGTCGCACGAGTCGAGGTGGGGTGGGGGGGCTTGCTCGATGGCGGAGGGGGT
>DAOTUK010000215.1:0-3608 GCA_034437375.1 Chloroflexaceae bacterium | reverse complement strand
AAGTTTTGAAAATTGTGCTGGTAGCCAAAATGGCTTGAGACAAGCGCAATTGAGCATGTGACAACAAACGACAGCGCGCGGGGGGCGTACACCTCCCGCGCGTTGCGTTGGCCCTGGCTACCGACCGACCCCAACGTCACGGGTATCATGGGGCTTCGCCGCACACCTCACCCGTTACGGGTATCACTTCCACAATCT
Source organism: Chloroflexaceae bacterium (assembly GCA_034437375.1). Taxonomy (GTDB): domain Bacteria; phylum Chloroflexota; class Chloroflexia; order Chloroflexales; family Chloroflexaceae; genus JAAUSY01. The sequence continues at coordinate 3,410 of DAOTUK010000215.1, read as the reverse complement.
GCTCAAACTGGAACGACTCAACCAGGTGGTATACCCTATCGGCCAGCGCCGTATCGTACGCGCGTATCTGATCAATGACCTGGTGCAGCATCCCTATATCGCCAAGCAATGCCGCATGCTGCAAGGCCGCGACACACTCCAGCGGCAACCTTGCGAATGCCTCGGTCGTGAGGGGCGCTCCATTGGTGCTATCGGTACCATCGTCTGTGGCTACCGTCTCATCCTCGGCGTAGCAGTAGCGCACGCCCAGATGGGTGGCCATCGCGTGGTAAATATCATTTTCCCGAAAAGGTTTGCGCATAAAATCATCACACCCGGCCGCCATAACGTGCGCTTGCTCTTCGTCAAAGACGCTGGCCGTGAGCGCCACCACAACCGTCTGCTGTCCCTGGGGGGTATCCTTAATACGCCGTGTCGCCTCGTACCCATCCATCACCGGCATGCGCATATCCATCCAGATAAGATGGGGATGCCACATCTCCCATACCGCCAGCGCCTCTTGTCCGTTGCGAGCCTCGCGCAGATCAAAACCCAGGGGAGCCAGCAACTTGATCAGCAGCGTGCGGTTGTCGGTGCGGTCGTCGGTAATAAGAATACGGTAGGTGGGTTGGCCAGGGACAAGCCCGATAACCTGTGGTGGAGCCTCCGTGGGCATCTTGTCGCCGGCCTTATCCAGCGCAACCGTGATAGTAAAAGCAAAGATCGAACCACGCCCAACCTCACTCTGTACGGACATATCGCCGCCCATACGTTGCACAAACTTACGGCTAATCGCCAACCCCAGACCGGTGCCCTCGTGGGCTTGCCGTCCGCTACTCGTCTGGCCAAAAGCCTCAAAGAGCTGTTCCAGTTCATCAGGGGCCATACCAGTGCCGCTATCCTCCACGCCAAAGTGTATCGTTGCATGGTCGCTATCAACGTCCTGGCTCCCAACCTGCACTATCACGCCGCCCTCGTGGGTAAACTTCATCGCATTGGACAATAGATTGATGAGGATCTGGCGCAGCTTCACCGCGTCGGTACGGATATGGTGGGGCAGATTGGGCGGGTATTCAACCTGAAACGACAGCCCCTTCTCTCTAGCGCGTAGACGGAACATATCCCCCAGGTCTGACAGCAGGCTGTGCAGATCAAACGTGGTTTCGTTGAGCGTCATACGGCCCGCTTCAATTTTAGAAAGGTCAAGCACATTGTTAATCAGGGTGAGCAGATGATCGCCACTGCGGCTAATGATGTCCACGTATTCGTGGTGTTCCTGGGGCAGAGTCGTGCTGCGCGTCATGATCTGCGTAAAGCCAAGAATCGCATTCAGCGGGGTGCGGAGTTCGTGGCTCATATTCGCCAGAAAGATACTTTTGGCCTGGTTCGCCTCCTCGGCTTTCTGGCGAGCGTGTTCCGCTTCTTCGCGGGCAAGCTGTAATTCCTGTGTCCGTTCGGACACCCGCTCTTCCAGCGTGGTTGTGAGGGCCATCAGTTCGTGCTCTTTCTCCTGGCGCATAGCTATCTCTTGTATTAGCGCCTCGCGGGAACCACGCAACGAATTGACCATGCGATTGAATGCACCGGTGAGCAGTCCTATCTCGTCGGCGGCTCGCACCGGCACGGTTCCATACAGGTTCGCTTCTTCGACGCGGCGCACGCCCTGCAACAGCGCATTGAGGGGGCGCACCAGACTGGACTGGACGAAAAAAGGTACCACCACCAGGAAGAGCACAATAGCCCCGGTCAGCATCCAGAACAGGGGCAGGGCGCGAGTGTGCAAGATGTTGCGATAGGCGGGGTAGCTATAGCCCACCTCGCCCAGGGTGCCGGGGGCGACCGAGAAGGTGTAGCGTATGAAGTGGTGCGCGGACGAGTCGAAGTGACCGCGGTAGGCATGGTGTCCTTCGGGGGGGATTATCTCTTGTATCTGGCTCCTGGTTGGGGTACCGGTGATGTGCTGGCCAATCCAGGGATAGACATGGGTGAGGTGGTGCCAGGTGCGGGGCGAGATGGGGTCGGTTGCACCGGTTTGCGCTATGAGTGACTGCATATGGGCATCTTGCTGAGCCAGCACGGTTGCATCAAGCGCAGGGTCGCTGGTATAACGCATAGTATAGGAAGATGAAAAGAGTCCGTCGCTGGTCGGGCGTGTTGCCACATAGCGTACGGCTGATGGCATCTCGTCGGTGATGCCACGGGCAACCAGTTGCGCAATAGCGTGTACCTCAGCGTGCCGCGTCTCATGGTAGTGCTCCTGTGTCCACTTGAGCATCATTGGCGCCCCCAGACCAGCCATCATCATGGTTGTAACCAGCGGAATACCAACCAGTTTGACCTTGAAGGTGGTTGGGGTAAAAGAGTAATCCAGATAGGTCAGGATAAAGATCGCTTCGGAAACCAGGAAGGCGGACGCAAAGGAGCCCACCGGTATAAGCTGCTGTTCTTCTAGCGGAACCAGGATAGCCGCAAAGATTGCAACGCTAAAAGCCAGCGCCAACGCACGAGCGGCGCTGGCATCGCTACCCTGGGGCTTCCATAGCAACGCGGCCACCCGACGCCACCATGCCAGGCTGCGCCACGCACCGCGGGGTGGGGGGTGGTTGGTAACCGTACACGAGCAGTGGACACTCTGGCGTAGCCAGATGACCAATACCCACAGGAAGCCCAGGGGGTGCAACAGGTTGAATAGATTATTCGAGAAGGAGTAGAAGGGTTCTGCGTCGGTACAAAAGACATTGTAGTAGAACGATTCAAAGCCATAGCCAATGCGACACGGCAAGGCTGTGGACTCATAGCTTATCAACCCGATCATACCAACCCACGCCGCCAGCGAGAATACCAGCACCAGGATTGCCTCGCGGCGGTAGATCAGGTATGGGAAGCGATAGGCAAACTGGATAGCCAGCGTAATGGCGAGCAAGGCAAAGAGGTTGCCGCCTATCCAGTTAATATAGCCGCCGATTGGCGCATACACAATAGTGCTCAAGAGCAGCGACGCCACCAGCAACATAAGGCATATCTGCCAACCAATAAAGAACCTTGTGGCCAGGGTTTTTTGCTTTAGCGAGAGCAGTACTGCAATGATAACAACCTGTACGAGAAACGTAGGTACGTATCCCATAGCGACAGGCGATAACAGAAAAAGGAACGGTTCCATATCCTATAGTTCTTGTCTACCCGGCTTAATGTGACAACAAAACGAACGCCAATCACCCGTAGCGGCGTTCTAATATACTATTGTAAGTATTGTACAATGAAACGAGAGGCGGTAGCAATACGAGAGGAAAAGGTGTTGTGGTTCAATCTATCGGGGTACAGTTGCGCAGAAAGTCGGCGCACGTTTCGGGCAAACAGCTATTGATGTGCATACCGCTGCCCATCTCGAAGCCGGCCATACGGCTCACCCGTGGCACCAGCGAAATATACCA